>CAKOOK010000006.1 GCA_934098515.1 uncultured Bacilli bacterium
TTTTACTGGATTTTTAGGGAAATTAAAAAAAGAAACTCCTCTTTATTGCTAGCGAGAAGTTATCTTTGAATTTAACGACTATCTGTTTTTGCTATCAATAATGATTGTTATTGGACCATCATTGGTGATACTTACTTTCATTTCAGCACCAAATACCCCAGGGTATGTTTTAACTTTTTCATTTAATTTTTTATTATATTCTTCATATAGTTTTACAGCTTCTTCACCCTTCATGGCATTTATATAACTTGGCCTATTGCCGTCTTTAGTTGACGCTTGAAGAGTAAACTGACTTATTGATAAAATCTCTCCACCTACATCTAGAATGCTTTTATTCATTACTCCGTTTTCGTCATCGAAGATACGTAGGTTTAAAGTCTTTCTTACTAGATAATCAACATCTTCAGATGTATCTTCTACATTTACTCCAACTAAAATTACCATACCTTTTTCAATTTTATTTATTAATTTATTATCAACTTCAACGCTAGATGCAAGCGCCCTTTGAATTACTACTTTCATTTTGTTACCTCAATTACAAAGTTATTTTTTTCAATCTCTAGAATAAATAATTCTAATTGTTCTTTACCTTTAACCTTAATATTTATTTGATAATCTAACATAGCCCCATTTTCGTATTCTTTAATACTATTAATTGATACACCTTTTAAAGATGCTGCAGTTACTATTTCTAATAAGTGGTTTTGCATACTGTTCGTTTTAATAGTAAGTGAAGTATTAAACAGTCTATCTTCATCATTATTCCACTCTACTTCAATTAGTCTTTCAGTTCTATCGCCTATATTTGGGCACCCTTTTTTATGAACAGATACACCCTCACCTTTTGTTATAAAACCAATTATCTCATCTCCAGGAACTGGATTACAACAGTGAGCTATTGTTACTAAAATATTATCCGAACCAGCTACTGTAATATCATTTTTATGATTTCTTCTTTTATTAGATGGATTACGATTAACTCTTTCAAGCATGATATCTTCAATATTCTTCTTATCTCCATAAATTAAATTAATAATATACGCTGGCGTATATCTTAAAGAGCCAACACTTAATAAAAGTTCATCATAATCTTTAAGATGAAGATCATTCAAAATCTTTTCAATATTATCATCTTTTAAAACTTCAGTAATTGACAATTTCTGTTTTCTAATTTCTTTTTCAAGTAAGTCCTTGCCAATTTCAATATAGTTTTCACGATCCTTTTTAGAGAAGTATGCTTTTATTTTATTCTTAGCTTGAGTAGTTTTAACAAAGTTTAACCACTCTTTATTAGGTTTTGCAGAGTTTAACGTATTAATTTTAATAATATCCCCATCTTGTAGTTCATAGTCTAGTGGGACTATTTGATCATTTACAATGGCACCAACTGTTTTATCACCTACTCCTGAGTGAATACGATAGGCAAAATCAATTGGTGTTGCTCCTTGAGGAAGCTCCATAACATCACCTTTTGGGGTAAATACATATATAAGAGAATTTAGTATCTCATCATAGGCATTTTTTTGAAAGCTTTCATCCGTATCATTACTAGCCATTTTGATGGTATTTCTGAAGATTTCTAGTTTTTGTTCCATAATGTTTTGAACGTTTTTAGTATGCTCTTTGTATGACCAGTGACTAGCGATACCATGCTCTGCTAATTCATCCATTTCTGGAGTTCTAACTTGTACTTCATATATGTTGTCATCACTACCAAAAACTGATGTGTGAAGTGATTGATACATGTTTTCTTTTGGCATAGCTATATAATCTTTAAATCTTTTTGGTACAGGTCTATACTTAGCATGAATTAAACCAATTGCTAGGTAACAGTCTTCTTCAGTAGGAACAATAAGTCTCATTGCTAGGATGTCATATATTTCATTCCATTTGTGTCCGGTTGTTAGTTTATGATAAATACTATAAATACTTTTTACTCTTGCTTTTATTTCAAATTTAATTCCATGCTCAGTTAGAATATCACTGATGCTTTCCTTCATTTCATTTAGACTTTTTGCTAGTTCCTCTGTGCTACCATTTAGTTTGTGTTCAATTTCTTCATACATATCTGGTTTAGTGTATTTTAAGCATAAGTTTTCTAGTTCACTTTTAATTGAGTTAATACCTAGTCTGTGAACTACAGGAACGTAAACTTCCATCGTAGCAGTTGCTTTTTGTTTTTGTTCTTCTGGTGATAAGATATATGCATGCCTCATTACATCTAATCTGTCTGCTAGTTTAATAATTAAAACTCTTACATCTTCAGATAAACCTACAAGTAATTTTTTTAGGTTATTACTACCACTTACACTATAGTCAGTTAATTTTAAGTGGCTTATTTTTTCTAAGTTATCAATAATATTTGCAATGTCATCCCCATATTTTTCGCGTACTAGCTCAATGTCTTCTTTACTAGTAAAACCATGAAGAAGTGCTGCTATTATGGACGTTGAATCAGCATTTAAATCAGCAATGATACCAGCAACATTTAAATAATGCATGCTTCCTTTTGCTTCGTACTCTGCATTTTCACCAAATTTATCTGTCATCAGGTGATAACTTTCCATTATTTGATCTAATTCTTCAGTTTTAAATTCGTTTTCTCTGCATTTAGATATTATGTCATTTATTTTATACATTTAGTTTATTCTCCTTTATTTATGTTATGATATTTTATTAATTCATCATCTGGAGTACTTAGGATGTCATCAACCATTTCTCCCAGAGTGATTCTATTTTTATTACACCAATAATTGTATCTTAGATAATCCCATATTTCTTTTTCAGTTAAATTAATTTTAGAATTTCTTTCTAAGTCATCACTTTTAGTTTTTAATGCCGGAAGTAATCTGTTATAAAGTTCCGTTATTGTATTAAATTTAATTTCATCCATAAGTTCTCCTTATATTATTTAGGTTTCTCTCATATATTATTATATAACAATTTTGCTAGAAAGAAAACTGATGATTATGAGCAAGTTTATTAAAAGTACACTTATTTTGGTTATTGGTGGAATTATTACAAAATTATTTAGTTTTGTTATTAGAATTTATTTTACAAGAGTAATTGGAACTGAGGGTATTGGAATATACTCTCTTGTTATGCCAACTTACAGTTTACTTATTACAATTACTTCACTTGGGTTTCCAATTGCGATATCCGCTTTAGTTTCGAGAGGCAATATTAGGGGTAAGAAAATTGTTTTTAGTACATTACCAGTATCTTTAACATTAAACTTTTTATTAGTTATTTTTATTATTTTTGCAAGTAAGTTTATAAGTATTAATTTACTTCATAATGAGGATACTTATTATCCTTTAATGGCATTATCCTTAGTCTTACCTTTTATCTCAATTGGAAGTATACTTAGAGGTTATTTTTTTGGTAAACAACAAATGTTACCCCACTCTTTATCTAATGTTATTGAGCAAATATTTAAATTATTAATTGTGTTACTTGTACTTCCTCATTTATGCAAGTATGGTCTTATAGTTACTATTTGTGGTTATATTTTAATTAGTATATTATCTGAGACAATGAGTATTATTATTTTTCTTTTGTTTTTACCTAAAAATTTTAAGATAGAAACTAAAGACTTAAAACCAGATATAGGTACTATTAAGGATGTCATGAAAATCGGTATTCCTAGCGTAAGCTCTCGAATTATTGGTAATATTGGTTATTTTTTTGAGCCGATTATTCTTAGTACAGTAATGCTTAGTAAGGGGTTTAGTTCGTTATTTATTACTAATATGTATGGTATTTATAATACTTATGTCCTAGGACTTTTACTAGTGCCAACATACTTGCAGATGGCAATAAGTACCTCTTTGCTTCCAGAGATAAGTAAGAATTATCAAAATCTTGATAAAGTTAAAAGAATTTTTAATAAGACACTTATTTTCTCTCTTATTTTGGGAGTATGTGCTAATGCATTTTTATATTTGTTTTGTGATGAAATTTTGTGGATTGTTTTTAGAACACATGAGGGCGTTACTTATATTAGATTTATGGCTTTCTTCTTTAGTGTATTTTATATGGAGGCCCCTATTAATAGTACACTTCAAGCCCTTGGTAAGAATGCCTTTTTAATGAAAACTACTTTATATGGCACGATTATTAGACTCCTATGTTTATTTATATTTGCATATTTAAAGCTAGGAATGTTTGCCTTAATCTTAGCAGAAATTATAAATGTATTTGTATGTGTACTCATTAATTACACTAAACTCATACATACCCTTAAAAAAAGACCCTGTTAGGTCTAGTTTTCTTTAATAATATCGATTGCTTTACGCATCTTTAGATCGGCTTTAATTACTTCTTCTCCGCCAATCATGTTAATAACGTCATCTTCAGTTACGCCATACATTTCACTGATACGTTTAATTTCAGTTTTAACTTCTTCATCACTTACTTCAATGTTTTCTTTCTTGCTGATTTCTTCTAGTAAGTATCTTACTTTGATTCTGTATTCAGCTTCTGGAGTAATTTGTTTCTTTAGATCTTCAATATTAGATTTTGTATATGCTAGATATTGTTCTAAAGATAAACCTTGCATTTGAAGACGATTTCTATATTCATCTACCATACGGTTAAGTTCTGATTCAGTTATTTCTGGATTGATTTCTACTTCTAAAGATTCAACTGCTTTTTTAAGTAATTCATCAATGTATTTGTTTTCAGCATCAGCTTTTTTATGTTCTAAAAGATGCTTCTTAATTTCTTCTTTTAGTTCTTCTTCAGTTTTAACATTTTCATAACCTAAGTCTTTATAGAACTCTTCATTCATTTCTGGTAATACACGTTTTTTAAGTCCAGTTACTTTAACAGTAAACTCAACATCTTTACCCTTTAAGTTTTCAACATAATCTTCTGGAAATTTTAATTTAAGTACTTTCTCTTCTCCAATACTCATTCCAACTAAACCTTCTTCAAATCCTGGAATGAATGTATGAGAACCG
The DNA here is from genome assembly GCA_934098515.1 of uncultured Bacilli bacterium. Lineage (GTDB taxonomy): Bacteria > Bacillota_I > Bacilli_A > RF39 > UBA660 > CAG-533. The sequence continues at coordinate 4,965 of CAKOOK010000006.1, forward strand.
ATCTCTAGTGGATAGTTTTCTCCACTTCCACCATCTAATTCTTTACCATCTACTACGCCTTTAAAGTTAATTACAGCAGTAAAGCCTTCTTCTACTTTTCCTTCAGTTAGTTCCACTACATCAGCGTATTCTTCTTTTAAGTGTCCAAGTTCATGATTAATTTCTTCATCACTTACTTCAACTTTTTCCTCTTTAACACCTAGTTTTTTATATTTTCCTAATTTTACTTCTGGACGTTCAATAACAGTAAATGCAAACTCTACTTCATCCTTATTAATATTTTTAATATCAACTTTTGGTTCACATACTGGATTTAGTTTATTATCATCAATAATCTTATGATATGCATCATTGATACACTCATCAACAGCATCCATGAATAGTACTTCAATACCAAATTTCTTGATATAAACATCTTTTGGAACTGCTCCTTTTCTAAAACCATCAACCTTAATATCTTTTTTCTTCTTGTTAAATGCTCTATCTAAAGCGTTAGACCAAGCTTCGCCTTCAATTTTAGTTGTAAATTCTTTTACGTTTTTCATTCTTCTTCTCTCCTTAATTTCCTAATTATTATACTTTACTCTTAGAATTTATGCAAGTGTAAGCGTCCTTTTATATGTAAAAAAGCTGGCTAAATTAGTCAACTTTTTCGATTTTAATCTTATAACTACCTGTAGGTGATGCTACTTCGATTTCTTCGCCTTGTTTTTTACCAATGATTGCTTTTCCTAAAGGTGATTCATTTGAGATTTTGTTTTCAAATGGATCTGCTTCCATTGACCCAACAATACTATAAACTTCTGTATCGTCATCATCTACATATGAAATAGTTACTGTACTTCCTAAGCCAACTATATGTCCACTTTCTTTTTGGATTATTTTGGCATTTTCTAACATATATTCTAGTTCTTTAATACGTCCTTCAACCTCGGCTTGTTCTGCTCTTGCTGCGTCGTAGTCAGCATTTTCAGATAAGTCGCCTTGGCTTCTAGCGTCTTTAATTGCTTCAATTACTTTTGGTCTTCTAACATTTTTAAGTTCATTTAGTTCTGTTTCTAAATCTAAGAAACCTTCACTAGTTAATAAAAATTCTTTTTTTGCCATTTAAAATATCTCCTTTGCATAATTTAAACTTTTATAAGTCTACTACAAATCATCACAAATGTCAAATACTTTTAGACGAATCATGTCACCCTTATGTACAGGTAAATTGTCCTTAATTTTAACAATCATTTGAGCATGATTTGCTTCTTCTATTATATTCATGTTTTCGTCAAATATTTCATTAATTTGATAGTCAAAAGTTTTATTATATGGACTAATTATCTGACACATAATCCCTTTTTTAAAGTAATTACGTTCTTCAATAGTAATTATACCATCTTGGTTATCTAAGACTAGTCCTAGAAAGTCTTGATTAGAATACTCATTTCTAACTCCAGGATAATACTGTTCTTTTTCAGTTGGTAGTTCATTAAAGAACTGTGGTGTACTTTCTCTATTAGCACATCTATTTAGAACATTAAGATAATAATTACTTATTTCTGGTGTTAATGTATTATTTAAGATATGATCAATAATTCTTCTATAAGATAGGATAACGGTTGCTAAGTAGTAAATTCCCCTCATTCTTCCTTCAATTTTAAAAGAATTAATACCAACATCAATCATTTCTTTAATATTAGGAATCATATTTAAATCTTTAGGGCATATTTGAATATCACTTACTTCATTATTTTGAAAGCACCATCTACATATTTGAGCGCAGCCTCCCCTGTTAGCATCTCTATTAGTTACATAGTTACTCATGATACATCTACCACTAATACTCGTGCACATTGCTCCATGAATAAAAGCTTCTAATTCTAATCCAGTATATTCTTTTATTTCTTTAATATTATCTTTTAAGGCTTCTCTTGCTAAAACAACTCTAGTTGCACCTAGATTTTTATAAAATAATGCAGTTTCTTTATTAAGAGTACTTGCCTGTGTTGATACATGAAGTTCCATCTTAAGATTTAACCTTTTCCATAAATTCATTACGGAAATATCACTTACAATAATAGCATCTACTCCAGCACTATCTAAATATTTTAAATATTCCTCTAATCCTTCAAAATCTTCATCATGAAAAATAATATTAACAGTAACATATACTTTTTTATTAAGACCATGAGCAAGGATAACCGCATTTTTAATCTCTTCCTTATTAAAATTTTTAGCATTTGCCCTTAAACTATAGTTTTGCCCACCAAAGTAGACTGCATCAGCACCATAGTTAAAAGCTACGCACATCTTTTCTTCGTCACCTGCTGGTGATAATAATTCAATCATTTTTTAGCCTCCAATTTATAAATTGTTTTGTGTTCTAGAAAGCGATTATCACACAGTGTTTCCTTACCATTTAAAATTTCAAACATCTCATCAGGAGTAATATCAGCTAAATCAAAATAATATAATTTTATCTTAGCATCATTTACATCTTTTAGAATATTTATATAGTTAAATGGTGTATCCGCAAAGAAGACAGTACCATAATTGCTTTCAACTTCTTTAAAAGTTATTTTATTATCTGGAGTTAAATAATGATTATTTAAAACAATACCCTTATGTTTTTCATAGTTAGAGATAAGACTTCTTCTAGAGTACATTGCCATGTTCTTTCCATAGATAGGAAGTACTATTTTCTTACTAGCATTATTTAAAATACTTATTATTTCTTCTTTTGTTAGTTCATTTGAAAGACAAGCACTATCCACTAGGCTAAGCCAATAATTAATACTATTTGTGCTTATTACAGCATGTGATGTATTCCAAACTAACGGAATATTTTTAGTAGTCATATAAACTGCAATATCTTCAAAGAAAATGCCTTTAACAAAGGTTAACTTTTCTTTAATATTATTCCAATTATTTAAAGTATCATTATCAAATACACGATTCACTAATAAATAGACATTAACATCTAAACCCTTTATTTCCTCTATTTTGAAAGTGTTGTAACCAATACTAAACCCATCTAAAGGAAAAAGGAAATTATTTATTCCCTTTTCTTTTAAATAGCTTAATTCATTAATATTATTTATTCTTACTAATAATTTATTTAACATTTGCTCTTCTAAAGCTTACTGATAAGCCATCTCCTATATCATAATATTTTGTGATAAAGTCTTCATTTTGATTTAGAAACTCAACATATTTTTCAATTTTATCAACAATTCCTTTTAGGTTTTTACTTTTTACTAGATTTTTATTACTAACTAGGCCATGAAATTTTAAGTTATCCGTTATAATTACTCCACCTGGATTTAAATAGTTACAAAATTTTTCAAAGTATTTGATATAACCACCTTTAGCAGCATCTATAAAAATAAGATCATATGAGTGCCCAGCAAGATTTACTTCTAGTGCATCATTATAAACACACTCAATTCTTCGATCTAGACCACACTTATTAACATTTTTAACTGCTTCACGATATCTTTTTTCATCTTTTTCAATAGTTGTTATTTCAACAGTACTTGTAGCATTTGCCATAAGGATTGCTGAGTAACCTATTGCCGTACCAAGTTCTAATACACTTTTTACATTATTTAGTTTAATGTATTTCATTATAAATTTAATACTATCTACTTCAATTATTGGTATATTGTTTTCTTCAGCATACCGTTCCATTTCTAGTATTGTTTCTTTCATTTTTTATCACTTCCTAATATTCGTACCAAAGTCCTTCTCTTTTTAATTTAGAAACAACTTCAGCGTGTTCCTTGTATGTTTTCATAAAATATGTCTTTTTATTCTTATCAGCAACGAAATAATAGTAATCACTTTCAGTAGGTTCAAATACAGCAGCTAAACTTGCTAGTGACGGACTATCAATTGGCCCAACTGGTAAACCAGTAAATGCACATTTACTTTCACTTCTTGTGTTATAACCATTACAACTTTGTAAGTCTTTTAAAGATAAATCTCTTTCAAATCCTTTACCTACTGCATAATATGTTGTAGCATCACTACCCAAAGTCCAGTTATCTTTTAATCTATTATAGAAAACGCCAGCAACACCTGCTCTATCTGAGCTACTCGCTCCTTCTAATTCAATAATGGATGCAAGAGTAATAAGCTCATGAATGCTATATTTTGATAATTCAATATCCTTTTTATATACTTCTAATTTTGTTCCTAAAGTTTTAATCATCTTCTCTAATATTTCTTCTATACTTGCATTCTTCTTAAAGTTATATGTATCTGGGAATAGATAACCTTCTAATGGATAATATATTTTATCATTTAAAATATCCTCAGTTACAAACCAATAGTTTTTAATTAGTTTATTTAAGAATTCTTTATCTTTACTAACTTCAATAATTTCCTCCTCAGTATATGGAAAGTTTTCACTAATTTTTTTAGCATAATCAGTAAGGCGTTTGCCTTCAATAAACTGAACAGTAATTGCTTCATTTTCTAAAGATTTACCTTTATTTAGAGTATCAATTATTTCATCAACACTCATACTCTTAGAAATATTATATGTTCCAGCATAAAGTTCTTTATTAGAATTAAATTTAACATAAAACTTAAAGAATAAAGAATTTTTAATTAAACCTGCCTTTTCTAGTTCATCAGCAATCTGATTTTTTCCCATCCCAGTAGGAACATTAAACTCAATAACTTCTTCACTTTTTTTATCTACAGGAGCTAAAAAGTTTATTGATAGTACTACAAAAATTAAAAGAGTAAGCGCAACTAGTGAACTTATTATAATAAGAATTTTACTAATTGTCTTCTTCTTTGACTTCATTATTTGCTCCTAACTTTTCTTGTAAAGATGCTAATAAGTTTTCAATAACTTTCCACTCTTCATCCTTTTCAATTACCCCAAGATTAATATCTTCACCACTTGGATCATATGTATTAGCATATACTTTAATATTGCCATTATCATCTAACGTGCCATCCGTAAACACAATATAACTTTTCTTAAATTCATCAGAATCAAAAGTAAATAACACTTCACACTCTAATTCTTTTCCTTCTTCATTTGTAATTGTAAATTTTCCTTTATTATCCATATTCTAACCAACTTTCCTTAGATAAGTATCTAGTATTATACATGCTGATAACTCATCAATAACATTTTTTCTTTTAGCTCTAGAGTAATTGTTTTCAATAAGAATGCTTTCGGCTTCAACTGTACTTAAGCGTTCATCAACCAAATTAACAGGAAGACTGCACTTTTCTTCTAATAGTTTTTTAAAATTTAAACTTCTTTGAGAGGCAAAGCCCATTGAATTATCCATATTCTTAGGTAAACCAAGAACTAAACAAGTAATCTTTTCTTTTTCAATTATTTTAATTACTTCATCTCTTGCTTCTTCATATGTCTTAAAACTAATTAATTTATATGGAGTTGTTAAAACCCCACTAGTACTTATTGCTAGACCTAATCTTTTAGTTCCAAGGTCCATCCCTAAATATTTCATTTTTCTAAGTAGCCTTCTAAGATGCACATTAAAACCTTAGTACGATCAAACTTTGTTATTTTGTCTCTTGCTTCTTTATATGAAGATATATAACCAGGATCCCCACTTATAAGATATCCAAGTATTTGATTAATTGGATTATACCCTCTTTCTTTTAAGGCATCATATACTTCAAAGAGCATATCACTTATCTTAGCATTTTCGATCATTTTTGTATTATAAGTAACAGTTTTATCTAACAATTTTACCACCTCTAGACGTAATCATTTTAACATATAAACGGTTACATAAGCAAGGCTAATAGATGTATTTTATCTTATCAAGGTATTCTTTTTTTAATGTAGGAATACGTTTATTTATTCCATATAAGACTACCTCAATATTTTGCTTTGTATAAAATTCGTATATTTTATCAGTTATAAGGTCAGATAAAATCATAATGAAATCCAAGTTTTTATAATCAATATTAGTGTTAAAAACATAATTTAAAACACCTCTTTTATAATTCCCTTTCGGTAAGTCTTTAATATAATTATAATTAAATGATGTTATATAGTAAGTATTCTTGTTATTTAAATATTTAGTTACATCTATTTTATCTTTTAGTTCTAAGAAAATTATTTGATTTTGGTATTTATTTGTTATGTCATCTAGAGTAGTTATATCTTTGAATTTTTTCTTTAACTTATTATATTCCATATTTTTTACAAGCCCAAAAGAATCAGAGACTCTTGAAATAATTGGATCGTGCATAAGAACAATTTTACCATCCTTAGTTTGCCTTAAATCAGTTTCAAAACCATCAAACCCATTTTGAAGTGCTTTATCAAATGCTTTAATAGTATTTTCCTTTATTTTCTTATTATCATAAAGTCCGCGGTGTGCAATAAGCATAAAAAAATCACCCAATAAATTTTATTAAGTGATTTTGTTTATTATTCGTCTTTCATATCATCAGTTAACTCTAATCTTTTAGTTACCATTAAGTCTCTTAACGCATCATCTATTGATGGAGCATCGTCTACTTCCTCATTATTTTCAATAATATTTAATTCATCTTCTAATTCATTATCATTGATTTCCGAACCATCTAGTTTTTCATCAGTATCTTGTTTTAAGATTGGTAAATCATCAGCTAGTTCTAAAGTTCCACCATTATTATCATTTTTATTATTTTTATCTTTTGGTTTTCTAAAAATAAAGTATGCAGACGCTCCAATAATAGCAGCACCAATAACTGAAATAATTACAATAAGTAAAACATTACTATTACTTTTTTTCTTAATATCAGGCGCTAAAATGGCTTTAGTTGTTGTTGAAGAAGATGCTTCAAAATCTTTTCTTGTAACAGTAATATTATAAATTTTAATTTCTTTAGTTTCACTTGATGTAACAGTAATAGTAATAACATTTTCCCCTATTTTTAGGTTCTCATTACCCTTAATTTCAACTTTAGCATTTTCATCTTCTGGGGTTGCAACGATATTTAATGTTTCATGTTCATAATCAGTTGTTGCAGTATAATCTAACGTATTTTTATCAAACTTCTCATTAATAGCAAAGCCTTCAATTGCAAGACTTTTTAAGTATGGTGAGCCATCTGTTGTAGGTCCTCTATAAACTAAGAACTTATATTCAGTATTATTTTTTCCATCTTCACTAGTATTTTTTACTACTACTTCATTCTTACCAACAACTAGATACACTGAATTACCATCTACTGTACAACCATTCGTCGCACAAGTAACTTCTGTATTACAACCTTCTTCTTCACAAGCAAATCTTTGAAATGTTAATTTACGAATTTTATCATTTTCATTTTTAATCTTGTATTCAAATACATTACTCTTAAATGCCGGTGTCATATCAACTACATCACCATATTTAAAGGTTATTGCTGATAACTTACTACTAGTATTTTTTGCTCTTGTCGTAGTAGTTGTTGTATATTTTAAAACAAAATCCCTTGTAACATCTGTTCCAGCTTTATCATCAAATTTAACTTCCTTAATAGATAAAGACGTATTAGCTTGCTCAGGTCTTATATTCTTAACATTAATAGTTGATATAACTCCATCTTTAATTGCTGATAAAGAAGTTATCGTAATCTTCTTCCCCTCTGGCTTACGAACTAATCCATAAACATTATCAGTCAAAGATACATTTATAAAGTTAGTATCATAACTTAGAACAAACTCAATCTTCTTTACTTCGTCACCTTCACTATTTAATTTAATATCTACTGTACCAGTCCCATTATAACCGACACTGCGATCACCATCAAATTCTAATTTTGCCGCATTAACATTTAACATGCCAAAAGCCCCTACCAAGAACCCAATAATATATTTTTTTATTTTCATTATTTAACCTCTTTACTATTATATAATTTGATTTTATCATAATAAGCACTTACAATGCAAGGCCTATTAAATTATATTCTAAACAAGTTTTAATAGAATTTCATTCATAACATAAATCTTATCAGGATTAATAAAAAGATATCCATCTTTATAGATTAGTTCCTTACTTTTAAGAAGCGGTTTTACCGGAAAAACATCTTGAATATTTACACCATATTTGTCAAAAAAACTTTGTAAATTGATTCCTTTAAGCATTCTAAGACCCAATATAACTTCATATTCCATAACTTCTTCATTAGATAATAAGCTTTCTTCTTTATGATATTTTCCTTCTATATAATCATCTAGATTATGAGTATTTTCATATCTAAAACCATTAATATATCCTGATGCACCCAAACCAAAACCATAATATTCTTCATTTAACCAGTATGCCATATTGTGTTTAGATTCAAAACCTTCTTTAGCAAAATTAGACACTTCATAATGCGTATAATTCTTCTTTAATTTACTACAAATATAATCATACATTTTAGCATCTAATTCTTCATCAATATAGCTGGTATTATTTAACTTTAACTTAGTATCTTCTTCAATAATAAGTGAATATGTGCTGATGTGTTCTGGATTTAGTTTTAAAAGCTTTTTAACATCTTTTTTTAAAGTATCTAGTGATTCATTTGGAAGTGCATAGATAAGATCTAGATTAATATTATTAATACCTTTTGTTCTTATCATGTTTAGTTTTTCTTCAAGATCTTTGTAGTCCATTTTTCTTTCCATGAATTCTAGGTTTTCTTTATTGAAAGATTCTACTCCAATGCTTAAGCGGTTTACGCCATTTTTGATTAGATATGTGATAAGTTCTTCAGTGATGTCTTCGGGATTACATTCAAAAGTAAATTCACAATCAGTACTTTTTTTAAAAATATTTACGATATTAAATAATTTATCTAATTCTTCATTTGTAAGGCATGATGGAGTTCCTCCACCAATATATATTGTGCTTATTAGTTCATCCATATAACTGTCTTCTACTTCTTTTCTTAATGCTTCAAAATAATTTTCAGTAAACTTTGGTAAGTGATACATTTTACAGAAGTCACAGTATGAGCAGATGTTCTTACAAAAAGGAATATGTATATATACGTGTTTCATTTTACCACCATAACAAGTATATCAGCGTTATCTTCCTTTGTAAACGAAAAAAAGCACCAAAAGGTACTTAAAATTCTATGTGATCAATGTCATCAACTAAATCTAATTGATTTTCTAAAATAGTTTTTAATCTTCTTTTAAAGGTGATAATATTACGGCGAAGCTGTTCAGTTTCCCTTTGTGTCTTTTCAGCCTCTAGTAAAGCATTATTGACAATTCTTGAAGCGTTTTTCTTAGCATCATCAATTAATCTACTAGACTCATCCCTAGCCATTCTTTTAATTTGATTTGATGCATCTTCAGCAACCAAGATTGCTTTATTAAAGGTTGCTTCCATATTTTTGTATTGTACTAAGTCATGTTTTAAAGCTTCAATCTCAAGATCTTTTTGTTTTAACTGATTAAGCATGTTATCAACTTTTACAATACAATCATCAACAAATTTATTAACTTCTTCTTTATTATAGCCACGCAAGGACGTGCTAAATTTTTCCATAATATCACCTTCTATGGTTTACTAAAACTCTATTTCATCCATTTTCTTTTCTGGCTTATCTGTGCCTTCAGTCATTTTACCTTGAACTGTTACGTTTTTAGGCGTACATAGATAAATACCATTACCAAGTTTTTGAAGATCACCACCAATAGCATAAATGCAACCTGTTAAAAAGTCAATGATACGCTTTGCTTGATCTGATGTTACTCTTTTAAGGTTTACTACTACACTATTACGCTTCTTTAGATGATCAGCAATTGTTTGACTTTCTGAATAAGCACGAGGCTCAACTAAAATCATTTTATTACCGTTATCATCATCATCTTTTATATCTTTACCACTAACCATATAAAATTCTTCTTCTACATTAGATGATAAATTATCTTCTTCATCTCCAAATATTGCTTTTTTTAAATTAAATGCCATAAGCATTCCTCCTTATGTTATTCTAAATCTATTCTAACATATTTTTTTTATATTTTAAAGAAGAAAAAAGCACGAATTGTACTTATTTAGTTTTTTATTTGTTTAGATTCATCTGTATACTTATAATTTAAAGCATTTTGATTAGTTACTATAGGGGCACCTAATTTAGATTCTAAGTCTTTCCTAGTGTTATTAGCAACTTCACCACCATCTTTAGCAACTTTTCTATTCTGACTTAGTCCTTGTGGTTTATGTTTTTTAGCAAGTTCTCTTGTAGCAGTTTCACCAATATCTGCAAGTAAAATCTCTAAATCGGACATATTATCTCTTAAATTTTCTTTTCTAAGACCCTTGTATTTTTTATATTCACCAGCGGTTTTACCAGATCATGCTTTGTAGATATCATTTGTTAAAATTGCAAATTCTGTTTCTGTAGAAACACCATTTTCTTTCCATACATCAGTAAGCTTTTTTCTGTCCTGTAAAGCCTTAATTCTTTTAATAATCCAATCTTCATCATACCCTTTAGCACGGTATAAATCTATTGAACGCTGAATTGCAATAGAAGGATCAAATGTTTCATCAATTCTTTCACTACCTAAACGTGCTAACCACTGTTTTATTGGTTCTGCATTCTTGCTAGGTATTAATTCAATTATTCTAAACATGCCTTCAATATCAACGGCGTCAGTCAAACGATATTTGCCATCTTGAGCCTTCAATTTCAACTGGTGACAATTTGTCACCGACTCATTTCCTTCTCCTTTTAATCGTTGCTTTAATTTATTCCAATATTTACGTCCGTCACTACTTTCTGTAATAACACTAACTATATCAACAACACTGATATAGTATTTTTCTTCTTCAGCATCCCATACTGTCCTTATTGTTTCATTATTAAATATTTTATTTATTAAATGCATTTTATCTTGTTTCATTTTCACCATCTCCATTTTTTCAATTAATTTAATAATCTATTTGCAGATAATTTTATTATTAACATTCTTTTCTTTTTCTAGTTGTTTTAAAGATTTCTTTGGTGTTGCTAAATCTTCTGGCATAGTTCCGCCATTTTTTTTGATTGCTTCTCTTACATTCTTCCCGACAATATAATGAGCATCATTTGCATTACTTTCACCAGTTATATTTTCTCTTTTTAGTTTTGCTTCTGCTTGAGTAATGCGGAAAAGATTAGCCGCTAGTTCTTCACTACCAATATTATCTAAGATATCTTCTCTATATCCCAGTTTCTTTCTTTTAGCAATATCACCCGCTGTTTCACCATTGTATAATCCTTTATAACCAGCATTGTGAAATTTATCAAAATTTTTAACTCCTGCATTTTTAGCAGCAATATTTAAGGAGTAATTACCCTTTCTTGTTAGGCTTCTTTGATAAAATCTTTTCTCATCTTCAGTAAGTGAGCTATATTCTTTTTCAGTTAATTGTTGTTTTCTTGTTTGCACTGCAAAATATGTTTGTCCTAAAGCAACAACTTGTTTTTTAGGGTCAGAATTCTGTACTATCAAATAACAAGCATATCTTGAAAGTTCATAATCAACCTGTTTTCTTTTAGCGCCAGAACCTATTTCCACCATTTTTCCCAGTTGGGAAAAATGGTCTAATACATCATAGTCGCTCTTCTCACAAGCAATCTTAGCGTTTTCAATTACCTTGCAAAACTTATCCCAGCGCTTATAGTCAAGAGCCACTTGCAATTCTCGTGCATACCAATATTCATTGCCATGTTCATCAACATGTTTTATATTTTCAAAAACATTTTCATTATAATTACTTATCTCGTTCATTTTACCTCCCATTCATTTCTTCTTTTGTATCTAAATAAATCTTTAAAATAGAGATGAATAAATCTTCTTTTTGCATATTTGTGAGTTCCTTGCTTTCAAACAATATTCTTGCTTTTTCGATTAAATCTAAACACTCATCTGTATTTTCAGATAACATAAAGTAAGTGATATCAACTTTAAAATACTCGCAAAGTTTTTCTAATTGCTTTAAAGTTACATTTCTTCTTCCTGCTTCTAAATTAGAAATTTGTGCTCTACTTAAATTTAGCACTGCTGCAATATCATCTTGTTTAAGCCTTTTTCTTGTTCTTAATATTTTTATTTTTTCACCAAAATTATTCATATTTCAACCCTCCAAGGGGATTATAACTTATGCATTTCATCTTGTAAACTAGGTAACCCTAATGTTTCAAAAATGTTTCAAAAAAAAGCACATCTCAGTGTGCTTAGAATCTAATCTTATTATTAATATAATTTTTTACTTCATCAAGTTTTAGTGTAATTTGTTCCATTGTATCTCTATCTCTTAAAGTAACTGTACCATTATTAATTGTTTCGTCATCGATGGTTATGCAGTATGGAGTACCAATAGCATCACTTCTACGATATCTCTTACCTATAGAGCCCGCTTCATCTAATTGACAAGTAAATTCACTACTTAACTCTGCATAGATTTCTCTTGCTTTTTCACTATGTAATTTTTTAATTAGTGGTAAGATTGTTAATTTAACTGGTGCTAAATATGGATGAATTTTTAGTACTTCTCTTTCATCATCCGCTACTTTTTCTTTAATATATGCATTACATAAAATTGCAAGTAACAGTCTATCTAAACCAACACTAGGCTCAATTACATATGGTAAATATTTTTCATTTGTTTCTGGGTCAACTGTTCTTAGGTCTTCTTTGCTGTGCTCCATATGAACACTTAAATCATAATCTGTACGATCAGCAATTCCCCAAAGCTCTCCCCATCCAAATGGGAATAAGAATTCAATATCAGTTGTTGCCTTACTATAGAATGATAATTCTTCTTTAGCATGATCTCTATATCTTAAGTTTTCTTCTTTAATTCCTAGATTTTCTAAAAACATTAAACAGTAATCTTTCCAGTATTTAAACCATTCTAAATCTGTGTTTGGCTTGCAGAAAAATTCAAGTTCCATCTGTTCAAATTCTCTAGTTCTAAAAATGAAGTTCCCTGGAGTAATTTCATTTCTAAATGCTTTACCAGTTTGAGCAATACCAAAAGGTACTTTTAATCTCATTGCTCTTTCAACATTTTTAAAGTTAACAAAGATTCCTTGAGCTGTTTCTCCTCTTAAATATACAACGTTTTTAGTATCCTCTGTTACTCCCATGGAAGTTTCAAATAAAAGATTAAACTTACGAATTGGCGTAAATTCAGTACTTCCACATGTAGGACATTTAATACCGTGTTCCTTAATGTAGCTTTCTAACTTTTCATTAGCCCAACCATCACCAGTTTCTTCTCCTTTAGTAAAGTCTTCGATTAATTTATCTGCTCTATAACGTGCTTTACATCTCTTACAATCAATAAGTGGATCAGCAAATGAAGCAACATGACCTGAAGCTACCCAAACATTAGGGTTCATTAAAATAGCAGCATCTAATCCATGATTATAAGGATTTTCTTGAATAAACTTCTTTTTCCAAGCACTTCTAATATTTTCTTTTAGTAGTGTTCCTAAAGGACCATAATCCCAAGAGTTTGCTAAACCACCATATATTTCACTACCTTGAAATACAAATCCATAATTTTTAGCATAATTAACAATTTCATCCATATTATTTTTCATATTTTCTCCTCCTTAAATTAAAAAATGAGAACAAAGTCGTATGGGCGAAGGTACTCGCTGTTCCACCATACTTTGTTCTCATTAATGTTTATAGCTGATAGGATTCCATCCCCGTCTTCGCTTGATAAATGTATTATACAATTTAATTACCCATATTGCAAGTTTTATTTATTTGTTATACCTATAGTATAAGAAAATGACTTGCCTAAATCTAGAGTTTGGTCTACATCTAAGTTTATATACTTTGCAGTAACAGTATATGTATGAGTTTTACCTTGAGCAATTGCTATAGAGTCTGTCAGCGTTCTTGCAGTTGTACCTACCGCCTGTTCTGGTACGCTTGTCCCACCATCAGCACTTGCTATAGAAAATGTTAGCCCACCTTCTACAAATTCATTTGTTATGTTCGATATGTTTAATTTGTAGTATGTATCTGCCTCTCCATTATTTGTTACCGTAAATGTTTTAGTAGCACTCCATCCTGGCATGATGTTTGATGATGTTATAACGCTTTTACCATCTGTGTATACTAGACTTAAGTTTGCGCCTGTCCCTTCAACTGATGTATCTGTTTCACCGCCATTGATAAATGCACTAAAGAAGGCATATGATAGTCCTACTACTGCTAATACTAAAAGAACTATTGCTCCTATGATTGCTATTATGTTTGGTTTTTTATCTTGGTTTTCCACTATTATCACCTATTGTTAATTTTACTAAATTTTTTTAAATATAACAAGGGTTATTATCGATTTCGATGTTTACTTTGGTGTTTGTTTTATAAATTGTATCTAGCTGAGTTAATGCCTCTTTTATTTTGTCAAAATTTTTATATTTTAGAATTATTTGAAATCTGTAGATGTTTTTTACTTTAAATATTCTGGCAGTTGTTGGTCCTAAGATGTACGTGTTTTCTAAATTTTTTCTTAAAAAAGTGCAGGCTTTAGTTGCTTCTTTACTTGCTTCATCATAGTCCTTTGATGCAATTTTAATTGTTGTAATATAAAAATATGGCGGGTATTTAAGTTCTCTTCTGATGTTCATTTCGTATGTGTATAAACCTTTATAGTTGTTTTGTTTTACTAAATTTAGAGTTTCATTATCTTTATTAAAAGTTTGTAAAATTACTTTACCATCACCATTTTTTCTACCGGCTCTACCTGATACTTGGGATAGTAAACTATAAGTATATTCTCCACTTCTAAAGTCTGGAACGTTTAGTGACTCATCAGCATTTATTACACCAACAACAGTTACATTTGGAAAGTCTAACCCTTTACTAATCATTTGAGTTCCAACAATTATATTTACTTCACCATTTTCAATCATTTGAATATATTTTTCGTGACTACCTTTTCTTGTTGTTGTATCAGCATCCATTCTTAAGACTTTGGCTTCAGGATACTTTATTTTGATTTCTTCTTCTAATTTTTCAGTTCCTAGTCCTAGTGATGTTAAGGCTTTTTCTTTGCATTCAGGGCAAACTCCATTATAAAGAAGTGTGTAGCCGCAGTAATGACATCTTAGGTTGTTACTTGTTTTATGGTATGTTAGAGTTATGTCACAATTAGGACATTTATATGTATAACCACAGTTTCTACAAGTAACAAATGTATTAAAGCCTCTTCTATTTAGGAATAGCATTACTTGTTTATTATTATTTAAGGCTTCTTTGATTTCTTTATCTAAGGCTTCACTTATAGTGCTGTTTCCTTTTTGATATTCTTCTTTCATATCAACGATTGTTATTTCTGGAAGTTTTGCTTTACCAATACGATTTTGAAGTGTTAAAAGCGTGAAAACTCCTTTTTGAGCTCTAGCCATTGATTCAAGTGATGGAGTTGCACTACCAAGCACAACTGGACATGAGTGATATGTGCTACGCCATAAAGCTACATCTTTAGCATTGTATCTAGGGTTATTTTCTTGTTTATAGTTTGATGAGTGTTCTTCGTCAATAATAATAACACCAATATTTTCTAGAGGCGTGAATATTGCACTTCTAGTTCCTACTACTACGCTTACTTTTTTATCCATTATTTTATGATACTCATCATATTTTTCCCCATCAGATAAAGCTGAGTGAAATACGGCAACACTACTTCCAAAGTGGTTATAAAATCTTTTGATTATTTGAGTTGTAAGGCTTATTTCTGGTACTAATAGAAGTGCAGTTTTACCATCTTTAATTATGTTATCGATGATGTTTAGATAGACTTCGGTTTTTCCTGATCCGGTTATACCATATAAGAGGAAGGTTTCTGATTTGCCTTTAGAGTTTATTACTTTATTTGCTACTTTTTGCTGTTCTTCTGTCAAAGTAACCTTATGATCATTTTTCTCAGCATTAATTCTATACTTAGGTTTCTTAATAATTTTTACTAATCCTTCACCATCCAATATCCTAACAATTGCTGATGACACCTCCTCTTTAGGTATAAAATCTCTTTTTTGAAGAACTGTTAATAGTTCTATTTGTTTTTTGGCAGTTTTATGTCTTTCAATATAATCATTAGGATCAGCATTTAATGATACATACTCATCATACTGCTGGTAATTAGTATTAATTGTTTTAACTTTCATACTTGCTGGAAGCATTGCTTGATAAGCACTTATTTGAGTACATAAACATGTCTCTTTTAGATAAACCCCTAAACTTATCAGTTCGTCATTTAGAGTAAAGGCTTCATCTGTAATATCAATTATTTCTTTAGGATTATCAAAATCAGACATATCTTTAATATTAATAACAAAACCATTTATTTTGGTTTGTCCAAAAGGAATTAAAACTTTCATGCCCTTTTTCAGTTTACCAAGTAAATGCTCTGGCACCTTATAAGTAAATGTTTGATCTATTACCTTAGCACTATATTCTGTTAAAACATCTGCATACATATTAAGCCTTCTTTCTTTTTAATATTATACCCTATTTTTATTTTTAAGAAAAGTATTTTATAAAATATTTGTTCGCACTATTACCAATTATTACCAGTTGAATTCTTAATACAATTGTTCTATAATTTAGGTGGAGGTGCAAAGATGAATGATTTATATATTAATAGAAATATTATTGCGATTGATTTAAAGAGTTTTTTTGCATCTTGTGAGTGTATTGATAGAGGCCTAGATCCTTTTACTACCCCACTAGTTGTATGTAATCCCAAACAAAAAGGAGCGATTACTTTAGCAGTTACTCCTTATTTAAAACAGTTTGGAGTTCCTGGTAGATGCCGCATTTATGATATTAATAAATATAAGTTTCCTAGAGGAACCGTTATCATGAAAGCACCACCAAGAATGAGTTTATATGTAGAAAAAAGTAAAGAAGTTATTGAGACTTATTTAGAATTTGTATCTAAAGAAGATATGCACATATATTCAATTGATGAAGTCCTATTAGATGTAACATCCTATTTGAAGATGTACAAACTTACTGATTACGAGCTTGCCTTAAATATTCTTAAGAGAATTAAAGAAAAAACAGGACTTACCGCTACTGCCGGAATTGGACCTAATTTAATGATGGCAAAAGTTGCTATGGATATTGATGCTAAACATGTTAAAAATAATATAGCAAAATGGACTTATGATGATGTTAAGACTAAACTTTGGGAGATTACTCCCCTATCTAAGATGTGGGGCATTGGTTCTAGGATGGAAAGTAATTTAAATAAACTTGGGCTTAAAAAAATTGGTGACATTGCCAAATATGATAGATATAAACTTAAAGAGAAGTTCGGCGTCATTGGTGAAGAGTTATGGTATCATGCTAATGGCATTGATTTATCTAAGATAAGTGATTTTAATTATGCACCTAAAGATAAGTCAATTAGTCATAGTCAGGTTCTTTTTAAAGATTATAATGGAGATAATATTATTCTTATTATAAAAGAAATGTGCGATGTATTAACTAAAAGATTACGTGCAATGAATAAATGCACCAAAGTTATTAGTTTTGGCGTTGGTTATTCTAGAAGTATTGGTGGTGGCTTTTATCATTCTTTTAAAAGAGATGTACCAACCAGTGATACAAAAGAGATTTGCGATGATTGCTTAAGAATATTTGATAAGTATTATGAAGATTTACCTATTAGAAAAGTATCTATTGCCCTAGGTGGTCTATCTGATGATACAGGAATGCAACTTAATTTATTTGAAAGTATTAAAGAGAAAGTTCAGAATAAAAGTAAAGATAAAGTTGTTGATAATATTAAAGATAAATTTGGAGCTAATAGTATTATTAAAGCATCTAGTCTTTTGCCTGACTCTACTGCTATTGAAAGAAATAAGAAAATTGGCGGTCATAGTGCGTGATCGAGGTGAAATCAAATGGGCTCCTTTTAATTCAGTAATCAATGGTAAGTATATAGTTTCAGAGATCGAAAAGAAGAAAAAAAGAATAAACAAGCCCACTCTTTCTGAAGAACAAGTTAATTATATCGAAAAAGCAATTTTAGAAGCGATGACAGATGGAATTATGGTTGATTTAACTTTTTATAAAGAAGGTTTTTTATATCATGATAAAGCTACTATTTTAAAAGTAGATAGTGCTCTTAAGAAGATTTATTTAAATAACAAACATGTTTTATATTTCTGGGATATCATTAATATTAAAACTATTGCTTATTGATTTAATGTGTTATACTAGAGCCGGTGGGGTGTTTTATGAGAATATTTTATTTGGATGATATCTATATTGGCATTAAAGAAAAGTTTAATGAGACTGATTTTAGTTTTGATGGCATGCAAAATGAAAGGTTTTCTTTTGGTTTTTATGAGAGACTTGGCAAAGTACGTGATAATAAACATAGAAGAGATTTATACTGGTACAAGGAAGTTAGTACAGGAATATCTATATATATTGATGAAAGAGGCACCACTTATCCTTTTGCTGGGACTACTCCAAATATTAAGTCTTTTAGATTTATTAAAGGTATATATGAATTAATTGGTGATGGTTTTAATAATTCATTAGAAAATCCATGGGATTATTCACTAGATCAAATAAAATTATTAGAACTCTGCAATAAAGTTATTATGAACCACCCAGAAGGTATAAATGATACAGATGAACATATAAATAAACTTGCACCATTTTATATAAAGATTTATTTAAAAACATATGGTAATCCTCTTAAAAGTGAAGAATTTATAATAGAAGAAAATGCAAAGAAAGCCCGTGAAAAGTTTGTTGTCATTAAATAAATTGTGATTTTTGATAGTTTTAGTTTAATTTTACTTGATTTTAGAGTTTGGTTATGCTAGAATTATCTTGTTGCTTGGGGAATTAGCTCAGTTGGTAGAGCATCACGCTTGCACCGTGAGGGTCAGGAGTTCGAGTCTCCTATTCTCCACCAAGATTGAATATGAGAAACTTGAAAAAGTTTCTTTTTTTGCTATAATGCATCTGTCAAGAAAATTTGCATATAATAAAAAAACGGGAAATACTTAACATTGCAGTGTTGAGTACTTGCCACGTTTAATGGTTTGCACCCAATCTTACGAGAATGAGTGCTTTTATTTTGATATTTTTACTACTTATCAATTAGAAAGTAAAGGTATAAGTAAAAGATTATTTATGATTAAAAATGAAACAAAAAAATCTTTTTTATTAAAAATATCAAGCATCCTTTCCTTTAAGAAAGGTGCAAGCACTCAACTGTTAAGTTTTTCCCTAAGTAAATTATAATACATTTGAGGCTGTAATACAATATTATTTTAATGCTTCTTTTATTTTATATATTTTTATCTTTATTAACACTACTATTTAGTTTACTTCCCTCATATTCTTTTTCAGTAGCGTCATCATCTACTACTAAAAGAACATCACCATAAGTAAAATCTATATTGTTTTTTATAGCTAATTTCACAAAATTTATAATTGCTCTGTCTCTTAACTCTCTTAATAAATCTGCATCTAGTCCATATTTTTTGTTAAAATCGCTTTCTTCTGGACTCATAGGAATTACTTTTTGGGGATCAGTTCCTAAAGAAATGCCGTCTTTTGAAGTTTTTCTTATTAGTTCATCATATTTTTTACTCATAATATTCTTCTTTTCTAAAATTTCAAAAAAAGAATTGTCATCAGACAATTACTTTAAAGCTTCTAATAGTTCTGCTTTTTTCATTGAAGTATAACCTTCAATGTTCTTTTCACTAGCTAATTTCTTAAGTTCAGCTACTGTTAATTTAGATAAATCTGTAGTTTCTTCTTTAACAGTTTCTACCTTCTTTTCAGCTTTTTCTGCTTTTGGTGCTACACCATTATTAGCATTTTCAGCCATTTTAACTAGTTCAGCAAAATATTTAGGATTATCAATAGCTACTTCAGATAGCATTTTACGATTTATTACAATTCCTGCTTTTTCTAAACCACAAATAAATCTAGAGTATGAAATGTTATTTTCACGACATGCAGCATTGATTCTTGTAATCCATAGTTTTCTGAAGTTTCTCTTATTTTGTTTACGATCTCTAAAAGCATATGCTCCACTATGGAAAGTTTGTTCTTGTGCTGTCTTATATAAACGATGCTTACTTCCAAAGTAACCTTTAGCAGCTTTTAATACTTTTCTTCTTCTATTTTTAGATACGTTTCCGCCTTTAACTCTTGCCATTTATACCACCTAGATAACAGATTTTAATCTGCTAGCTTCTCCTTTCGCTAATACTCCCTTACTTCTTCTTTGTCTGATTGCTTTACTAGTATCTTTACCAGTCTTATGATTGCCACCAGAAACTTTATATGTTAGGGTTCCATTTTTCTTTTTCTTTAATACTTTGCTTGTTGCCTTATGTGTTTTTTGTTTTGGCATAATAATTCCTCCTTATTTTTTTGGTGCTAGTATCATTGTCATTGTTCTACCTTCAAGTTTAGGTGCTGATTCTATTTGAGCTACTTCTTCAAGTTCAGTAGCAAGTTTCATAAGTACATCTTTACCTAACTCAGTATGAGCCATTTGACGTCCTTTAAAACGTAGGGTAGCTTTAATCTTATGACCCTTCTTTAAATATTCTTCAGCATTTTTCTTACGGGTATTGAAATCTCCAATATCAATGGTAACTGAGAATTGGTATTCTTTCATATCACGGTTGTTTGCTCTTTGATTTTTAAGAGCTTCTTTTTGTTTCTTTTGTTTTTCATAGCGATACTTGTTATAGTCCATAATTTTACCGACTGCACGCTCACTATTACCACTCATAAGAACTAAATCTAAACCAGCATAATTTGCTAATGTTAGGGCATCTTGTAATTTTTTAATTCCCATTTGTTCTCCGTTTGGTCCAATTACCATTAATTCGCTTACTCTAATGTTTCCATTAATTGGTAAGTCATCTTTTTTGACATTTGCTATACTAATACACCTCCACACTTATACATCAAAAAAGTGAATACAATAGTATCCACCATAAAAACCAGTTTGCGGCTTTTGACCTACTCGCCTATTTGCAAGTCAGGTGGACGTGGATACATCGCTTTCCTTTTAGACACGAATATTATACCATTTTTATACTTGTTGTCAAGTAATATTATGGCTTTTTTATTTGTTTTATGCATCTTTTAGAATGTTTTCTAACTTTTCCTTAGTAAGCCCTTCTTTATTTCCATACTTATCATAGATTACTTCTTTTTCTGTTTCTGTGATTAAGCCCAAATTTAAAGCTATGTTCGGATTTCTAAAGATAAGCGTCCCGGTATGTTTTTTGATTATATCTTCTAAATTTAATTCTTTCAGCATTTGAGGATTGTCGATTATTAAAATATTTGCTTTATTTATCATACTTATTGCTATAAAACTTTTTGTTTCTTCATTTATATCTTTACCAATTGATAAACCACTTACCTCTTCATTTGTAATAATAAGTTTTTCATAATTATAAAGGTTTCCTACATTAAAGAAGTCACCAAAATTGTAATCGTTAAATGTTTTATTTGTATTGTTTACTTTTACTCCCATAAAATCACCAGTTATATTATAAATAATTTTAAAGAAAAGTGCCATACTATTTTTAGTGATATTATGAATGTTTTTAAATATATTAATGATACTTTTAAAGATACCCCTGATTTAGTCAAAAGAAAGATTAAATACTCTTTTTCATCCGTACATATCTATTATATCGAAACAATTTGTTCCTCAGAGCAAGTTAATAATTTTATATTAAAAAATTTAACTAATCCAAATAGTCACCGAAGATTTAAAGATATCATAGCTGGTCCTAACTTTAAAGAAATAAATCTAAATAAATTAGAGTTTTACTTATATAATGGTTTTACAGTTTTAGTCTATAGAAATAAAATTTATGCTATTGAAACAAAAGCTAGTTTAGATAGATCAGTTACTTCTCCACTAGTAGAACAAGATTTATACGGAGCTAAAGATGCCCTTTTAGAAAACTACCAAAAAAATATTGGTCTTATTAAAAGACGTCTAAAGTCTTCCCATTTAAAAACTAAGGAGTATAAACTTGGTAGGTTTACGCAGACATCTACTGGTGTCTTATATATAGATAATATTACAGATATGTCTCTTGTTAAAAGAGTTGATGCTTTACTTAATAAAATAGATACAGATTCAGTTATAGATGTTGGCGAATTAAAAAAATTTCTAACTATGGATAAAGGAAATGTTTTCCCACCTACTAAACTTACAGAAAGACCAGACGTGATTGTTAAGGCTTTACTTGATGGAAAACTAGTTATTGTAATGGATACATCACCATTTGCAATAATTTTACCAGCTGTACTAGCAGACTTTATTAACCCAATTAGTGATAAATATTTATATCAAAGGAATGCAAATAATTTAAAAATTTTAAGAATGATATGTTTCTTCCTGACAATATTTACCCCAGCATTTTATATAGCAATTATTACATATAACCAAGAAACAATACCAGCTTCGCTTCTTACTAATTTCATTACCCAAAATGAAGGTATCCCTTTTCCAGCCACAATTGAAACATTTTTTATGATTTTTATTTGTGAAATGCTTAGAGAAAGTGATATAAGGTTCCCCAGTAATTTCAGTTCTTCAATCAGCATATTAGGAGCACTTATTTTAGGAGATGCAGCAGTATCTGCTAGTATTGTTAGTCCAATTATGATTATTATTACAGCACTTACCTTTATTTCCAGCATGATTTTTAGTAACGTTGAACTAAGTGGTGCTATTAGAATATGGCGTTTTATAACAATGATTATATCTTCTTTTTATGGTCTTTATGGAGTAGCACTATCATTTATATTCTTTATTGTAAGTTTATCTAGTTATAGTTCTTTTGGTCTACCTTATACATTTCCAGTTGTACCATTTAGTCCTCCTTATTTAAAAGAAACCCTTTACGAAAGTGATATTCATGATAATAAAAAAAGAAGTCCATACTTAACTAAAAACATTAGAAAGCAGAGATAATATGAAAAAACTACTAATTATAATATTTTGTTTACTCATTAGTGGATGTAATAATTATAGAGAACTTAATAACATCGCAGTGGTCTCTGCCTTAGGAATAGATTATAAAGCCAATATGTATAATGTAAGCGTACTTGTTAAAGATAATGCTAAAAATGACGAAAATAAGACGAGTATTTACACCTATGAAGGCAAAAGTTTAGATGAAGCAATTAAAAAAATTGGTCTTCTTGCTTCCAAAACTTTGTATTTTATAGATTTCGATGTATTAGTAATTAGTAAAAACGCAACTAGTAAACTTCAAAACATAATGGACTATCTTTCTAGAGACAGCAACGTTGGCGTAAACTTTTACATACTTTGCGATAACAATTTTGAAGATAGTTTTAAACTAATGCAGAACAAAGATAATGTCTATGGTGACTACGTTAAAGGAATCCTACAAGACAATTATAATAATATAGTTAGAATGAAATATATTCCATTCCTACAAAAATTCTTAAGTCCATACTACGACGTTATTATCCCAGTTGGCTATATCAATAATGATAATTATTTAATAGATAAAGCCATAATCTTTAACAATAAAGAAGTTACTAGCACCATAGATTTTGAAAATATCCAAATATACAATATACTAAATAATAGTAATATGACCTATTTATTTAATTCATCCATTAATAATAAAGAATTTACATTTAAAGGAATGAAAGTTAAAAGTAATATTAGTTATGATAATAAATTTATAATTGAAATAGATGCAAATGGTATATTAGATGAAATGAGTGATATTGATCTAAATAACAAAAAAAACATACAAGAAATAACTGACAATATTAATAAAGAAATTAGTGATAAAACTAAAGAGTTTACTGATAAACTTATTTTAAACAATAGTGATATACTAGGATTTAAGAAAATTTATTATAACAAAAAAAGAAGTAAACTTAAAAGTATAAACAATATTGAATATGAAGTTAAAGTTAAAGTTAGTTTAAATCGTAAAGGACTTATATTTTATTCATTAGGGGGTGAATATGAAAAATCAAGATAATTATGGTGCACTTCAATTTATGCTTAGTCTTGCTTTATTTATGGGAGCAGGAATATCTAATTTACTCACAATAAGTAAAAGTGATGTTTGGATATGTATAATACTAGGAACTATTTTTGGATTTATAATTCTTAAAATTTTTAGTAAATTAAATAACAAAGGACTTAAAATAACTTCTTATATTAGTAATATAGTAATACTATTTTTTGGTCTCTTTGGTACAACTAAATTAATATCTTCTGTTTATTTATCTAGCACTCCTAGTTATATTATTATGATACCTAACATACTACTTATTATATACACAGTAAAACAAGGTTTTAGCGCTTTTTTAAGAAGTACTAACACTTTATTTATCTTTCTTTTAATACTTATATTATCTACTGCTTTAATGCTTCTTCCAGGTATAGAAATAGATTACTTTAAACCAGTAATGACCAGTAAAATTAATAACATCCTCTTAGGAAGTCTAAGCTTTGCTATCACCATGACCCTCCCCATAGTATTAATCCCTAACTTTAAAAAATACTATAAACCTAAATTTTATTTATACTCAGCAATTATATTATTCATCATAATAATATGTACATTTGGTAATTTAGGAGTAGAAATGAGTGCTTTATATAGATACCCTGAATATATAGTTTTAAAAAGAATATCTGCCCTTAACTTTATTGATAACGTAGAAAACATTCTTTTTATAATATGGATTATTATAGGGTTTACATCTTCTACTATGAGCTCACTTAATATCAAAAAACTTTATGGAAATAAAGTGTTTTATATATCAATAATTAGTCTTTATTTATTAATTAGTTTTTGGCTCATTGATAGTTATAAAGTAATAGAATTTCTAGCTAAACATTATTTAGCAATACTTACATCTATTATGATAATACTTTTATTAAGTAAAATAAAAAAGAACTAGTTAAAAGTTATTCTAGTTCCATTTTTTCCTTCTAGGGCATTTGCTGCTTCATCTAAACTTGTAATAATTGCAATTTTGTTTGGACTATCTACAAACTTAAGACAAGCCTCTACTTTAGGAAGCATACTTCCTTTTGCAAACTCACCAGCCTCAATATATTTTTTAGCTTCTTCAATTGTCATTGTATCAATCTCTTTTTCATTACTTTTTTTATAGTTTAGTAATACTTTAGGAAGTGTTGTTAAAATTAGAAGCGTACTTGCATCAATATTTCGTGCTAGAAGAGATGATGTCATGTCTTTATCAATAACAGCATCTATTCCAGTATATCCACCTTTTTGAAGCACTACAGGAATACCGCCACCACCACATGCAATTACAACAACATTTTGATGCATTAGCTTTTTAATAGCATTTAATTCAAGAATCTTGATTGGCTCTGGAGAAGGCACCACCCTTCTATATCCTCTCTTGGCATCTTCGACCATGGTGTATCCTTTTTCTTTATTTATTCTTTCAGCATCTTCCTTTGTATAAAAAGGACCAATTGGTTTAGTTGGATTATTAAATGCAGAATCATTTTTATCTACTTCTACTTCAGTAATAATACACGCACAATCTTTTTTTATTTTATTAATATAAAGTTCTTTAGAAATTGCTCTTCCTAAGTGATAACCGATGTATCCCTCACTCATCGCTCCACATTCAGCAAAAGGCATTTCCGGTAAATTATCTGAAATATTACCAGCATGCATAGCTAAAGATATCATACCTACTTGAGGTCCATTACCATGACTTATTACAACATCATAACCTTTTTTAATTATCTTTATAATACTTTTAGCAGTTATTTTACAATTATTAATTTGTTCTTCTGGAGAGTTTCCTAAAGCATTGCCTCCTAGAGCAATAACAATTTTATTATTCATATCTTTCCTTTCTAAGAGAAAAAGCACATTTGTGCTTATAATTCTACATCAATCTTACCCTGGAACGTTTTACCTTGATCTTCATTTTGAGCAGTGCCAGTACCCTGTAATTTAAACGTCATCGTATATTTATGAGTAACCCTAGGCGCTATAATAACATCCTGTGCAATATAACTAGTTCCCTTTGGTACAGTTTGATACTGAATATTAATTCCACCATTTGTACCATCAAGTTTATATTTAAGATTACTTGTAACAAAAGTATTTGTATCTACTTGAATCTTTAAACTATATTTAATAGCAACTGTACTTAAGTTTTCTATATAAAAGACTTTTGTTGGATATAACGGTGGCATTCCCGGTTGATCATCTGGATACAAATTATCAATTTCAAGTTTACCACCATCTACAAAGTTAAGCATTAATGTTGGCGTTGATGCATCAGTATCTCCATTACCGGTTTGATCCTTATTTGGTTTTCCAGGATTAATATTACCATTATTATCAATTACACCATCTTCTGGTTTAATACAACTTAGGTCACATTTATTATCACCATCTGTATCACACATAAGATCACATTTGCCATCACCATCAATATCTAAATTTAAATCTGGAATACCATCATTATCAGTATCAATATTAATATCAGGTACACCATCTCCATCTAAATCAATGTTTATTTCAGGCCATCCATCTCCATCAGTATCACAATTTATACGACACTCTTTAGGATTTTTAGTAGCATCATTTACCAAGTTAAAATCAGCAAAACCATCATTATTAGTATCAATATTAAATACTGCCTTTAAATTATGCCTATAATCTATATTTAATTCTGGCTTACTATCTCCATTAGTATCAATATTAATATCAGCCTTTCCATCATTATCTAAGTCAATATTAATATCAGCAATACCATCACCATCAATATCCTTATTAAGTCCAATAAGACTTACATACTTTACACCATAATAAGTTGCTCCAATAAGTGCAAAGCAGAATAACCAAATTAGAAAGATTAATAATCCAATAGGTATTGGTTTCTTCTTAACAACATCAAATGATAAAACTAATTTATCCTTAGTAACTTTTAAATTATATGGTAAGTATGTAAAATCATCTTTTGGATTCCAGGTAAGTCTTAAAACTTTCATTATATATTTACGATCAATTTTAAGACTATCACCATAAGCATCCTCTAGTATTTTTTGAATTTGTTCTTTTTGCTCTTTATCAGTTTTCTCATTAAACTTAACTAAGTCAATCTCTTGTCTTTTAAAGTTTATTAACGGATTAGTTTTTTCTTTCTTACTCATAAGAGCCTCCTATCTAAGTATAGAAATAGCTTTATCAAAATGGGATCTATTATTTTCTAAGAAAGATTTATATATTCCCTTGATATTTGTTATTTGTTCTTCTTTATACTTTGTTGCTAATTTTATTTCTTTTTCAATTTCTTTCTTTAGGTCAATTTCATTTACATTAAATTTTCTTGCATACTTTCTTACTGATGAAATAATATCTGTACCAAATGATAATTTATCTTCACCATCATTTTTAGTAGTATCTTCAAGCAAATTATAATTAAGATAGTAAGAAACCCCTAAATTTTGTTTTAAATTCTTATAATTTAAATCAGTTTCTTCTTCTTCCCTTTTTACAGGTTTTTCAATTTGATATTTTTCAAGGAATTCCCATAAAGCAAGAGCTTTTATAAAATTTTGTTCCTTTAAAATAACATTAGTTTTTCTAATTGGACTTCTAACTGGTGTAGCATTTGCCATAGTTTTCATAAACTTACTAGCCATGAACCCCTCAAGAACATCCTTAATATTTTTAATCTTTTCTTTTCTTTCAGCTATCAGTTTAGGATCCTCTTTAGAAACATCATCCTTATTAGCTGAAATACACATAGAGAAGTTAACATCTTCACCATTCATTTTAGTTTTAGCTTCATATGTTATTTTCTTCTCTTCCTTATTCTCTTGCTCCTCTTCTTCATATGTTAATTGATTTCTCAAGAAAACATATAAATTCGTAACAAGAGAATAGATGAAACGATTCTCATACAAATCAATTGTTTCTTCCTTAAAAATATTTAATAACTTTAAAGGTTTAACCGTTCCATCTTCATCAACTTCTTGAATTAACTGAGTATGAGTTGCTAAATGTTTAATAGATTCTTCAGACACTTTTTTAGTTTTTTCAATTGGAATAATATCCTCTTCCTGAGCAATAAATCTTCTTGGATTACGAATAATATTATCTAAGTATGGAATAGATTCATTTAAAACATCTACCCACCCATAATCAATTGCTATCTTATTTATGCTTTTTTTAGCAGTTAAAGTACTATCAGTTTTTTTTAGAAAAAGTTCTAAATCATCTTTTGGAATATCTTTTACAAGTAAACTGAAATCCATATTAACAACTCCTTACTTTATATTATATTGTCTTTTTAAGTCTTTCTAAGAATGCCTTACATTCAACCATTTTATTTTCACCAAATAATTCATCTAAGTAAGCTTCAAAGCCATCTATTTCATTACGAATATATGCTAGATTTAATTGGTCAAATTTTCTTAAAATCTTGTTAGCAATTAGATAATCTACTGCAACAATTTCCTCACCACCACATGCAATATAAGCTGGAACAAAGTCTTTTAATTGTTTTACAATACGATTACCAAAAGCTAAACGGAAATGTTCAATTACATAGTCATCCATTTTAGCAATCTTATCCATTGTAGCATCACTTACTGGATGTTCTTTTCTAGCCTTATCAAATAATGATAAGAAGTACTTAGAAGTAATATCTAATGCCTCAGTTTGAGGAGCAACAAATGCTACTCCCTTTGTATCAATATTAATTGGCATAGCACGGTCATAAACCTTATCAGTAATCATAAATGTTGAGTCATCATTATTAATTGTACCAATATACCACATATTATCTGGAATTTGTAAACGACCATTATCAATCAATTTAGGATCATTATCCCAAGCATTAGGAACAAGCTCTAATACCCATTCATCAGTACTAGGTAATTCTAGAATTGATAACATTTGTGCAAAGTAATATTCAACACGTGAAATATTCATTTCATCTAGCAATGTAATAAAAATCTTTGGATTGTATTTTGCCTCATACATTTTAGTTAAAACTTCAGTTTCATTAAAACGCTTAGTAAATTCGTTGAAGTAACCAAATAGTTCAGTACTATCTCTCCATGATGGTTGAACACTAGCGATTACTGCTTCATTTTTAATAAAGTTACCAAAAGCATAAGCAAGTGATGTTTTACCAGTACCAGAAATACCTTGTAAAATAATAAGTCTATTTGAAGCAAATGATGCAATATATAATCTTATTAAATCAATTGAATAATATAATTTCATTTGACTAGCTGAATAATTTCTAAATGCTTCACATAATTTATCAAGCGTTATTGTTTCATGTAAATCAGGAGCCACATAATCTTTATATTTTTCATCAATTTGAGTAAGTTTAAAAAATCTACTTTCTCCTTCATTTAATTTATTAACAATATTACCATCTTCATCATATTCTACACCAGAATCAGGACTTGCCATTTCCATATATTTTTGATTTTCATTTCTTAAACGAACTACGTCATTATTTAAACTCTCTATTTCTTCAACCATTTTTTCATGATGAGACACATTATGACGCCATTTAATAATTCTTCTTACTAATAAGAAAATTAATAAAGCAATTACGGCAAATAACACTATCAATGCAAGCACCGCTAAAATTACAATAACTACACTAGCCCCCTTTTCTTGATATTCTTTGATAGTATCAAAGTATGTTGCAATATTAAATATTTTTACAATAGCAGCACCTATTGCTTTAAAAAATGCCACTAATCCGCCAAAAAATGGCTCCAAAAATTTTAGAAAAAACTCTCCGTTAATTCCCATATCTTCTTCATCCCTTCTAATCTACGAGTAAACGTGAATCTGTAACAATTCCATCAAACTCTTCTTTTATTATATTAATATCTAAGCTTTTCCATTTAGATATAATATTCTTATTATTATCATAAAACTCTTTACTAACTAAATAATTACGAGTACCATCTAAGATTTTACCAGACGTTGCTGCACTATTACGACTACAATATAAATAGAACTCTAATTTATTTTTATTTAATAGATTTATTATTTCTTTAGTCGCTTCACTATAGTTAATTAAAATTTTAATATATTTATATAACTTATTATTTTTATATAATAACTTAAGTTCTTTAATATTCTTTTCATTATCAAAGAAACTTTTTCTTAATGGCAAAAAAATTGTTTTTAATGGTCTTCTTACCGAAAATAATTTAAGTTCACTTGATACTACTAAATTTGCACTTATTAAAGCAAAAGCATCATCAACTCCTAAATTATCATAGATATCTTTTACTGCATATTCATCATACTTATTTAGGTTAGGTATGCGGTAGTTATACTGCGCTAGATAATACACATTTTCTTTAGATATATCTATATATTTATTAAATGAACTAATACTAGTTAAACTTTCAAAGAACTTTCTTTCTCTTTTAACATTTTCTTTTATTTTAACAAGTAGTTTATTAGTTTCTTTTTTACCATCATCAATTAAACTAATATATTTAACCTTATTTGCTTCATTAATTGCATTTGTACAAAGTGTACTATAATTATTTTGATTTTTAGTAAATGGACTAGTTAACACATCTAGTGTATTTGCTATCTTTAAAATAAAACTTGCTAGAACAATACTTTCTTTATAGGTCCCTATATTTAAAACCATACTCTTACTTATAAGATAATTTATTACACTCATAACTTCATTTTCCAGTTCAAAATTTGAAATTTCTTTCTCATTTAAGAAACCTTTTACTAAGTATTTATTTAATGGAATACCCTCTATATATCTACTTAAATAATCTTTTATAACAAAAGGCCAAAAATCATTACGAAGTTTTTGATTATTAAATAATTTATTTTCTTTTATTCCAATAATTTTACTCAGAGCTAAGGTATATTCGTTTAATGTTCGTACTTTATAATCATAGTAAGAACTATATAAATCGCATATCATCTAACCTACCTCTATTCTAATAAAAATTATAACAAACTTGGTATTCTTTTGCAATATGATAATCATAAAAAAACTAGTTATTCTGATAAAATAACTAGCCATAGTTTTAAAGAATGGTTCCATATAATATTATCAGTATTATATATTCCACTTATCTTTTGGAGTATTCTTTCTCCCTAACAATTGTTACGTCTATCGCAGATAAGACTCTCCCGAGCTTCTATGCTATTTTGTACATTTCAAATTAATATAATTTTTATATCAATTAGTTTAATATAATATTTTAATTTTGGTAAAAATATTACTTTTTTTATTAAATTGATATAAAGTCATTTTATATATATTTCTTTAAAATATACACAAAATCATTAATTATTTATGTACCCTTTACTATTAGACAATACAAATATATATTATTTTTAAGATCTTGTCAATATAATTTTGAAAACTTTTTAAAAAAATGATCACTTTCGTGATCACATACTACTAGTAAATAGCATTAAGATAGAAATAATTAATAAGACCATTACACCTACACCTGTAGAAATAAGCATAACCATTGTTTTACTTTCCATCTTCTCTAAACGTTCTTTATATCTTGTTTCACGAGCCTTCTGTTGTAAGTTAGAAATATTTCTTGAAAATGTTAACAACTGTTCCTGTTTTCTTTCTTGACTACCTAAACTAAGTCTATAAAGTAAACGCATCATACGCATTGAATCTCTTACTGGAAAGTCTCTTGCAAATTCCATATAAGGATTAATTGTTGAGTCACCGGCATTGATTTTAGCAATTAACTCATTAAGCCCACCTCTAAAAATTTCTGGTGCTTCATCTACAGATTTACCCAAAGCAACTGGCACTGTATAGTGTTGTACCAAGATTTCTAGATTCTTAAGATAGTATGGAAGCATAATGTCTATTTCATGTAAGTGAGTTTTATAATACTTTCTTAGTTTTAAATAATTTAATTTATAAACTCCATAACCGACAATGACAGCAAAGATGCAATTAACATAACTTAATTTGGAAATAAACGCAAAGATAAGTAAGAATATTACTATAAGCCCATTTTTTAATCTAGCATTAAATAAAGCTTCTACATCTATTGAATCACCATACCTAGCCTTAGCATAAAAATCATAATCTTTTTCTTTTAACTTTTTAAAAATATCTTGATTATCCATTATAAACTTATTAGTACTAATACTACCATTATACTCTAATATAACGTATAGAAGGATGCCAAGAATCATAACCTCAATAAGCATTATTACTCACCTCCTGTATTTTCATTGTAGTATCTTTCACCATCAATTAAGAAATATGTATTAATTAAAATTATTCCATGAAGCAATAAAACAACATACCATCTATCTAACATTGAAATATAACTTTCAGTACCAAGCAAAAACTGAGTAAGCATTACCAATAAATATAAAGCAAAACCGAAGGTTAAGAATTTTTTATGATATTGTTCTCTATCCATTTTATCACGATAAACACCCTCAACTAGCATATCAATATCTAGTAGCATATTATCCAAAGACTCACCAGAATCCTTAGCACCTTCTCTAGTAATTTGTAAAAACAACTGATGCATATTCTTTACCATATAATATGGATATTTTTGATTAAAATAATTAATGGATTCTTCAATAGTACCATTTTGATAACTTAAATCTATCATTAATTTTACATCATCCAAAATAGGATTTTCTAATACACCAGAGTCCCTTACTCCTTCAAGTGCCTTTACAAATGACTGAGTAGTATTAAATTCCATAATAACATTTGTTGTATAAACTTGAACTTGTTCAAACAAGAATTCACTATAAATTCTTTTACACCTAAGAAATGCTAGATATGGAATAAAAGCAATAGCAGCAATACCATAAACAACTGCCCAGATGATACTGTAGAAATACAAATAAGCAATACCAGCACCACCTATACCAAATATTACAACCTGGGTAATATATTGCTTAGTTGTATACTCTTCGCCTAATTCAATAGATTTCTCTCTTACTGTCTTAAAACTGTATGGAGCATATTTGTCATATAGACCAGTTACTTCTTTAGCAATAAATTTATATACACTTTCTCCATCATTTCTTCTATAAGATATGACAAATAAAGCGATTAATAGTAATAAAACTAACTCCATAATTCACCTCCTTAGGCTGCAGCTTTTGGTAGTTCAAAATCATTTACATTTACTTTATTATCAGACACGCCATTATTTACATTTCCCAATCTAAAAGTATCCGCTGGAAGTTCTACACCTTGAATAGATAAATAATCTAATAAATACTTAGTTGGATTTTTCATAGCAAATGAGCCATCAATACTTTTCTTATAGATTATATTTGTACATGGTTTATTATCTTCATCAACATAAAACTCAGTTACTTCCATAATTTCACGTTGAAATCTACCAAGTGCTTTACTCATATACCCTTTTACATATACACCAATTTGAACATATCTATGAATTGTAGACAAGAACTGACTTACATCTTGATTTGTCTCTAATAAAGAGTACATACGCATAGGAATACTTGCTGCTTTATCAGCATGGATTGTTGATAAAATGTTGTGTCCAGAAGAAATTGAGTTACGAACTGCCATAACTGCTTCCGCACTACGAACCTCTGATAGTAAAATCCATTTAGGGTTTTGACGCATACAAGTAACTAATACATCTGAGTAAGAAGCAATATTATTTGTTTTCATCGCAACAATATCTCTTGTTGGAAAAATTCTATCCAAGTGAAGTTCTAAAGTATCTTCTATTGTTATTATTTTTTCATTCTCTTTAGTATGACTAGCTAAATACTTAACAAGTTCTGTTTTACCTGAACCAGTCTCTCCAGATACTATAATATTACAATGTCCCTCAACACACTTCATTAAAAAATCATGAACTTGAAGTGTACAATATTTTTCATTTAACAATTTATCTTTATTTAAACGAATCTTAGCAGGTGTCTTACGAATAACACAAGCAATACCATTTGTAGCAATACTATCATGTACAAAGTTAAGACGAAGTTCAGCACTCTCAGCATCCAAAAATGGATGTGCCATATTAAATGTTTTACCCATTACATTCGAACATTGAAAGGCTAGTTTTTCTAAAAGAGCATTATTTATTTCTGGTCTTATAACCTGATAAACACCCTTATCTAAAGTTTTAAGCCAAACCTGACCACCATTACTATAAGAAATATCAGTTACATTATCATCTTCCAAAAACTCCTTCAAAGGCCCAAAATCTAATTCCGAGAAAATTGCATCTGTCATTTTATCACCTTCTTATTCATTATTTTCGGTAGTATTAGTGTCAGTATCTGTACTAGAACTAGAAGTCTTTTCTGGAATATAAGCTGACTTAGATAAGATAAAGTTTGTAATTACATCACTTGCAACTTGCGTAGCATTAGGATTTTCTGTATAATTTGCATTTCTTGGCACAGGTATAATAGCAATTGAATTACTACGAATATAATCTGCCTTCTTAAGTAACAAGAACATATCATTTGGTACAGCAAACACTAATTCAGCTGGCTGAGCATCCTTTGATTCAGATGAGAACACACTTTTACCCTTTGAATCCTTAACAGCAATAACTTTAATACTTTCAATCATTTTAGCAAACATTATTTTATTATCATCATCTACTGCCTTAAAGTATAAATCAATATAGTCATTTGGCATAATACTATTTGCATAAGTTAAATGTGAATTTACCTCTAAACTATATACAGTATATCCCTCAGGAATATTACGAACTATATAATTGGGTAATTGTTCTTCCGTCATTAACTGACTCTTATAAAACAAACTTCCTTCAGGAATAGTTGTATCGTAAGATACATACTTACCTACAACTTGATTATTAGCAGTAACTAAATTAGTAGTTGAATCTACCATACTCTTACTTACCTTAACACTACCAATCATATCTGTAGTTATAAGTGTATTTGCAGCTATCTCTTGCTTAGCATAAGGAACACTCTTAGGCTCTATAGCTTGCTTAACACGCCAATTATAACCTATATAAAGCACAGCAATACCAGCTAGCACTCCAATAATAGTTACAGTATTTTTGTTCCCTAAAAACCTCTTGATTCCAACAAGTATATTATTCATATTAAATCCTCCATTTTACTCTTCTCTATGATAAATTAATTATAGCAATATTTTATTTTTTATTCAAGCACTCAAAAAGAAAAAAACTTGCAATTAAGCAAGTTTAAAATTTCAAAATATTACTAATGTTTATAAAATTGTGGAAATTCATTATTTTCTGGTGTATTTGGTGTTCTTAAATCTTCTAGTACAGCATCTAACTTATTTACCACAGCATAAGAATCAGTAGTGCCTTCAATAGTAATATCACCAGTAGTTGTTGCTACCTTAACACTTACCTTAGGTGGAGCTTCATATATATCATAAAAAGATATCTTATAATTCTTATTAATATTAATTGTTTCAGAAAATCTTCTTACAAAATTTTCAACAAATTTTTCTTTTACTATTCTTATTTCACCATATTTTCTATAGTGAGCTAAATCTAATGAATCTCCCATTGCTGCATCAGTTATTTCCTTTATTAAGTAAACATCTTGTTCATTAGTAGTTGTGTAGTTTTGTAAAAGAAGCATAACACTTAGAATAAAGATTCCTAAAACAATTAGCCAATATCCCCAAAGACTTTCTTTCATTTAGTGCACCTCCCTATGGACATAAACTATCAGGACAATCTTCTAAATCCGGATACTTACCATTTAAAATATTTTTCATAGTACCAGACTGGAACTGCCCATTTACATAATATTTGTACTTATTTCGGCCTTCTGTATAAGACGCATAATCGTCAACAAACGAACTTACACATTCCTTACCATATTCATTACATTTCAATCCAAAATCATAATAATTTGTTGACTTATTAGATTTCTTAATCTCTTGCATTACCTTAGTAGATAAATTAAACTCATACTCTAAATTCTCTTTAGTATAATCATCATATATAGCATCAGCCTTACCTAAACTAGTAATTCTCTCCTCAGCAGCCTTACCCTTTGGATTAGACCAGTTATTACCTAAATCACCAGTATCAGCACGATTATTAGGATCAATATCTGAAGGATTAACCGACCTATAAATATAATTAGGTTTAAAATTCTCATCATCCTCACAAGTAATACAATTTCTTTGATAAATAACTTCCCTATTACAATAAATACACTTACTAGAGAATGCTTTTAACGCATCAATATCATTTGCTTGATCAGTAAACTCAGATGCATGTTGCTCTAAATATTCATTAATTCTGTACTGTACATTACTTTCATTTTTTTCAGCACCAGTAGGTACTATCTCTAAATGTCCATTATTTTTAATAGTAAACCATGTTTCATACTCACCTTGAAAATTAGTTATCTGTACATTAAACACATAACCTATATCTAAAGCATCTTGTGCAGTCGTTTTATCAGTGGTCGTAATATATAACCCAGACGGCACTAAACTATAATATGCTTTATCTGGCCTATAATAAAGCTTAATATCTTCATAGTCTCTAGTATAATTATGTCCGTCATTATCTGTTTTATCAACATTTTCAAATGGTTCTTCTATACGATTACCAACATGATTACTACCACCATATCTAGCACTCTCGTACTCTGCTCCATCACCTTGATTAAAGTTAACTCCACTCCAATTACCACTAGTTTTCGATGGTTCAGTTACTCTTGTACTTACATTTGGAAAGTATTTTTCTGCCTCATCACTAATTACCATATCAATATCAGTTGTTAAATATTTTGTCTGTCCACTAACAGAATCATAATATTTTTGATTATAATGAAATGTTAAATCTGGCTCTAAAATATATTTCCAATCTGACTGATATTTTTTTGATACATCTTGACATTGTTTCTTTAAACGTTCCTTTTCTTTTCTGACAGCAACTGCTGATTTATAAGTTCCACGTTTAGAAGCAACTTGAGGGTTTGCTGGACGTCCAGGATTACCATCACATTTGCTATTACTCCACCAATAATAAGATTTTTTGGGTATGTAATTTCCACCCGAGTCTCTTCCTGTATATGTTCCATAATAATACGTATCTTGCGTTTCTCCTTCATAATACATTGTTGATATGTAATCAGTTGTATAGCAAGGCCCTTTTTCCCCTTCTGCACAGCTCGTTCTATGAGTATATGGGCAAGTTGTAGAATAACCATTACTTATTGCGTCGTCAATTGCGTCTTGAATATTAGCGGCTTCTTGCCAAGCAGTATAAGCACTCTTTTCAGTTTTAATAGCATTTATATAATCCTTTTTCCATACATCAAACGCAGTATGGAATGTTGTTTGAATTTTACCTTCTACATATGGTTGTAAGTACTCACCACTTTCATCTTTTCCAAATACAAAGTATCTACCACTTGTAGCAGTTGTAGTTGTTGGATAGTACATATGGTTTTCTTCACTTGTATATATTTTACAATATGGATTATTCTCTATTTCACTAGCAAATTCATCATCTCTCCATAAAGCTAAATTTGTTTTTGTTTGTTCTTGATATGCTTCCGTAGTGATTGTTCCTTTAACTGCAGAATCTTCCCAACCGTTAATCTTTTTTAAAATATTTTTCATACTCATTTGTTTCACATATGAATCAATATTCTTTCCTGGAATGTTACCACCATTTTCATCACATGTTCCAGCACCACACTCTTGTTTTAGTTCAACGATATCTTCTCCGCCACATTTTTCTTCAAATGCATCTCGGTCATCATCAGATAAATCACTGGTATCAATATCTGCACAACATCCGCCTTCAATATAATCACTTACTGAAACAACATCAGTACCAATTTTATATAATTTATTTCCGCTATCATCAGTTTCAGTACGACAATATTTAGGTAAATCTAAATCAATCTCTATTTGAACCTTTTGTGGAGTAGTTGGCATTAATAAAGCCATTCTTTGGTATCCACCAGCACTATCAATCTTATATCTAACAATAGCTAAATTATCTACATCTAAAACATGATATTTTTCTATCTTTAAAGTTACTTTTCCCTTATTGTTCTTTTTAAGTACTTGACTATTACCAGTTACTTTAACATATACTGTCATTTCATCTTCACTAGTCTTCTTTAAAAGATTATCATTAACATTAACATTACTTTTTGCAGTATCTAATACACATGTTAAGCCTTCAGAACATTCTAAACCTGTAATTTTTACAAAAGGATTAGTTTTATCCCAAGTAGTTCCATCTATTTTAAAACTATTAAGACCACTAATTTTAACTGGAACTGTTTTTGTAAACGTTGTTCCATTTTCCTCTGTAACAATCTCCTCATCTTGTTTTAATTCAGCAGTAATTTTAAAAGTTCTTCCAATACCAGATGAGCTTTTTGCTGTATCATACCATCTTTTTATAGTTTCAAATTGATTGTTAGCTCTTTTATCATCTAATCTAACACCATTTACTTGTAACCCTTTTAACTGTTTTACAACATTATCATAATTTGCTAAAGCATTAGTATGTCCTCCATTTGCAGAATATCCAGCCTCTTTGATAAATGCTCTAAAAAGAACATTAGTTGCTTGTAAGTACGGTTCAAAACATTCATCTAAACTAGAACAAGCATTATTATTGTAACTATAAACTGCTGCATTTACTAAAGAAACATATACTCTTGCAAGGCTTTTATCAAGTGCTGAATTATAATTAAGACCTCTAGCATACATAAATGTTATTCCAATTGGTGAATTAAGGTTAGGGTCAATACAAAACATATGCTGTGTCTTACCATTAACGGTACCCTTATAATCAATAACTGCTGCTAACTTACCATTTGTAAAGTAATTATAAGGATATTTAAATGAACCACCAGAAATAGATACACCATGATCCAATGTACAATAACCCTCACCAGTTATATTCTTTCCAGAACATATTCCATATTCAGCAGTTGCCGCATTAACAACTGGTGCTAACATGAATAATCCAAATAAAATTACCAAAACCTTTTTCATAAAATTCTCTTCTTTCTATAAATGATGTAAGCCCCTGCTCCTGCTCCAATTAATACTACACCACCAATAATATATAAATAGTTATTCTTCAAAAATTTTAAAAATCCATTTTTTTTATTAGTTTGATTACTTCCATTATTGTCTACTTCTTCTATTTTCTTAGATAAATCATCTAGTGAGATATCATATTCCTTCGTAGTAAACTCTTGACAATATTCAATAGATTCATGCCCATTACACATTTCATATTGAGAATATGGATTTACTTTTGGCTTAGTTAAACTAAATGTTCTAATAGTTTTACCAGCACATCCACCATTTAAGGCATTAACCTTAATTCCATACTCTACTATATCATCTGTATTTTCAGTAGTAAATGTGTATACCCCACTATCTGTTTCTGTATAAGTTACAATTTTTTTATCACTTGCTTTACCATCTACTCTTCCAGTGATATCTAAAGACAAATTTTCTGTAATATTATAGAACTTTATTTTAAAAGTTATTTTATCTCTTGTTAGTTCCATTTCTTCCAATGTGTCTGGATCCACAAATTTGTACGGTTCTTCTTCTTTGATAACCTCATAATTTGCTTCAACAAGTGCTGCCTCTTTATTAAGAGTTGCTTGTTCTTTATATGAGCACTCATCAGCATAAACGTTTAAGGCAACTAAAAAAGGTAAAACCAATAAAGATTTTAAATATTTCATTTTATCACCTATCCTGTGTCTAGTATAGCATATAGATATATCATTTTCAAACAATTTTCTTTCTTTTTATGATAAAATATTAAGTGGTGATTAGCTTATGCAGAAATTTAAATCTATAAAAATCTTATTTATATTTTTAGCATTTAATGTTTTACTTATAAAGTACCCTCTTTGCAGTAGCCTTGGTGCACTTATAACTATTTATTTACTCAATTTCAAAGAAATAAACACTGATTTAAAAAATTTCAATATTACTAATTATAAATATTTTTTTATAAGCATCCCATTAATTTTAGTAAATTATATTTTATTATATTTAATAACAAAGATAAGCCCCTTGCCAGAAAACGAGATACTTATTAGAAGCCTAATTCATGTTAATCCATTATACTATTTATTAATATTCGGTATTATATCCCCCATTAGTGAAGAACTAACATTTAGATATGGTTTTAATAACATAAAAAATAAATACATATATATAATAGTTACTTCTATTCTTTATGCAGTTATGCATTTATCAAGTTTTAATGAGATATTATACGTTATTCCCTACTTTATTTTAGGATTAACATTTGCTTATACCTATAAAAAAACTAATAGTTTAATTTATCCAATAAGCATTCATATTATTCACAATTTAGTTAGTTTATTATTTATTATATTTTAGGAGATTTTATGAAGAAGAATGAAAAAATTAAGGGGCATGGTTTTTCAAAATTTATTTTAATACTAATTATTATTTTTGCTGGAACATATTACTACGCAAGATATATTGAAACTACAGGTCTTGTTGTTAGAGAGTACTCAGTTATAAATGAAAAAATCCCAGAAAGTTTCCACGGATTTAAGATTGTACAGTTTAGTGATACACATTATGGAATGACAACATTTAGTGACGAACTTAAAAATATGGTTAATAAAATAAATACCCTTAAACCAGATATTGTTGTTTTTACCGGAGACTTAATTGACTATCATTATGATTTAAAAGATGAAGAAAAAAATGACATCATTAATATTTTAAGTGATATTGACTCTTCCTTGGGTGTATATGCAGTAGTTGGTAACCACGACCAAAATACAAGTTATGAAAGCATACTAAGTGGTTCTAATATTAATCTTCTTAAAAATAAATATGAGTATATATACAACGGAACAAAAGAAAAAATAATGCTTATTGGCTTAGACGATTATTTAGAAGGTACTCTTGATTTAGATACTGCATTTAACTATGAAGATGACACCAGTTATAAAATACTTTTATCACATGAGCCTGACGTTTATGATAAACTACCAAAAACACCAGACTTAATGCTTGCTGGGCACTCACACAATGGTCAAGTGAGAATTCCCCTTGCCGGTGCTATTTATAAAACGGTTGGTGCTAAAAAATATTACGACCCAGAGTACTCTCTAGGTGATACTAAGATGTACATATCAGGCGGAGTTGGCACTAGTAAGTATAAAGTTAGATTATTTGATAAACCTTCAATAAGTTTATATCGCCTATATTCTAAGTAAACTCTTTTCATATAATACCATGAAAGGAGTTTTTATATGTATTACAATAATTATAGTTATAATAACGTTGGTGATAGACAGTTTTGGTTTCCTTTTTTACTTGGTGGTTTAGGTGGAGCTGCTGTTGTCTCTGCATCAAGACCAAGACCAGTATATGCGATTAACAATGCACCTTACCAGCCTACACCATATCCATACCCTCAAGCAGGTTATAATTATTATGGAGGTTATAACTACTATCCACCTTACTATAGATAAGTATCATTTGATACTTTTTTTAATATTAACATAATTAAAATAAGATAAGATAAAAGACTACTTCCTCCATAAGAAAGAAACGGTAAAGTTATCCCAATTATTGGAAAAAGACCAATATTCATTAAAACATTAATAATAAACTGAAAAGAAATTATAGTAATAAAAGCCCCTTTTATATATTTATCAGTTTTAATACTATTAAGATTTATAATTAATAATGAATAAATAATAAGAAATATAATACCAGGAATTATACCAATTTGAGAAACCAAAAAAGTAAAAGCAAAATCAGTCGTACTTTCAGGAAAATAGATAAGTTCTCCTCTGCCAAATAATTTAGATGATCTTAAAGAAGCAAGAGCCTGATTCCTTTGATATCCATCTTGATTTAAAAAATTTGTTATACGATCTATTCTATAAAATAATGTAGTCCCAAACACTTTAATAAATAAATCTCTTTGAAATAAATATAAATATATAAAGATTAAAATTATACAAAACAATAAAAGAGTACTTATAACATAAAACCATTTATTATACTTCCTCATAAAAATAAAAGTTATAAATATTAAAAAATAGATAATAACTGCTCCAGTATCAGGCTCCATAAACACTATGATTGATGGAATTAGTGTCAAAACTAAAGCATATATAAAATATTCTATATTAGAATAATTCCTTAAAGAAATACTTCTTAATGATAAAATTAGAGGTATTTTCATAAACTCACTAGGTTGAATACTAACCAATCCTACTTTTAACCAGCTAGTGCTTCCGTTTATAGTAATACCAAAAAAGTGCGTAATAACAAGTAAGATTATACCTAAAACATAGAGATATTTTGATTTTTTAAAAATAATATCTAAGTTTAATTTAGAACTTATTATAATAACTAGAAAACCAATAACCCACCAAATTAATTCCTTTATATAATAATTACTATAACTTTTAAGCATTATCTTAGAATTATAAAGATTATATATACTAAAGAGCATAATAATTATTAAAAAAATAATTGTTAAATATTTCTTCTTCATATTTTTATTTTGGCTATATTAATATTTTTTAGACATATATTTAACTAGGAGGCCTTATGGATTTACCTAAGTTATATAAAAATACTTTTGATGAGGATGAGCAAGTTGTAACTAGTTCTTTAAATAGAAGTATTAAGAAAGCATCTTTTCCTTGCAGAGTTCATATGAAAATAAAAAATTTTGATACTGAGAAAATTATTATTGGTGAGACCGATAATTATTATGTTACTAGTTATAAGGAAGTCATTAACAAAAAAGATGTTAGTGAGTTTAAAATATTATAAAAGTTATTCCACTGTACTGGAATAACTTTTAGATTGTTATAAATTACTTTGTTTTACCTTTTACTAAGGTATATCTACTTTTGTCAAACATTTGCCATGGAGAAAATTTATTACTTTCAGTATGACCAGAAATAGCAAAGTTAGTAAATCCGTAACTCATTAATAAATCTTCATTTTTTTCTAACTGTTTTAAAAGATTTTTAATTACACTTAACCATATGAAGTCAGGTATTGCTTGGTAGTTTTCTGGAATATAAGAAGAAAATACTTCTGGGTTTAAACCAACAGATTTTAAAAACTCGATTCTTTCTTTTCTTGTTTCTTGATATTCTTCATTATCAATCTGGAATATTTGATAATTTTTAAAATTACCAATATTAATTTTTCTTAAGTCATACCATGGTATATAGTATCTTTCATGAGTACAAATACTTTTTGATACTTCTCTTCCATCAAATCCTTTAGAAACTGCATCTATTATAACATCTTCTCCTAAATCAACTCCGACTGATATTCCTGCCCATCTTTCATATCTTTGTGATGGCTCAGTAGTAACATTAAATAAAACTAATACTCCATTAGGATCTTTTTCTTTTACTTTTAATAATGTGTCATAAAAGCAATTACTTTTTCCAGAGTTTTCTATACTAGAGATTGGAGTTCTTCCTTTTAAGGTATCTACTCTATTTTCAGTTAAACTATCTAAGTAATCTCGATGTTCTAGATAATCAGCTTCATCTTCAACAATAGTTAAATCTGCGATAGGACTTAGCTCTGGAAAGAAATATAACAAATTTAACATGTCACTGGTTCTATAGTATTTCATCATTTTTTGTTTATCATTTATATTATTCATACTCAACATCAAAATCGCCGCCTTGCAAAATATTATACACGATTTATTATTAATGTAAATATTTAAGTTTTATAAAAAAAGAACCTAATGGTCCGAATAATTTATTTCTGGTGTCCTAAGGGAAGAAGTAGAACAACTTCCGGACAAAAGAAATAATTAGTAAACTATTAACTAACTATATTATATCACTAATTCTTTTTTTATTAGATTATTTTTTGCTTAAAGATAAAATTTTTTGCAATTCTTTTATATCTTCTGCCATTACATTAAACCCAGATTCTATTATATTGCTATTTAATAAATCAATATTAAGTATTTTTAATAAGTCTAATGAATATTGACTACTTCCAGATGATAAAAACTTAAAATAATCTTCTTTTGATAATATTTTTTTATTAACTAAAGAATCGACAACTATACTTGCCATTAATAATCCTGTAGCATATTTATATGGATAATAACTCCATCTATATAGATGCCCAAGTCTAGTCCATTCAACATTAGCTATTTGATCATAAGTAATATTATTACCATAATATTTCTTTAAAATGTTATAGTATCTCTCACATAAAATTTCCGATGTTAGTTCAGAATTAGTTCTAACCTTATATAAATCATTTTCAAATTCAGTATACATTGTTTGTTTAAATACTGACGAAAAATAATTTTCTATTTCTTTACTTAAATAAAATATTTTCTCTTCTTCTGTAGTAGCATTTTTATACAAGTATCTATTTAATAGAATTTCATTTACAATA
This sequence comes from uncultured Bacilli bacterium, assembly GCA_934098515.1. GTDB lineage: Bacteria > Bacillota_I > Bacilli_A > RF39 > UBA660 > CAG-533. Next base: position 49,450 of record CAKOOK010000006.1, read on the forward strand.
GAAGCTGTCTCTCCAACAAATATTGTACTATCCTCATATATAAATGGTTGTTGTTTTTTAGACAAATAGTAATTAACGATATGCCCCATTTCGTGAATCATGTTTTTTAGGTCAATATACGCACCTCTAAAATTCATAAAAGAATATGTATGCCAAGAAAAAGTTATTGATTGATGTTTGTTTTCGTTTAATTCAGCGTCTATATGACCATCAAATAATGTTTTTACAACTTCAATATATTCTAACCCTAATGGTTCTAATGCTTTCAAAATTATTTCTTTTGCATCTTCTAATGAATATTTGATTTTTAAATTATTATCTAATGGCACACCAAAATCATATAAATGAGGTTCTTCTATTTCAAGCAAATCAGATTTAATTTTCAAATAGTTTTGAATAAGGCCTAAATTATTATTTACTGATTCAATTAATTTACTTATAATTTCAGGATTAATATTTTCTTCAAACAATATTTTTTCTAAAACAGAATTATATTTTTCTAAAATTGAATTTTCTATTCTACAACCATAAATTCTATTTAATAAATTTGCAAAACTATCTTTTTCTTTTTGGAAAGCATTATTAACAACATAATATGTTTGTTTTCTCGTATCTTGGTTTCTAGATGAAATATATTTTGCAAAATTTGATGATGTTATTTTGATTTTTTCACCATCCTTATTTATAATTCCATATTCAATATCCCTAAGTAAATTATTATATATACTTAATTGTTCATTTATACTATCACAATTTTCTTTTATTTTTTGATTTATTTCATCTGGTTGTATATGTTCTTCAAGTCTAAATAAATTATGTAGTGATAATTTATAAATCTCTAATTTAGGATTTTCTACAATAAAACTAGAAACTTTTTTAAATCCTAAAGCTAATATTTTTCTGTCAATAAATTTTAATACGGTATTTACATCATTATTAAATGATTCTGCGATTTTTTTTAATTCAATACATTCATTATCATTAACATTTTTATAATACATTAGGGAGCCATAAATTAAAATATTATTACTTATTTCTTTTATTTCCCATTTTTTATCTAACAATTTTAATAGTAAAGTAGAATTTAATTCAGCTTCTTCATACTTTTTAATATCTTCTAATAATTGTTTGACATTATTTATCTCATCATAGAATGATTGATTATTGGCAAACATTTCCTGCAAATTCCATTCAAATTTAGTCATTATTACACCTCCAAAGATAATTTGATACTAGTATATCATATTTTTTTATACTTTAATTACTTATATACTTATCCATTTACACATGCTAATTGATTATGTCAATTTGTAAGTGTGTTTCTAAATTGACATAATCATTTTAATTTTATAAATACTTTAGCATAAAATTAAATATTTTAAAACTCGAACCTTTTATAGTTCGAGTTTGATATCAATCTGGTGCTGAATGACTGAATTGAACAGTCCTCTGAAGCTTACCATGCTTCTGTTCTACCACTAAACTAAATCAGCATATCCAAATTATATCATAAGATTTTAAATAATTAAAGATTTTTTAAAAGGCCGACGTTTGTGTCAGCCTAATTATATTTTTTGGAAATGTAAAATAGTATTATATCAAATTAAAATTTTTAAACGTATTTAATAATTGTTTTTTATCTTATTAATTATCACCTTTTCCTTTCATGATTTAATGATATTATAGAATTGTGAAAAATGTGTGATTTTTTTAAGATATTTTTATGAAATTATTTTCCAGTGTAAAGTTGTTTAATTTTTGGCTCGTTTGGCGTGTATCTATCCTTGTTTATACAAATTACCTCATTTGGTTTACCTTCAAACATAGATTTACTAGTAACCCTTTCAACAACAAGTACACCCTTTTGAATTAACGGATCAATCATAGTCTCATATAGTTCTTTAGGTCTTTTATGAGTATTATAAAAATTAAACAAAGACGTAAACGATAAAACATTTGCTTCACCCTTCATTTCAAGAAAATATGATAAAGTTTGATAATCTAATACACTCAATTTAGGAGAGCAATCCGCTATTTGATGTATTAAATACTCTTTCTCTAATTCCCTTTTAGTGCGAGCAAGCATATACCTTATAAAATAACTCATATCTTTAGATTTCTTAGTATCAACAAGCTTTCTTTCATAAGCATTTTTATCTAAAGTTATACCTCTATTAAAGATAATAAATGGATAACAAGCGTTTTTCATAAGATACCATAAAGCAACAGTTCTAGTAGTTCTACTATTTACATCAAAATATGGATGTATATATTCTAGATAAAAATGCATAATAGACGACTTTATAAAATAATCAGTCATACACTCTTCATTAAATGGTTCATTTATAAAACAAAGATAACTATCAACTAAACTCTCAATCAAAGAAGGAGCTACCCCCTTATCCATTGAATCATCTATTCGTCCATTAAATAATATATATACATCATCTTCACGATAGTATTTACCCATTCTACTTAGATCCCTTGGTGATAAAAGACCTTTACTTAAAATACGATAAAGTTCATTTAAAGATTCTTCATTGATTTCATCATGACTTAAAACGTATTTATATCCCTCATATAAATTAATAATTTGTCTTCTTTGCTTTTCATCCTTAACCTTAGAAGCATCATTTATAACACTTTGAATTAAAGTTATATCATCTCTAATACCTTCAAGTGTATTATTAGCTTTTATTTCATGGGTAAGCATTACCTTCCTAGCAAATTCATGAGAATTTAAAAACTCTTCACCCATAAGAAACTCTTCAGTTTCTTCTTTTAAAGCTGCATATACATCTTTCGTTATTCCAAAGTACCCACCTCTTTCATGAGGTAATTTTAATTTTGTCATAGCATTCTCCTTAGCGGTATGTATTATATCACATAAGAAAAAAAAGACAACTACTGTTATCTTCCTTGCATCTCATAAGACTTAAGTAGGTTATTAGCAAGCATCGCAATTGTTAAAGGTCCAACTCCACCAGGAACTGGTGTTATATATGAAGTAATATCTTTAATATTCTCATAATCAGCATTTCCATATAACTTACCATTTTCACGAATGATACCAACATCTATTAAAATACTACCCTTTTTAACCATATCACTTGTAATAATATGTTTCTTATTAGTAGCACAAATTAAAATATCTGCTGACAAACACATCTCTTTCAAATTCTTAGTATATGAATGACACATTGTTACAGTAGCATTTTTATTAAGAAGTAAGTTATATAGTGGCTTACCAACAAGATTACTTCTACCAATAATTACAGCATGCTTTCCTTGAATTTCAGCACCAATTTCCTCAAGTATTTTTATTACACCTAGTGCAGTACACGGAATTATAGTGTTTTCGCCCTTAACCAGTTTAATAATACTATTATCAGTTAACCCATCAACATCTTTTTCAGCTTTAATTGTATTAATTATTTTATCTTTATTAAACTTTGGTGGCAATGGAAGCTGAACTAAAATACCAGTTGTCTCATCTTCATTAAGTGTATTTATTAAATCTATAATCTCTTCTTCATTAGCATCTTCATCAAATATATAGTGATTAAAGTTTGCACCTATTTGAGCACACATCTTTTCTTTTTGTTTAACATAAACCGAACTTGCTTCATCATTTCCAACCTGAATTACAGCTAGAGTTATTTTCTTATCACTGATCTCTTCTTTAATCAAATTTAAATATTTTTCCTTTATTTGCTTACCATCTATAATCATTTTAATAATCCCTTACTTTTTAAAATTAAATCTTTAATACTTGACGATAACCTTTCATTAACTTCTTCTAAATTATCACTTTCATCAACTTTAAACGGCACACCAAATTCAACAGTTAAACTATTTTTTAGAATGTGATATTTACCACTTATAGCATAAGGCACGATAGTACTACCTGTTTTTTGAGCAATTGATACAGTACCAAATTTTATTGGTAATAAAAGATTATCCCTATATTCTTCATATGATATTTTATCATCATTAAGCATATTTATTAAATAACTATCTAAATCTAAAATTGCTACTGAAGCATCACTAGAAGTTATCCTTTCATCAGCTACAAGTTTCTTTAAGAACTCATATTGACTAAGCAACGTCATATTTTTTTTCATTAATTTTTTATACTTTTTAAAACTTATTTTATCTTTTACAAGTTCATAACTCTCTAGAAGTTTCTCATCCTTACAAGCCAAACTATTTCTAGTGCCTTCTGGATATATTCCTAGAGCCCATCCTTTATTAAGAACACTTACAGCAATCTCTTTAGATGTACCACCATGATGCTCTCTATCAACTGAAATACACCCAGCCGCCTTAAAGAACCAAGCAAATGGTCCATCAAAATACTCTTTTTTAGCCATATAATGAAGCATTCTCTTAGTCGACAAGATTGGCAAGCACTGATCTAAAATATGAATATGATTTCCACAAACAATAATAGGTCCATTACTTGGAATTACTTCTTTATTTTTATATGTAGGCCTAAGAAGAACTGTAAAAAGCCCCCCTAAAATTCCTTTAAAGATTCTAAAACCACAAATATGTTTTTCTTTTTCCATACTACTTCACCTTACTATATTTTTTAGTACATTCTTCTTCAAGCTTACGATAATTAACCTTACCAATTAAAGTTTTAGGTACACTTTTAATATATTCATATCTATATGGCATAGAGTATTTAGCTATTGATTTAGCACAATATTCTTTAATATCATTAGTTAACTCCTCACTTGGTGTAAAATTATTTCTTAAAACAATACAAGCTACTGGAACCTGTTTTTTATATGGATGAGGAATTCCAACGACAACACATGATAAAACTGCAGGATGAGAATCTACTATTTTCTCAACAAATGATGGATAAATATTATAACCACTTGAAATAATCATTCTCTTAAGTCTTGACGTAAAAAATATTAGCCCTTCTTCATCCTTATAACCTATATCACCAGTATGTAAATAAGTATTTCCATCAGGATGTACCTTCAAAGTATTAGCAGTCTCCTCTGGTTCATTTAAATACCCTAACATTACAGTAGGCCCACAAATACATATTTCACCTTCTTTACCAGTTCTAACCTCTTTTGTTGTTCCCGGTTTGATTATTTTAATCTGCATATCTATAAATGGTAAACCTAAAGCACCTTCTTTAAAATAATGTTTTGGAGTAAAAATAGTAGCAGCTACTGATTCAGTTAAACCATATCCTACTCTTATTTGAGCATTTGACCCATGAGCAAGTAAGTATTCATTTACTCTAGTTCTTAATTCTGGTTTTAAAGTATCACCACCACAAATACAATTAGTAACACATTTTAAATATTTAGAATTATCTTGATTATTAATTAATCCTTCATACATTGTTGGAACACCAATTAAGAATGCTGGACGATATAATTTAATTAATCTAGCAAACTCATTTACTTTAAATGCAGGAATTAAAATACACTTCATACCAGAAATAAGTTCCGTATGAACACTTACCCCTAACCCAAATCCATGAAATATTGGCATTACAGTAAGAACGGCTTCTCCAACTTTAGCTCCAGTCATTTTAAATGCTTGCATACCTTCTGCATTAAAGTTTTTGTTTGATAAAACAACACCCTTTGGTTTACCAGTTGTTCCACCACTATAAAGGATTACCGCCTCTTTAGAAGCCCTATTAGTTACTTTATACTCTCCATCATACCCATACCCTGCATCAAAGAAACTTTTAAATGATACAACTACGTCATTATATTCTATTTTAGATGGTTTATTTTCCTTAAAAAATCCCATTACAAACGTATAAGCACTTATAGTTTTCTGAATAACTTTAAACATACCATCAGTTACATCAGCAATAATGATTTTTTTAGCATTTACTCTGCTTGCTGCTTTAATAACTTTTTCTGCAAAAATATTTACTGTTAAAATATACTTACTATTTGCTGCATCCATATAAAACTCAATCTCATTCTCACTTGATAAAGGATGAATCATACTCGCTACTGCACCAACCATATTAATCGCATAAAACATAATAATAGCTTCCGGTGTGTTTGGCATACAAATTGTTATACGATCCCCTTCTTCAATACCATTTGCCTTTAACGCTTTAGCACATGTTTCAATTTTTTCATAAAACTTTTTATATGATAAAGTTTTTCCATAATACTGAAGTGCTCCATTATGTGGATATTTCATAACAGTTTCATATACCATCTCATGCATCATTTTATCAGGATAATCTAGATGAGCCGGCATTTCCCCATATAAATCATAATATGGTTTTTCTAATTCTTTTGTATTAAATATTCTCTTTATAAAATTCATTTTACTCACAATCCTTTATTAATTTAATTACCTTTTGTTCTAGTAGTTTAGTTTCTTTTTCTATATCATTTGTTTCAGGAAAATAAGCATCCCCAAATTTAATCTTTAATTTTCCTCTTTTATATTTTCCATTAATAGCAAATGGTAAGATTTTACAATCATTTTCCAAAGACATTTTAACTGCACCCTTTTTAAAAGGCATAATAATATCATCTGTGCGATTAATAGTTCCTTCAGGAAATATACCAACTACTCCGCCTTCACTTAAAACTTTATTCACCGCTGGCATTACAGTAGTATCATGAATTTTTCGATCTACTGGAATAATACCAGACATTCTAAATAAAAAACCAATTGGTGGCTTTAAAAGTTCTCTTTTAGCAACAAACCTAATATCCCTTCTAGTGCAGCATCCAGCAAGTAAACAACAATCCAGCATATTAGTATGCGTCCCAGCAATAATTATCTTTCCCTCTTTAGGAATATTTTCTTTATTAATAATCACAGGTTTATAAACGAGCCTCATATACACACCTACTATAGGTGCACATATACGGTACAACAACGTATCAAACATATTCTTACCATCTTTCCAAAATATATTTTAACATATCTTATAGCAAAAAAAAAGTAAACTACTTTATTTTGTAGTTTAATTAGCTTGCAGCAAGCATTATTAAAACAATAGTAATTGTTATAAGTAAAATTATAGTATTTATTATTGCTGCGACAGATAAGTTTTTAAAACTGTTCTTTTTAGCCTTTTCTTTATTAGTAATTGCTTCTTCATCTAGATAAGATTTTATAAATGGACTTACAATTATTCCTCTCTTTTCAAGGCTTGCAAAATAAGCATATTTATTTTGGATATCTATTTCCTTAGCAATTTTTATTGCACTAACACTGTTTTCTTTAGAAAGAGCATTGTATTTGTGATAGATTTCAATTACTTTTTGCATATTTTCTTCTTCGTTAAATGGTATTTTCTTGCTTTCGGTTTTTATTATAGTCCATGCTCCTATAATTGTAAAAATTAATGAATAGAGGTAATCACTTGTTAGACTAGTCATAAATTTGGTACTGTTAAGTAATGATTTTAGTTTTATATCTTGAGTAATGCTTATTAAGTATGGGAATAATATAAAAGAAATTATTGTTGTTGAAATTAGCGCAGTAATCCAAATGATATATTTTTTATTTATAATGTCTTGCCCACTTGATTTTTTATAAAATAATATAGCACCATACGGTACAAGCATAAAGAAAACACTTGAAAGATAACCGATCATATAAAGAATAATTGCTGGGATGCTGAAAATAAGAGCGCCAATAAATGCATTAATAAAATTTTTAACATTATTTTTCATTTTTTAGTAAATCTCTAATTTCTTCTAGTAATAATACTTCATCACTTTTTTTAGGTTCTTCCTTTACTTTTTCTTTTGGTTCTTCCTTTTTACGATTTAGTTTATTAATTAGATTAACAAATATAAAGATGCACACAGCTACAATTAAGAAATCTAAAATATTTTGAATAAATACCCCATAACTTACAGTAGCATCCTTAATTTTAAAAGATAAATTAGTAAAATCAATTCCACCAATTATAATTCCAATTAAAGGCATAATAATATCATTAACTAAAGATGTAACTATCTTACTAAAAGCACCACCAATAATAACACCTACTGCTAAATCAACAATATTACCTTTAGAAATAAATTCTTTAAACTCTCTAAAAGTTTTACCGCCTTTTTCCTTTATCTCATCAGTAAATTCTTTACTATTTTTCTTTACCATATTACTTCCCTCTTTCAAAAATATTGTATCATAAATAAAAAAAAAGAACAATTTTATGTTCTTACTCAAATTTTACTGACTTTGCCCACGTTTTAAACGTATTTTCAAATTGTTCTTGATCACTACTATCACAAGCAAAGTTAAATAGCCAGAAAGCATCATTACTTTTATACATTGATGCAATATAGAAGTATGTTTTCCCATTTACATCACTAGTATAAGTAAAGTATGTTAGACCATCTTCAGTTTTAATTTCATCTTCTTTTTTATTATTATAAGCTACAGCTTTAGCATAGTCTTCTACTGTACTATCTTTTGTTAAGCCTGCTTCTTCCAATGTACTAAACTCTTCTTTCAAACCAGTAACAACAGCATCCATACTTTCAAAATAGACAGTTGTTGATACTAAGTCTTTCTCAGTAAAATCGTCTGTTAAGGTAATAGACATTCCCTTATCAGTAAATGTTTTTTCCTCTGGTTCTAATAAAGCACAACCAGTAACTGCTACTACAATTAATAATAATAAATATAATACTTTTTTCTTCATTTTTAATCCTCTTTCATTTTAATTTCTATTGAACCTACTCCACCATCTATTTTTACTAGAGATGAACCAGTTCCTACTTTTTCTTCGTCTTTTAAATCTTTACCATCTAGTGTTATTGTTCCTATTCCCTTTGAGATATCTAAAGTATAATCATCTTGTGAACCAACAAGGTTAAGTTCTAGTTTACCAATACCAGTATCTATTTCACTCTCGCCAGAAAGTATACTTGTAACAACTGTTTTACCAACACCTAAATCCATATCTAAATTATATATACTGCCATTAGTTATAACTATATTACCAGCTCCACCTTCAATATCACAGTTTTTAGTTACAACTAAATTATTCATTTGAACGCTTCCTGCCCCAATATCTAAACTAAAATTTTCAGTTTTAAGACTTTCAATACTAATCTTACCAGCACTTGCATTAATTATGGCATCATTTAAAACCATATCTCTAGGAATAGTAACTATAACCTCACTCTTTTTATTTTTAAAGTGTCCCTTTTCTTTAATAACAATCTTATTGTTATCTTTTTCAGCATTAATTTCTTTATCATCAACGATGTAATTAAAAGTATCTCCTTCTTTGATTGTAAGACTACTAGTTGTTAAGTCTACAACTAAGTATGCCTCACTTTTTGGTGTTTCTACTTTTTTACCATCATATTTAAAACCATCACCAATCATACCAACGATATTTGCTAAAAGTAGAAATATTTCACATATTAGATATACTGCAAATGCAATAGCTGCATACTTAATTATTGTTTGTCCTTTATTCATTTAACATCAACTCCACCAAATAAGCATGTAGCATTTAAATAGATAGTTTTACCAGATTTATCCTTTTTACTTTTACCATCTACTCCCCCAAAAATACTTGTTGATGTAATTTTAACATTTACATCTTTAGGCACTAAAATAGTTATTCCACCAAAAATAGCACTTGCTTCAATTAAAACATCATCCTTAATAATAGCATCTCTTAAATCACATTTAATACCGCCAAAGACTGCATCTAACTTAGTACCAGTAAATTCCTCATTAGAGAAGTCTAGATTTTGTCCACTAAATGTAGCACTATAATTAGTTCCACCTACTGCTTTAACATTTTCAACATTCTTAGTTTTAGTTCTACCTTTAAAGATAAATGTTAAGCCAGTAACAATTAAAACACATGGTACAATTAGTTTTAATATAATATCAAAATCTAAAACATCTTGACAAGATAATAGTAGAAGTACACCCACAAATAAACCTATTAATGAGCCGCCTCTTTCTTCTCCGTCAAATAAACCAAGAAAACTAGGAATAATAATAAATAAAGTCCACCAACCATCAAATAGTAAGTTAACTTTTACTACTCCAGTAGCATATAAGCCAAACCATACACCTACAAGTACTAAAATAATACCTAATATAATACTCTTACAATTCTTCATACATTTCCTCCTACCATAAGTTTAACATAATCATTTAAAATAGCAATATCTAGTAAGAAAAAAGATGTGAAATTTCACATCAATTTAATTAACATGGTTCTGGTGCATTGTGTGCTACGTAACCTTCAACAACAAAATTATGATATCCTTCAATAGTTAAATTATAGACATAATTTTGAATAAAACCTCTATCTTCTATGCGTATTATCTTAACGTTACCATTTATTCCAATTATTATATCACCGGATGATAAATTCCCTATTCTATTTTTAATGGCCAATCTTGTTTCATCAGAATAATTTTCATATGATTTCCATCCATTTGTTGTTAAGAGTGGGTGACCAGCTGTCATGCCTATTTTTGTTCCATCTGCTAAATATACATTTATCATTCTAATATAGGTATTATTTTTATGTATAAATGTTACTTTTTGAGAAATATAGTCCCCAGTATCTTCGTTTAAAGATATAACATATTCTCCTTTTTTTATATCTTCAATATTTTTATACTCACCATTAGCCATTAATACCTTTGTTCCTGCTACAAAACACAATTTTTTAAAATAATAAGCTTGCGATAGTATCGTTTCACTTTTTTTAACTATATTTGTATCTGCAGTTGTAGTTAAATCTATATTAGCTCTTGATAGAAATATGTTATCACTGTTTGTATAAGTTACCATATCTGTATAAAGTGAATGTATAAAATAACCATTGGTATTATATTCGCTATCTATCCATTCAGCCCATGTCATACCTGGTTCTGCTTGGAAAGATGTTCCATCAATTGTAAAAGTGATTAGATTTTTGGGCTCGAACTCCACGTTACATTGTGTATTACCACTAGTTAAATTTGAAACACTTAGTGTCCATTTAGAACCTGTCCATTTAATTTCAGCCCCAATATCAACTACCTTATCACCTTGTGTGCACTCTACAGATGCTGTATATTTATCTGTTGTTGGAAATGTACTACTTTCAACTCCATCTATTAAAGCCGCTACATATAAGTCATTTTTTGGTCTTGTTTTAACAGTTCCTACTACTGATATTTTTATTTGATAGTCTTTACCTTCAATATCTTCTTTAGTCCAGATATCTTTATTATTACTATCAAGCCACATTCTAAAGTTAAATGTTCTACTTTCGTCTTTAGATATGCCATCTTCTCTTTTTAGGATATAGTTTTCAGCTATACTATATTTTGATAAGCTTTGAGGAGTTGAGATAGATTCTAAAGTATTAATTACTGTTCCATTTAGATCATTATCTCCTAGTAAAGATACTTTTACATATTTAGAGTCTACTTTGTTAGTTGTACTAATCACGGATGCGATAACATAATACTCAATATAATTATCACATTTATTTTTAATAGTAAATGTGTAAGGGTTTTGTTCTAAGGCTTCGCCTTCTGATATTGGATAAGTATTAAGTAAATTAATTTCATTTTGTCCATTAAATTCCAGGTCCATACATGATGCTGCCAGAGTGTTAGCATCTGTTTGGCTAGAATAACTAGTAAATACTGCATAACTTACTCCAGTTATCATTAGTACTACAGCTAACATTATACATAAAATTAACATTCTTTTTTTATATTTTTGCATACTTGATTGCATACTATATGCACCTCTATTTTCTAATAATATTCTATAATACGATTAAGCTTTAGTCAATAAAAAAAGGACCACTAAAGTCCTTCCCACTCATTAAAATAATGAGAATAAAGTAAGCACTAGAATGTTTGCTATAGCAATAGTAATTACTATCTTTAAAGCAAACTTGAACCATGTAGAATACTCTACTTTAGCAAGTGCTAAACCACCCATAATAGCTCCGCATGTAGGTGTAATTAAGTTAACTAAACCATTAGCAGAAACCATCGTCATAATAGCAACTTCAGTACTATAACCTAAATTAGCAGCAACAGGTGCAATAATAGGTGTAGATAATGTTGCTAGTCCTGATGAAGATGGAACTAAAATTGATAATACAATATGTAAAATATAGTTAAGTGGTACAAATAATAACTCTGGTAACTTAGCTAAGAAATTACTAGCATTATAAATAATATAATTATCTAAATAAGTTTGACCCATTAAAACACTTGCACCTCTAGCAACAGCAATTACTAAGATAACGCCAATCATATCATCAGCACCATCTACAAATGTATCAACAAAATCCTTTTCTCCATACCCGTTTACAACAGATATAATTACACTCATAATGAAGAACCATAAAGCTGATTCATAGAACCACCAGTCTCCTAATGCTTCACCAGTAAGCCATCCAGTAAATCCATTAAAGAATGTAATACCAAAACTTCCCCATGGAATAAATCCAATAATCATTATTATAAACGTTAAAGCAAATAAACATAAAGTCGCCTTTTGTTTACCAGTAAGTTTAGCCTCAGCCTTAGAATCACTAGCAAACTTACTAAATGCTTTTTCAGCCTTTTGTTGTTCTCTTAATGATAGAATCGTTGAACCCTTATCATTCTTAACCTTCCTTGCATATGCAAGAACAAAAGCAGTACATATTGCATAAGTTGTTAGCCATAATACAACAGCAATAAATATTACTAAACCATGATTTGCAGATAAACCTTTAGGAAGTGCACTTAATGCTACTCCAGTAGCAAATGGATTGATTGTAGAACCTAAAACTCCAGAACCTGCTCCTAAAAGAATTACTGCACTACCAACAAGAGGATCCATACCAGCAGCAAACATTGTTGCAGCAAGTAATACATAAAATCCTACAGTTTCTTCTAACATACCATATGTAGTACCACATACTGAGAAGATAAACATTAATATTGGAATAAGCCATAACTCTTTTCCCTTTAATTTTTGTACCAAAACCTTAATACCAGTTTCTAAAGCCTTAGTCTTATCTATAACCTTTAAGAAACCTCCAAGTATCATTATGAATATTGCAACATCAACAGCATTTTCAAACCCTAAAATAGGTGCTTTTAATATTTGTGATAAAGTAGCTCCAACAGTACCACTACCATTAACGATTTCTTCACCAACAAATGTAGCATTAGGTAATAAATGTGATAATATACCTAGCCCAATAATTAAAAGCATAATTATTGAATATGAAGATAGCATTGACTTTGCACGTTTTTTAGCCATTTACATTTCCTCCTTACTGACTATATATAGTCTTCTATGGCAAAAGACTGTTATTAAGCACTTATGCTTATAACCTATTTTTTCATTGTAGCACAAACTACAGCTTTAATTGTATGAAGTCTATTTTCAGCTTCATCAAACACTTTTGACTGACTAGAAGAGAATACCTCATCAGTAACTTCCATCTCTTTTAATCCATATTTTTCAAAGATCTCTTTACCTATTGTTGTATTTAAATCATGAAATGAAGGTAGGCAGTGTAAGAATATTGCATCAGGACTTGCATTTTCCATTACCCTCTTATTAACTTGATATGGTGAAAGTAATTTAATTCTTTCTTCCCATACACTGGCCTCTTCACCCATAGATACCCATACATCTGTATATATTACATCTGCATCCTTAGTAGCAGTCATAACATCTTCTTCAAATTCAAGTACTGCCCCAGTTTCATTAGCAATAACTTTGCATCTATTTATTAATTCTTCTTCCGGCCATAAATGTCTAGGAGCACAAGCTACAAAATGCATTCCCATCTTAGCACATACTACCATAAGTGAGTTTGCTACATTATTTCTAGCATCTCCCATAAATACTAACTTAATGCCATCTAAATGACCAAAGTTTTCTTCTACAGTAAGAACATCTGCAAGCATCTGTGTTGGATGATACTCTGTAGTAAGCCCATTCCACACTGGAACTCCCGCATTATTGGCAAGTTCTTCAACTATCTTTTGTGAAAAACCACGATACTCAATACCATCATACATTCTACCTAATACCTTAGCCGTATCAGCTATGCTTTCTTTCTTACCCATCTGAGATGAACCCGGATCTAAATACGTTACCCCCATACCTAAATCAAGTCCAGCCACCTCAAAAGCACATCTAGTTCTAGTTGAAGTCTTCTCAAATAATAAGACAATATTCTTACCTTCTAAATATCTATGACTTATCCCATTTTTCTTCTTATTCTTTAAATCCTTAGATAAATCCAATAAATATCTAATCTCCTCTGGTGTATAATCCAAAAGAGTTAAAAAATTTCTTCCAGTTAAATTCATTATATATCCTCTCTATATAGTGGCATGCTCATACATCTAGGGCCACCTCTACCACGAGAAAGTTCTGCACTACTCATCTCAAGAACCTTAATACCATGCTCTCTTAAAATATTATTAGTAATATTATTTCTATCATAAACTACTACAACACCAGGAGCAATTGCTAAAGTATTAGTTCCATCATTCCACTGCTCTCTTTCACTAGATACTCTCTCACCACCAGCACATGGAATAAGCTCTATCTTTCTCTTTAAATACTTCTCTAAAATTTCTTCTAAAGAACCAGTAACTTTTACAACATTTAGATCCTCATCACTATCTGGTATATCACCTTCAGTAATTTCATAAACCTCTAATGTGTCCATAATACCTGGATGATATGTAAACTTATCATAATCGATTTGAGTAAATACTGTATCTAAATGCATAAAAGCTCTAGACTCTGGTATCTTAAATGCTAAAATTGTATCAATGCTGCACTCTGGATTCTTAAAACAATTCTTAGCAAGTTCATCAATAGCAGCAGCTTCAGTTCTTTGAGAAATACCAACCGCTAAAATATGATTATTAATATTTAACACATCTCCTCCTTCAATATGGTATGGTAAATATCTATCATATAACTTATTAACCTTACCAGCAAAATCAGGATGATATTCAAAAATATATTCTGCATAAATAGTTTCTCTATTTCTTGTTACAGAGTACATCTTATTTAATATAGCACCATTACCAGCACTAGCAAATGGATCTCTAGTAAAATAAAGGTTTGGAATAGGATCAGCTAAAAATTCTGACTCCTCACTTACAAAATCTACTAGACTTTTTTCAACCTCTCTCTTAGCACGAGATATCTCTCCAATACTAATTCCCGCCATAGTCTTAAGAACTAACTCTTTCTTATCCTTAAAACTCTTTAAATATTCAAATACTAATGTCTTATACTTAGGAGTTCTAATACCAGCTTCATAAATAAACTGTCTTATAAACTTATCTAAGATTTCTTCATTAATATTTAAAACATCAGCCATTAAATCCTCTAAATATACAACTTCAACTCCATTTGCTTTTAATATATGAGCAAACTCATCATGTTCTCTTTGAGCTTCCGGCAAAAAGGGAATGTCATCAAAAAGAAGTCTTTGAAGTGAGTCAGGTGTTAAATTTAAAAGTTCATTTCCTGGCCTATGAAGTAAGACTTTTTTAAGTGGTCCTATTTCACTTTTAACATTAATTGCATTCATTATTTTCTATTCCTTTCTATTCTATAACTATTATAACAATTAAATTTTAACTTTTCAATTTAATTAATGCATAATAC
>CAKOOK010000007.1 GCA_934098515.1 uncultured Bacilli bacterium
AAGATTACATTAGGTGTTATTGTGGCATTTATGATGTATGTAAGATACTTTACACAGCCTTTAAACCAGATTGCACAGGCGGCACAGGCTCTTCAGTCAGCCGCAGCGGCAGGAGAGCGTGTATTTGAGTTCCTTGAGGCAGCTGAGATGGAAGATGAGAGCAACAAAGAGAAGAAGCTTGCTGAAACTAAGGGTGAGGTCAGCTTTGAACATGTTAAGTTTGGTTATGATGATGAAAAACTAATTATTAAAGACTTTAGTGCTAAAGTTAAGCCAGGAGAAAAAATTGCAATTGTTGGCCCGACTGGTGCTGGTAAAACGACAATGGTTAACTTACTAGAAAAGTTCTACGAAATTAATGATGGAGATATTACAATTGATGGAGTAAGCATTAAAGACTTAAAAAGAGAAAATATCCATGACTTATTTATTATGATCTTACAAGATACATGGCTATTTAATGGAAGCATTCGTGATAACATTAAGTATAATAATAATGCCACTGATGAAGAAATATGGAATGCTCTAAAAGTTGTAGGTGCTGAGCATTATGTTAAAAGCCTTCCAAAAGGCTTAGATTATGAAGTAGGAGATAGTGAAAATATCTCTGCTGGTCAAAGACAACTTCTTACAATTGCTAGAGGTATGATTAAAGATGCACCATTCTTAATCCTTGATGAAGCAACTAGTAATGTTGATACAAGAACAGAAGAACTAGTTCAAAAAGCAATGGATAAACTAACAAAAGGAAGAACATCATTTATTATTGCTCATAGATTATCGACAATTAAAAACGCTGATCTTATATTAGTTATGAAAGATGGTAATATTATTGAGCAAGGAAATCACAATGAATTACTAAAGCAAAATGGTTTCTATGCTGATTTATACAACTCACAATTTAGTGATATTACTGAATAAAGGACAAATTAGTCCTTTTTTTGATACTTATTTGACACATTTTAAGTTCATCACCGTTCATTCGTTTGACTGAAAAAAAGGCGTGTGTTAGAATAATTTTTGCTTGGTTAAAAAGGGAGGTTTATAATGAAAAAAACTATAAAAAAATTAAATGCCGAACTGGATGATAATAATAAATTAGTAAATAGTGTTGGCTTAAAACTTTCTGAAAATAATATTCCTCTAAATGAACTTGGAAGTTTAAAAATGGACTTAAACAAAGCTACTAGTGAAAATCAAAGAATTAATGACAAAATTGGTGAAGAACTAGATAAAAATGAAAAAGAAACTGTTAAAAGATTTATTGCTGGAAATATTATTGGACTAATAATCTTTATAATGTGTCTTATAAATAGGCCACTAGCAGTATTATTTTTATTAATTAATGCAGGAATATTAGGCAAGAATTTATTTGATGTAGATTATAAGAGTCTGCAGAAGATGAAAACGAAAAACTATGAACAAAAGATAAAAATTACTAGATTAAAAAAAGAAATTGAAACAAAAACTATTCATAGCAAAAAAATAATAGACGAAAAAGAATGGTCAGGTAGAGAACTAGAAGCCATTTTTGATAATGCAGTAAACTGTGTTGAAGGACTTCTAAGTGGCAAAGATATTAAGATTGAGTCTCCTCTATTAAAAGCGGTAGTCCTTGAACTACTTAAAGATGATAATTACCCAAATGCAACTATCTCAGAGCTAGTTGATATTAGACGCCAACAATTAGACACTCCACCAGTACTAAAAAAATTTAAAACTAATTAAAAGGAAGAAAATTATGAAAAAAGCATATAAATCACTAACAAAGAATTATGAAGAAAGTGAAAGAAAATTAAATGATATAAGTTATGAACTATATGGTAAGAACCTATCTTTAAAGGAACTCGGAAAGTTAAGCCTATCCTTAAATGAAAAGATGAAAGATAACGAAAACTTATTATATGAAGTTATAAACATGATTGAAAGTTATAATAAAGGAGCAGCACTAAATATTGTAATCCGTACTATACTATCATTAATAAGTATTGGAATAAGTTTTATCAATTTACCAATTGGACTAGTACTTACTGCATTAAACGTTGTCTCTGTATATAAATATAAAGGTTGCACCGAAGTAGAAGAACTTAATGAACTACTTTTAGAACTTTATGGGCAAAAAAGCAGAATAACTAGTTACAAAAATAAAATTATTGAAAAAGTAAAAAGTACCAGTAAAAATATAAATAATGATGTGTGGGTTGGTGAAGAACTTGAAATGCTTTTTGACTTATCAGTTAGATATGTTGAAATGTTGCTTGAAGGTGCAGAACCAGATCTTGAATCTCCATATATTGAAATGATTGTAAAAGAACTTTTAAAAGATGAAGAACATCCAAACGCAAGTATTACCGAACTATTAGAACTAGCAAAAGAAAAAAGAAGCAAAGAAATGGTACTTAAAAAAGCTTTTGGTGAAGAATAAATAAAGGAGAGATGACAATGAAAAAAGAAAGCAGTGTAAGAATAAATGAAAAAAAACTTAAAAGAATAGATTTAAGTTTAGAAGAAATCTATAAAAAATTATATAGCTTGGATGTACTTGATGGCGAACTTGGTAGCATTGGTATTAAGTTAAATGAATTACTTAGGGAAAATGAACTTTTAAAAGAGTCCGTTGATAAGGATATAAATATGACAGTAAAATATTCTCATAAACTATATCTTGCTTATGCTGGTCTTGCCTTACTAGTACTAAGTAGTAGTTTCATAAGTTATGGCCTTGCTATTATATTATTATTTGCTGAACTTGGTATGATAATTAAAAATATCGGAAGCACTACACTTAATGATTTAGAAGCAATTAAAGAAAGTGCAGACTTTCAAAATTATCGTATTGTAAGGTATAAAAAGAATACAGCTAACAGAATAAGAATGAGAAAAAAAGAAATAGATGACAGTGAAGTATTTGGCATGAATTTTAATGAAGCCTATGAAAGAGCTTTAGAATGCGTAAGACTATTACTTGCTGGTGATAATGTCAATATTGAAAATACTTTAGTAAAGAATATTGTTAAAGAACTTTTAAAAGACGAAAACTATCCTAATGCAAGCATTGAAGAACTAGTCGAACTAAAAAGAAGCGAAATGAATAAGTACGTAGCCTTAGAAAAACATTTAAACTAAGTTAATTACATCCATTATCATGAAAACGGGAACTTCGAAATTAATTTAATGCATTAGAATATTTGTTTGACAGTAGTAAATAAATATGATATAGTAATAATGCATTTAAAAGATGCATATAATATAAAAAAGTGGGTGAAGGCAGCCCGATAAATGCCAATTAACAAAGTGGGTGAAGGCAGCCCGATATATGCCAATTAACAAAGTGGGTGAAGGCAGCCCGATAAATGCCAATTAAAAAAGATGGATTAGAGAACTTACTCTAATCCTTTAATTTAAAAGAGGAGGTTTTTGAATGCTTAGAAAGATTCAGATAGTAAAAATAGATTCAGATTATTGCGATTTTTTAAGAAAATATGATAGTAAAGTTCCTTATAATGCTGGCTCGAAGGAACTAAGACCTTTTATAGGTATATTATTTAAAATTGAAAACTACGAGTATTTTGCACCACTTTCAAGTCCTAAAGTAAAGCATTCTAGGCTTTTAAATACAATAGACATAATTAAAATAGCTAATGGTGAACTCGGCGTTATTAATTTTAATAATATGATCCCGGTTTATAAAGACAATTATAAATTAATTGACCTAAACAAAAAAACAAGTAATAAATCCGAACTTATGAGAATTATATTATTGCGAAATCAGTTAAGATGGTTAAATGCCAATAGGGTAGATATTTATTCAAAATCTAGTGTTTTATATGAAAAATATATAAATGGGTTGTTACCAGAAAATGTTATTAATAGATGTTGCAATTTTAAATTACTAGAAGAAAAGTGTGAAGAATATAACCAATAAACTAGCAAGAATTATTTTTTGACATAAATAATATTTTGCGGTACAATATTCAAACATTTATGGGGGCCATATATTATGAAAAATTTTGTAAGCAAAAAGGATACACTTGATTTTTTATATGATAACTGCAGTAAAATAGAAGAAAAACTAAATGCAGTTGGTGATGAACTATACACAGGTAAAACTTTTTCTAGAGAAGAACTCTTAAGTTTAAACTGTGATATTAATAGTATAATTGACATTATTAACGATATAGCTAATGTTACTGATTTTATTTTTAATAGAGAAAAAAGCATTTTCAAGAAACTTAAAATAGGAGTTAAAGTAGCACTTATTGCAAATGTAATGCTTTTTGCATCAGGTAGTCCCTTACTTGCTATTATTCTAACTATTCTTCAGTATAAACTATATAAAGCAATAGAAGAAGAACACGATGAAACTATAGACTATTTAGCTGTAATATCAGAAAAAGGAATTAACTTAAATAACCGTGCAGAAAACTACGAAGAAACAATTGATATTAAAATTAAGAAAAAGCTTGAAATTAAAGAAGAATTAGATGCAGATGAAGAACTAAACTTTAAGTTTGATACTGCCTTAACTGTTCTAGGTTACTTATTAAGAGGTTATGAAGTTGATGAAATTGATTCTGAACTAGAAAATATTATTAAAGAGATTTTAATAGAAGGTGGAGCCGATGGCGAAACTTTAGAAGAACTTGTTAACAACACGAGAGCTAAGATAGATTCCTTAAATGGCGGAAATGCCTTAAAAAAGAATTAATTTACGAAAAATGTGTAAACAAACGCATTTTTTTATTTTCTTAAAATTTATCTATTGCACATTTTATGGCTTTATTGTAATATTATGGTAGACAGTGGCATGATGTGGAAGAAAGTGGGGGACTTTATATGCTAATGGGAGAGTTTCATCATAACATCGATGACAAAGGCAGACTTATTATTCCAAGTAAGTTCCGCTATGAATTAGGTGAGAAGTTTGTTGTAACTCGCGGTTTAGAAAACTGCTTATTTGTCTACTCTTTAGAAGAGTGGTCAAAAATAGTATCTCGTTTAAAAACATTACCATTTACTAATAAAGATGCCCGTAACTTTACACGTTTCTTCTTATCTGGTGCTGTAGAATGCGAGTTCGACCGTCAGGGCCGAATAAACATTACCTCCCCACTCGTTCGTTACGCCGGTTTAACTAAAGAATGCGTTATAATCGGCGCTAATGATCGATTAGAAATATGGTCTAGTGAATCTTGGGAGAAGTTTTTCACTGACAATGAAGTAGCTGTTGCAGACATGGCAGAAAATTTATTTAAGGCGGATGGTTATGAAACATTATAGTGTACTTAAAAATGAACTTATTGAAGGATTAAACATTAAGCCTGATGGAATCTATGTTGATGCTACTCTTGGTTATGCTGGCGATTCTAAAGAAATCTTGAAAAGAATAAAAAGGGGCTTTCTTTTCGCCTTTGATCAAGATACCGATGCAATTAGTTACAGCACCAATGAATTATCACAAATTGGGGATAATTTTAAAATATTTTATAGTAATTTTAAAGACTTGAAAGAACATTTACTAGGTGAAAACATTAATGGAGTAGACGGCTTTGTCTTTGATTTAGGATTATCTAGTCCGCAGATTGATGAAAAAGAGCGAGGTTTCTCATTTATGAGCGACGCGGCTTTAGATATGCGTATGGATAAAAATGGTAAGCTTACTGCAAAAGATGTTGTTAATAATTATTCACTAGATGAACTAACACGTATTTTTAGAGAATATGGAGAAGAAGATTTTTCTAGACCAATTGCTAAAAATATCGTAAGTTCAAGAGAAAAAAAGCAAATTGAAACAACAATGGAACTAGTTAAAATCATTGAAGAAAGTGTTCCTAAAAAATACTTTGTAACAAAGCATCCAGAAAGACAAATCTTTCAAGCAATTAGAATAGAAGTAAATGATGAACTTAATATTCTTGGATCTAGTCTAAAAGATGCAATAAGTCTTTTAAATAAAGGTGGACGTATATGTGTAATAACATTCCACTCCCTAGAAGATAGAATCGTTAAGCAAACATTTAAAAATTTAAGTGATATATCACCTTTGGTTAAAGGATTACCGGTTATTCCAGAGGAGTATAAACCACTTATTAAATTAATAAACAAAAAACCAATTCTTCCAAGTGAAGAAGAACTAAAAGAAAATAGTAGATCTAGAAGTGCTAAATTAAGAATAATAGAGAGGTTATAATGAAAAAGACAAGAAAAAGGGTAAAATTATGTGGTGTAGATAGACTAATGATTATGGTAATTGTATTACTTGTTGTTTTTACACCAGTTTTAGTTGTTTATTCTAAGAGTACTTTATCAGAAAGTAATATTGAACTTGAACGCATCAAAAGAAAAGTTGAAAAGCAAGAAAGTATCAATG
The DNA here is from genome assembly GCA_934098515.1 of uncultured Bacilli bacterium. Taxonomy (GTDB): domain Bacteria; phylum Bacillota_I; class Bacilli_A; order RF39; family UBA660; genus CAG-533. Next base: position 6,371 of record CAKOOK010000007.1, read on the forward strand.
AAAGTGTTGCAATGAAGATAAATGAACTAGCTAGTCTTTCTAATATTCAAGACGTTGCAAAAGAGCATGGATTAGATTATAATAATGATAATATAATTGTAGTTAAATAGGTTGTGGTAATCATGGTTAAAGGAAAATATAATAGATTGTTTCAAACATGCTCTTTAATTGTGGTTATCCTTTTATTTGCTTTAATAATAGGCAAACTTTTTTATGTGGCGGTAAGCCCGACAGTTGATGGGGTAAACCTAAAGACATTTGCTTTATCAAGAACAACTGCTACCAAAACTATAACCGCAAACCGTGGAACAATTTATGATAATATGGGTGAAGTACTAGCACAAGACGTAAGAAGCTATACAGTTATTGCATACTTATCTTCAAGTAGAACAACCGATCCTAATAAACCATATCACGTAGTAGATAAAGAAAAAACAGCTGAGCTTTTAAGCCCACTTATTAATATGACTAAAGAAGCCATCTTATCCCTTTTAAATAGAGATGCTTATCAAGTAGAGCTTGGTCCTGGTGGACGAGGTATTACCGAACTAGTTAAACAAGAAATTGAAGCCTTAGACCTGCCCGGAATTGACTTCATAAAAAGTAGTAAAAGAGACTACCCATATGGTGACTTTGCTTCATATATTATTGGTTATGCTAAAAAAAATGATAATGATGAAATTGAAGGCGAGATGGGAATTGAAGGTAAGTATAATAGCAGTCTAAAAGGAACTAATGGTAAAATAACTTATCAAAAAGATGCTTACGGTTATCGAATTGCAAACACACCAACATATGAAGAAAAAGCCGAATCAGGAGTAGATATCTATCTAACACTAGATAGTAACATTCAAATGTATTTAGAAAATGCCATGGCTACCGTAGAAAAAGACGGAGCAGAGTGGGCTTCAATTACCGTAGCTGATGCTAAAACGGGAGCTATAGTTGGTTCAGCAACTATTCCTTCATTTAATCCAAACATTTTAAATATTACAAACTATAATAGTCAGCTTACAAGTTATACTTATGAGCCAGGAAGTACTATGAAAATATACTCATTTATGGCTGCTATAGAAGAAGGTATTTATAAAGGCGATGAAGAATACACCTCCGGTAATATTATCGTTGATGACTATAAAATTAGTGACTGGAATACAACTGGATGGGGCAAAATAACATATGATACAGGTTTTACATACTCATCAAATGTAGCAGCAGTTAATCTAGCACAAGCCCTAGGTAAAGAAAAACTATTAAGTTACTATGAAAAGTTTGGCTTTGGCACAAAAACCGGAATAGAACTACCAAATGAATATAACGGACAAGTAGAAGCAGTGTATGAGTCTGAACTTGCTAGTATCTCTTATGGCCAAGGTATGACAACAACACCAATTCAAAATATAGAGGCACTAACAAGTCTAGCAAATGGCGGCGTAGTTTTAAAACCATATATTATAGAAAAGATAGTTGATACTAATACTGGAAAAACTACTTACGAAGGCAAAAGAACTGAATTAGGTAGAGCAGTAAGTTCAAGCACAGTAAATAAAATGATTGAACTCATGGATAAAACCGTTAACACAACTGATCCAATAGCTACCGGTAAAAAATATGCAACTGACTCAGTAAGACTAATTGGTAAAACAGGTACAGCACAGTACTCACTAGCAAACGGAAAATACTCTAGTGGTAACTATAACAATATTCGTTCATTTGCTGGCATGTTTCCTAAAGATAACCCAGAATACGTTATTTATGTAAGTGCTAAAAAGTATATGGGTGGTGCTAGTGGCTTTGCAAGTATGGTTAAATCAGTAGTTGAATCAATTGCTAAATACAAAAATCTTGACACCAGAGACACAGATAAAGATACATCAAAGATTGTTAATCTAACTAGTTATATAAATAAAGATGTAACTGCTAGTAAAGACACTTTAACTAACTTAGGACTTAATGTAGTAGTAATAGGTAATGGTGAAAAAGTAGTTAATCAGTACCCTAAAAAGGGAGAAAATGTGTTAAACGGTAACAAAGTATTCCTAGTAACAGACTATGCAGAAGTAACTATGCCAAATATTATTGGCTGGAATAGCACCGATGCTAGAACATTTGCAAATTTAATAAATTTATCTTATACTATGAATGATTATGGAAAAGTTACCGCCCAAAGCATACCAGAAGGAACTATTATAGATAGTGCAAGCATGCTAGAAGTAACTTTAGGAGGTTCATATGGAAAAGAAAAAACTGGATAACAAAGAAAAAGAAGTAAAGAAAGAAAATAAATTTTTAGATTTTTTAAAAAAATTCTTTAACTCATGGCAGCCACTACTTGTAATACTAATCTTAGTAATTGCGGGTTTACTTATGTTTATTAACCATTTAATGCATGCCACAAAAACTTATATGTTTAATGGTTCAAATGATTATGTAAGAATCCTAAATGGAGTTGCGGTAATAAATGACTCACTAGCTATATTTGAAGGTAGTGATGTAGACTTTATTTATGAAAAAGATATTATGGTAACAAAATATAAAATTGGTTATTATGTTAAAGTAGATGGAAAACTTTCACCAATATCTGTAATAAGTGGTGAAGATGAAGAAACCTTATCTTTAACCAAACTACTAGAAGGTGGAACATCATTTAACGTAATCGAATCAGTATCTAATGAACATTATTTTTCTAAAGAAAATGTGGATGCTCTTAAAGATGGATTATATTTTGTAATCGAGTTTACGCCTAAAAAGGGTGATGAAGTTAAACTTGAAACAAAATTAGATATCAGTGATATGAGTAAATGATGCTTGCAAATAAATGCTAAAATCATGAAAAGTTTGCAAATGATTGCAAACTTTTTACAATTGTGCTATAATTTTATTGGTGATAAAAATGATAAACAGAGAAGAATATTTAAATAAACTAATAAACTGGAAAGATAAAGATTTAATAAAAGTTACTACGGGTATTAGAAGATGTGGTAAATCATCTTTATATGAAATATACATTGAATATTTAAAAGAAAATGGAATCGATGATAATCACATAATATCAATAAATCTTGAATCACCAGATTATGAATTTGCTAATTATAAAGAATTATATAACTTTGTTAAAGAAAAAATGACTGATGATAAAATGTATTATATATTTTTAGATGAGGTGCAAAACTTATCAGAATTTCAAAAAGCAGTAGATGGCCTATATATAAAAAAGAACACAGATGTGTATATAACTGGTTCTAATGCCTATCTATTATCTGGTGAACTTGCAACATTATTATCTGGTAGGTATATAGAAATAAAAATGTTACCATTATCTTTTAAAGAATATAAGGAATATTTAAATGAAGATGGCGATGAAAAATTATACCTTAAATATATTAATAATAGTTCTTTTCCATATGCTTTAAAACTACATAGTGAATCAGATATAGATACTTATCTTGATAGTATTTATAACACAATTATAATAAAAGATATTGCAACCAGAAAAAAAATGACAGATACAGCTTTATTAAGAAGTTTAACTGAATTTTTGTTTTCTAGTTTAGGTAATATAATGTCAGTAAAAAAAATAGCAGATACTTTAGTATCTAATGGAAGAAAAATTTCAGTTCACACGGTTGAATCTTACTTAGAATCTTTAACTGAAAGTTATATCTTTAATAAAGTATCAAGATATGATATTAGGGGTAAGCAATACCTTGAAACTGGAGAAAAATACTATGCAACTGATGTAACAATGAGATATGCTCTTCTTGGAAGAAAATATATGGATTTAGGTCATATATTAGAAAATGTAGTTTATCTAGAACTATTAAGAAGAGGTTATAAGGTTTATGTTGGCAAAGTAGGCGAAAATGAAGTTGACTTTGTAGCAGAAAATAAAGAAGGCAGATGCTATTATCAAGTAGCATACACCACTAGAGAAGAATCGACCCTAGCAAGAGAATTAGATTCATTACAAAAAATAAATGATCACTATCCAAAATTTATATTAACAATGGATTTAGACCCAATCGTTGACTATGACGGCATAAGAAAAATAAATGTTTTAGACTGGCTTTTAGATAAATAGCAAGGATGTTACTTTCACCTTGCTTTTTAAATAATTTTTTTGTATTATTATAGTAGGTGAGAACATGAATAAACGTAATAAGATATTATTTTATATAATTGGTATACTTATCGTCGTAGTACTTGGTATAAGCATATCATATGCCTTCTTTACAAGCGGCATGAGTGCTGGAGAAGATAATACAAGTATTACAAGTAATGCTGGAATTATGAAAATAGTCTATGATGGTGGTAATAAAATAACTGCTAATAAGCTTCTTCCAACTGACAAAGCATTTGTTACTAAAGTATTTACAGTAACTGGAACAAATACAACTAAAGAAAAAAGTATGCCATATGAAGTTAAACTAGTTGTAGATAATAATACATTTAAAAGTCCAATAAGTTATACATTAACTGGTGAAAACACTGGAAGTAACGGAACTATTATTGAAAATATTCTAGAGACAAACATTACAGGTACATCTATAACACTAGGTACTGGTTCATTTAAAAATGCTAGTAGTAAAGTTCATACTTATACATTAAAACTATTTTATAAAGATACAAATGCTGATCAATCAGCAGATATGGGTGCAAATATTAAAGTCCATATAGAAGTTACCGGAATTAAGAGTGTGTAACTTCTTTTTTCTTGCATAAATTATACTAGGTGATTTATGTGAATGATGAATTATTCAAAAAAGTTGAAAAGAAAACTAAAGTAAAAAAAAGTGATATTATTTCACTAGCTCAAATGGTTAATGATAATGGACTAAAAGATGAGAAAACTCTAAGACACGTTATAAGTGAGTTAAGTATAATGACTGGTAAAAAAGTAGATAAAAATCTAGAAAACAAAATAATAAATGCGGTAAAAGAAGATAAGGTACCAAAAACACTAGATAATTTGTTTTGAAAATGATAAACTATATTTATAGTAAGGATTGATATAATGGATATAAAAATGGATATATTAAATTATTACATGCATGAATTAACAAGTGAAGAACTAGCAAATTTTGATAATTTAACTGAAGATGATCTTAGATTAATAGTAAATAGAATATGGCATAATTTTTTAAGTAACGACTTCAAATTAGGCGAAAAGTTTAAATTTTTAGGAACATTTCTAAGCCCAATTGAACTAATAGAAGAAGAAAATATAACCAGGAGAGATTATGGATACGTTAGACTTTTATCTAGTGATGATTTATCTTTTACATCTGATGAAATGGATCTTATTACCGATATTGATTGGACAAAAACTAAAAAACTTTATTTACCAGTACACTTTAAAGGCAAGAGCTTCTATATTGAAGGAGGGGTATCATTTAAAGGAATAATGGTAGCAAATAATGGAGAAGGAGTAATAAACCCAGCCGTTGATTATGCTAAAAACAATCCTTTAAATCTTCCTTTTTACAATCTTGATTTAAGATATTACGGAATAGAAAATAAAATAGATTATAACAAAATAGTACTTGATGTTATTTGTTATTATATAATAGATGAATATCAAGCAATGGACTTTAAACTAAGAAAAGAACTTATTAAAAAATATCGTAAGTTTATAACTAGTTCTTATAGTTCTATGAGAGAATACAGCACTGGTGAAGAAATCTTAGAGTTCATGGTAAAGCATATTAGACTTAAAGAAAGAAACGTTGAAATACAAACAAAAATATGATAAAATAATTCCCATAAGTGGGGGATAAACATGGCTTATATTAAAGCAGGAGTAATAAGTGAGCCAACTAAAATGTTAACAATACCCAATATATTTGACCTACCAAGTATAGGAGCTGGTCATGATGGGTATGTTTTTCATTTTAATGGTAAAGCAATTAAATATTTAAAATACACTCCTAAAATTAGAGAAGAAAAGGGCTTAATGACTCTAGAAAAGTTTGAAACTTTAAAAGATGTTAAAACAAAAAGAATCATTATGCCAGAAGATGCATTCTATACTGAAGAAGATGAATTTATTGCATACACTATGCCTTTTGTTCATGATTATAACAAAGAAGATGGGGCACTTAACATCTTACCAGGAGACTTTTATTATGGAGACTTTTTAGATGCAATTACCGATTTAGAAGAAGATTTTGAAGAACTAAATAGAGCAGGCGTAGTAGCTAGAGAAATAAATAGGGGCAGTTTCTTATATGACCTAGAATTTTTAAAAATGTGTGATATAGACAAATACCAAATTGGCGTTAAAAGACCTAACGAACTAAACAGGAACATGCTTAACTTTATAATTGCAAAAGTAATTTACTATCAAATGTTAGATGAAGGCCCAGATAAAGCTAAACTTAAAGCCCTAAATAACTGGATCAAAAAAACGTGCCAAAGCAGTAACTTTGTACCTGACCTTAAAAAGAAACTAGAAAAAGAACCAACAAAATTAATAAATGAAGGCATTAATACTCTTTCAAAAACTTTATAACAATGTTATAGTATTAGTATGAGAAAGATAAATTTTAAAAATATAGAATTACTAAAAGTTAACAAATACTACTTTTCTAAAAGTGAAACTATTGAAGCTAGTACTATCTATAAAAATAAAAAAGTACCAGTAATTATCAAGGTTCAAAGATTTAACAAAAATGATATCACTAAAGAAATAGATATTTTAACTAAATTAAATGAAATAGAATTACCTTTTAAAGTACCTAAAATATATGAAGTAGGTAAAATAAATAATAAGAATTATTATGTAAGCGAAAAAATCAAAGGAGATAACCTTAACTACATCATAAGAAAGAACTTCTACTATAGATATAACTATCTCTTTGAATATGGTAAAGTTCTAGCTCTTATCCATAACATACCAACTGATAACATGCTAGAAGCTAAAGAAAGAAATATAAACATAATGGATGACTCCAAAATAAACAACTTTAAAAAAGAAGAAGTAAAAGGTTCGCCATCATTTGTTCATGGTGACTATCACTTTGGTAATGTCTTATGGCAAGGCAAGAAAGTATCTGGAATAATTGATTTTGAGTATGCAGGTATTGGTATCAAAGAAAAAGATATCGCCTTTGCTCTAGCACTAAAACCTAAAATGCTATTTATGGATAATATATTAGATATAGAAGCCTTCTTAAATGGTTATAAAAGTATATCTAATTATAATATAGATGCTTTAATTTATTACTATAATCTATTCTTATTAGATGAATATAGTAAAATAAAAGATATTAAATTTAGAAATAAAATACTTAAACTATTAAAACAAATAGATAGTATTAAAGACCTCTAAAAATAGTTTGACAATATATAAATTAAGGAGTATTTATGGAAAGTAAAAAGAAAAATAATGTATTAATAATTATCATCGTAGTATTACTTGCTATTTGTGGTGGCGTTTTAGGTTACATATATGGAAAGAAGAGTATTACACCTAAAGCTAAGTTTGTTAAGGTAATGAGTAATTACTTAGAAAAGAATAAAATAGAAGATTTAGAAGAACTATTTGATGGTGTTTATTCAGTAAATAGTACTAATGATTTTAAGATAAGTGCTGATAATGAAGAAGTTATTAGTGGTAAACTTAGTATTAATAGTATTTATAAAGATGAAGAGCAGTATACTGAAGTTTCATTTGGGGATGGCAGTAATTCTTTAACTGGTAACATCTATCTAAAGGATAGTAAGGCTTATATTATGTTAAAAGATGTATTTGATAAGTATTACTATTTAGATATGGAATCAGATAGTACTGATTATGTAGATGCTTATAAAGAATTAAAGAAAAGTATACTTAAGGTTGTAAATGAATACTTTACTGATGATAAGTTTACTTTAACTAAAGATAATAATAATGATAAGATTAGTATTTCTTTAACTGGTAAAGATGGTGCTACTTTAGTCTTAAAGTTCTATGAAGAGATTAAAAATAATGATAAAATTTTAGGTTTACTTACTGATGATGATACAAGTCTTGATGAAGTTAAAGCTGGATTAAAAGAAGATATTGATAATCTTAAAGAAGAAATGGATAGTTATAGTGATGAAGTAGTTATCTCTTATAACATGTACCTAAATAAAAATACTTTAGTAAAACAAGAAATTACTCTTGAAGATATTACGCTTACTATAACAGGAGAAGAGTCTGGTGATATCACATTAATTAGTGGTGGTACTACTGTTGTTAGTGGCTCATATAATAAAGATAATTTAAACTTAAAAATAAATACTGATATGATTAATGCTGAACTTAGCATAGAGCGTCAGAATATTAAAGAAGATAAAATAAGTGGTGATTATAAGACTACTGTTAAGTTAACTAGTGGTGGTAGTGTTATAAATATTTTGATAAATACTAATTTAAAATATGATAAAAATGCGAACATTCCAAGTGTTGATTTAAGTGGAACTAAGAGCTTCGATGAGATAAGTGATAGTGAACTTGAAAATATTTATTCTAAGTTATATCCAATATTAGAACCAATTATGGGTGGTATTGATGAAGATGAATCTACGTTTTGACGTAGGTTTTTTGTTGCCACAAAAAAAGAAGAACATTACATTCTTCCAATTCCAATCCTATCTAGAACTTCTTTTAATTTCTTAGATGCAACTTCATTTGTTTTAGATAAACCTTCATCTAATACTTCATTAATTAAGTTACTATTAATAATTTCATTATATCTAGTTTGAATAGTAGTAAGTAAGTTACATACTTCATCAGCTACAGCTTTCTTAAATGTTCCATAGTTAGCGCCAGTAAATTCTTTTTCAATTTCTTCATAACTCTTATTAGTTAAACTACCATATATAGTCATTAAGTTTGAAATACCTGGTTTATTTTCTGGATCATACTTAACAATACTTTCTGAATCAGTTACGGCACTCATTATTTTCTTTCTTGCTTTTTCTATATCATCTAATAGTAAGATGCATCCTTTATCATTATCTGCAGTCTTACTCATTTTCTTTGTTGGCTCTTGAAGGTCATATATTTTAGCACCTTCCTTAGTAATAATTGGTTCTGGTACTACAAAAGTATCCCCATATTTATTATTAAATCTTTCAGCAATATTACGAGCAAGTTCTACATGTTGTTTTTGATCAATTCCAACTGGAACTACATCAGCATCATACATAAGAATATCTGCAGCCATTAAATCAGGATAGGTAAATAGTCCACAAGAAATAGCACTTTCATTTTTATTTTTACTTTTCTCCTTATACTGAGTCATTCTGCTCATTTCACCCATGTAACTATTACACTCCATAACCCAACCTAAAAGAGGATGATATAGATTTTCTGATTGCATAAATAATGTTGTATGTTCTGGATTGAGTCCACATGCAAGATATACTGCAATAATATCTCTTGTTCTTCTTCTTAATGTTTCTGGATCATTATAAACTGTTAAAGCATGAAGATCAGCAACAAAGATATAACTTTCATAGTCTTCTTGCATCTTAACAAATTGTTTAATAGCTCCAATATAATTTCCTAGAGTAAGTTCTCCAGTAGGTTTAATACCTGATAATAATTTCTTCACTTTCCGTCACCTTGAAATAATTTTATCACAAACATGTATAATTTCAAGATTTTTTTACATAATATAGTTAGAAAGAGGAAAGTATGAAAAAATTAAAAGGTTTACTAGTTTTATTAATTTTAGTAGTTTTAACTGGATGTAGTTTTGGTAATAGTCCAAAAAGTAAAGTAGAAGCACTTCTTATGAAGTATCAAACAAACAGCACTGACTTAAAAACAGAATTAGACGATTTTCTAGATAGTATTAATGCAGCAGATGCCTACAAAGATGAATATCGCAAAGTTTATGAAAGACAGTATAAAGATTTAAAATACAAAATTAAAGATGAAAAAATAGACGGAGACAAAGCAACAGTTACTGCAGAAATAGAAGTATACGATTATTACAAAACAGAAGCAGATGCTACCAGTTACATAGCAAGCAATCCTAATGAATTTAATGATAATGGCATCTATAGTGTCTCTAAAGGTTTAGAGTACAAAATAAAAGCGTATAACAACACTAAAGATAGAGTAACTTACACAATTGACTTTACTTTAACCAAGACAGATAACAAATGGACAATAGATCCTTTAACTGATGATGAACTAGCTAAATTACATGGAACTTACGTACACTAAGTTCTTTTTTTTAAGCCCAAACTATGATATTATTTTATTGGTGATTTTATGCAAGATTTATTTAATGAATTATTTGATTTTAATGATTATAGATATTTTTATCATATTACTGGCCACGGAGTAGGTGAAAGTATAATAGAAAATGGTCTACTTATGGCTGAAAAAGAATACTATACAACAATGGTTGAAATTACACCGGATATGATAACAGACCCTGAAAAGTTTTTAACTGATGAAAAAGGTTTTGGTGCAATGGAAAGAGATGAAATGGTCTTAATTAGAGTACCTAAAAGCATGGGTTATGACTTTATAACTCCACTAAGTAAAGGAGCTACCGACATTTTCGAAGATGACAAAGATGCATCATTTGTTCCAAGTGACTTCGTTTTAGGTTATTTTGATTTAGATACACTAGACTTTACTCCAAACGACTATACAATAGAAGAAATTGAAGACTACCATTACGAGGTATAATATGGAAAAACACAAAGAAATAGAACGCTCAATAATAAAGAAATATCGTAAAGAAATTTGGAGTAGATTTGTAAAAGCCGTAAAAGAGTATGAACTTATTAAAGATGGAGATAAAGTAATGGTTTGTATTAGTGGTGGCAAAGATTCATTCCTACTTGCTAAATGCATTGAAGAACTAAAAAAACATGGCGAGACTAAATTTGATGCTGAATATGTCTGTATGAATCCAGGTTATAGTCCTAAAAACTTAGAAATGATTAAAGAAAATGCTAAAATACTAAATGTTGATTTGCAAATATTTAATAGTAACATCTTTGAAGTAGTAGATAGTGGAGTCTTTAAAAAAAGCCCGTGCTACTTTTGTGCTAGAATGAGAAGAGGACACCTTTATAGTAAAGCTAAGGAACTTGGCTGTAATAAAATAGCCTTAGGTCACCACTTTGACGATGTTATTGAAACAACACTTCTATCTATGTTTTATGGTTCAGAAATCAAAACAATGATGCCTAAACTTAAAAGTGACAACTATGAAGGCCTTGAACTAATTAGACCATTATTCCTAGTACGAGAAGATGCAGTTCTTGCCTGGAAACGTAGTAATGACTTAACATTCTTAAACTGTGCTTGTTCATTCACTGAAAAAGATTCTAAAGAAAGTGTAAGCAAAAGATCCGAAATTAAAAGACTAATTAAAGACTTAAAAAAGTTAAATCCAGATATTGATTATAATATCTTTAAAGCAATGGATAATGTTAACTTAAACTGTATTTTAGGTTCCACCAAAGATGGAGAATATCACTCATTTTTAGATAACTATGATAATAAGTAAGACTTTAAGTCTTTTTTTTATTTTTTGGAATACTTTTTAATAGGTGATTATGTGAAGAAGTTATTTCTATTTATTTGTCTAATAATGATGCCACTTATGGTAAGTGCGGAAGACCTAGAACTAAGTGCTAAGTCAAGCATCTTAATCGAGGCATCAACCGGCAAAGTATTAAATGAAACAAATGCGGATGAAAAACTACATCCAGCATCTATGACAAAAGTTATGACAATGTTACTAATTATGGAAGCCCTAGAATCAGGAAAGATTAATTTAGAAGAAAAAGTAAATATTAGTAATAATGCTGCATCAATGGGCGGTAGTCAAGTATTCTTAGAAGCAGGTAGTCAGTTAAGCGTTAAAGAACTATTAAAAAGTATTGCAATTGCTAGTGCAAATGATGCTGCTGTTGCTATGGCTGAGCGTATTGGTGGAAGCACCGAAGGATTTGTTAAAATGATGAATGAAAAAGCCAAAGAACTAGGATGCAAAAACACTAACTTCGTAAATGTTCACGGCTTAGATGATGATAACCATCTTACAACTGCAAGAGATATGAGCATTATGGCTAGAGAACTCTTAAAACATGAAGAAATTCTTAACTATACAAGCATCTATGAAGAATTTCTAAATAAGCCAGACGGAACTAGAACCTGGATGGTGAACACCAACAAACTTATCAAATATTTTAATGGTTTAGACGGGCTTAAAACAGGTTTTACTAAAAAAGCCGGTTACTGTCTTACCGCAACGGCAAAAAGAAATGGTATGCGTTTAATAAGCGTAGTTATGAATGAAAAAACAACCGAAGATAGAAGTAACGATACTATCAAACTTATGAATCATGGCTTTGCTAATTATAAAATAAAAGTAATTATGGAAAAAGACAAAAATCTAGGCAAGGTTAAAGTATTAAATGGTAAAAAAGAATACGTTAATTTAAAATTAATTAGTGATGCTACTAGCTTAGAAGAAATTAATGACGATAAAAAATATAGTTTTAACATATTAGTAAAACCAATAAAAGCCCCAGTTAAAGTGGGAGATATAGTTGGCCAAATGCAAATATTAGAAGGTGGAATAGAAAAAGAAAGCCTACCAATAACTGTTATGGAAAGCATTAAGAAAGCAAATATCTGGGACTTATACAAAAGAAACTTAAATAAAATATTAATAGGAGCTTAATGCTTCTTTTTTTATAGAATAACCGGCAATTAATCAGCAAAATAACTGATAAGATAAACTTTAAAATCAGTAAAAATCATGATATAATTACCATACAAGAATTAGTTTGCACACGTTTGTTATATATTATGAGGTAAAAATGAAAAAGAAGAAAATAATAATCATAACCATAATTTCTATAATAAGTTTAATATTTTTAGATTTTATAATTGCTCTTTCTTTTAATAATAGTCCTTTAATTAAAATTAGAGATTATTATAATGGTGGATCTACTATTTACATAGACAAAGGGATCTTTACAAATACGTATAAATGCTTTGATGGTAAAACAAAAACTGTTTTAAAAACAATTAAATACGTTTGTCCAGTGAAGGACAGTAAAGAAGATAAAAAAGAACCCGTAACAATAACAATTACCTTTGATACAAACGGTGGAAGTAAAATAGATAGTGTTACTATAAAGAAAGAAACTGAACTTATTCTTCCAGAAGAACCAACACTTGAAGGCTACGTTTTTAAAGGCTGGATTGATAAAAATGAAATGCCAATTTATAACAAGGTAATATTAAGAGAAGATACAACTCTTTATGCAGTTTGGGAAAAAGTAGATAATAAAGAAACTAATTCTAATACGAACACTCCTACCACAAACACTAATTCAAATAATAACACTAATCCAACTAATAAACCAAATCAGAATGTAAATAATAATTCAAACAATAATTCAAATACTAAAGATAACGAAAATACCATTATACCCGAAGAAAAACTACCTGTTATCGAAAAGACTCAAGCAGAAAAAAATAACGAATATAGAAAAACCTTGGAAAACAAGTATTCAGTAAAGATCTTATATAAAGATGAAAATGGTGGCTACTTAATTGGTGGTTCTATAAATACCGAAAAACTTAACGACGATAACGAAATAGACAAATACTTAAAAGAAACGGAATTAACATTAAAAAAATATCCAACTAATTTCTTTAAAGAAATGAAAGATAATAATGTTGCTCTTAAAATACATATAGTAAATAAAATAGATGGAAATTATTCAGGAATGACCGATGGTAAAAATCAAAGCAATATAACAATAACTATTGGAACAGATGGCACTAAATTATTTGAAAGCACCTTGCATCATGAATTAATGCATTACATCGATATTTATATGAGACAAAAAAATCCAACATTAAACTTAGAAGAAATAATGAGAACTTATAATCCTGAAGGATTTAGTTATGGTTCTAATGATAAATCATACGATTACAATTTTTCAAATCCAAACGATGCCTATTTTTTATCATATTATTCAAGACAAAGTTATCTAGAAGATAGAGCAGTATTATTTTCTGATATGATGACTAGATCAACAAAAAGGCCCTATTACAATGACGGCACTCCAATAAACAAAAAAGCAAAATTAATTAGTTCCCAAATAAAAGAACACTTTAATACCTTATCTAATACAGGAAGATATTACTGGGATAGATTCTTATAATATAAATATAGGAAAGGAGAAAACAAATGAAAAAGGATTTATTAGTAAAAATAATTATAGTAGTAATTATTCTTGCTGGATTAGGATACTTCATATATGTAAGCTGTATTTCAAGAGAAAAAGAAATGGTTTTTGAAGCAAGAATTAAAGAAATAACAGTAAACGATAATATATATACTGTCCTAGTTGAAGAATATGGTAAAAAAGAATATGCTACAGAGTATGAATTTGAGATAAATAAAGACACTAAAATAGTTTATAACAATGAAGATACTACTGCAGATAAATTAAAAGCAAATCAAAAAATTACTATTACTTCATCTAATGTTGTATTTCCTAGTGAACCAGCTAAACTATCTAATGTAAAAAAAATAGTTATTTTAAAAGATTAACTAATTTTGAAAATTCCTGCTAATTAAATGAACAAAATCAAAAACATAATCTAATCGGACAAATATTAAAAAACGGCAGAAAAGAAAATAAACACTAATAGGAGCTTAATGCTTCTTTTTAAATATATATAAATATGGTATGATAAATATATAAATAAAAATTGTCTAAATATGGAGGGTATAAATGAAAAAGAAAAAAATAATTCTAATTCTAATTATAATAATACTAATGTTAATACCGATTCCAACAAAATTAAAAGATGGTACTTCAACTGAGCTCAAGGCATTACTTTATAGTATTACAAAATATCATATTATAAATCAAGACTCTATAAAAGGTTATGACGACGGTTTTAAAATAAAAATCTTAGGAATAACAATTTACGACAACATAAATACATATCTTACAGCAGAACACGTTATTAATATTAGAAGTAATGATAAAATAATTAAAGCAGAAACAGGAAGTTTTTGTTATAAAAGTGGTGAGTGTTTAGATAAAATAGATTTTCAAGATTTTAATTATGATATCATCTCTTCGCATTATGATAACAAACTATCTATAGAAAATTTAGATGGCACGATTAAATCAGTTGAACTATTTGATTATCAAGCAAAAAAATACATAGATACGGCCATAAAATATACAAATGATTATATTATTACCCCTAAAGTAAATGGAATGTATATTTTTAAAATAAATGCTGATTATGAAGGTAAAGATATAAGTTATTATTTTATGTCAGAAATTAGAAAAAACAAATGAATTATACCAAGATAAACCAAAAGAAGTAATAGAAGGAGAACTCATGAAAATAGTAACATTATGTGGAAGTCTTAAATATCAAAAAGAGATGATGAAAATAGCAGAAATGATGACCTTAGAAGGTTATTGCATTCTTACACCTATTTATCCTACAACAAGGGGCACTGAAAGAACTGAAGAAGAAAAAAATAAATTAAAGAAAAGTCATTTTAAAAAGATAGAATTATCCGATGCCATATTAGTAGTAAATATAAATAATTATATTGGAGAAAGTACAAAGTTGGAAATAGAGTATGCAAAAAGTTTAAAAAAAGAAATTATGTATTATATAAATATAAAGTAGTCAGTGTGAAATGAGTAAAAATATATTTAATAAAATAATAAATGAAGTTGATAAATCTTTGGATAATAATTGTGGTTTAAAGAATTAGATAAAAAATTAAAAGAAGTAAATAATAAAGGTGATGACTATGGAAAAAACAAATGTTATGAGAATACTAGAGCAAAAGAAAATAAAGTACAACGAATATTTTTATGGAGACACAGATGCGATAAGTGGAGTAGATGTTGCTAGAGTTTTAAATGAAGATCCAAACAAAGTATTTAAAACATTAGTAACTGTATCAAAATCTAAACAAAATTATGTATTTATGGTGCCTGTCCATAAAGAATTAGACTTAAAAAAATGTGCTCAAAGTGTTAATGAAAAAAGTATTGAAATGATCCCTCAAAAAGAACTATTACAACTGACTGGTTATATCCATGGTGGTTGCTCACCACTTGGCTTAAAAAAACCATTTAAAGTAATAATAGATTCCTCCGCTAAAAACTTTAATGAAATAATATTTAGTGCGGGAAAAATTGGCTATCAAGTAGAAGTAGAACTAACAAATTTAGAAAAAATTATAAATTGCAAATTTGCTAATATAGTAAAGGATGATAATATTGAATAATAATATTAATAATTTGCTTAACTCTTTATCTAAAAGTAAATTTAGAGGTTCATTTCATTTAAATAAAAAAATGAAAGATTATGTTAAAGAAAAAGGACTTGATAAAATAAAATCAGACGCAAGAGACTTAATAACAAAAAGACTTGCCCAAGAAAACCCCATTAACGATGGAAAACAAACCCCAATGAAACAAGTCCATCCTGTTTTTATTGCCCAGCACGCCACTGGATGTTGCTGCAGAGGCTGCCTAGAAAAAATTCATAATATAAAAAAAGGACGCAAACTTACAAATGAAGAAATTAATTATATTATAGATGTATTAATGCTTTGGATTCAAAGAGAAATGACAAACTAAATAAAATAAAATATGATAGAATATAACTAGTGGTGATATCATGGAAGAATTTAATAAATATATAAAAACACTTACTAAAGAAGAACAAACCTTATTAAAAGATTTTTTTGCTTCATTTGATGAGCACTGTTTATTAAATAAAAAGAATAAAGCGGTACTTAGAGATGACTTTGAAAAAGCAATTCTTTATTACCATAAAAAAGGTATCAATTTAAAAAAGACGTTGTCTTATCTAGATACAAAAAACTTAGGTGGCTTTTACGCAAGACCTCCTGTATTGTGGTTTCCTTTAGATGATGCTGCTAAAATATACCCATTATCAATGGCTCACGATAGAATGGCTATCTTTAGATTATCCGTTTATTTAAAAGAAAATATCGTACCAGAAATCCTACAAATGGCCTTAAACTTTACTATTAAAAGATTTCCTACATTTGCAACTACTTTAAAAAAAGGTTTCTTCTGGCATTATTTAGATACAACAAAAAGAAGATTTAAAGTAGAAGAAGAGTGCGATATTCCATCTCAGCCAATTAAAGTATCAGTAAGTGGCTCTCAATCCTTTAGAGTAAAATACTATCAAAATAGAATTAGTATTGAGTTCTTTCATGTTCTTACTGATGGAACTGGAGGCATAGCATTGTTAACATCACTAACAGCAGAATACCTAAAACTTCTTGGCACGAGTATACCTAAAAGTGACCTGGTACTTAATATAAATGATGAGCCTTCGAAAGAAGAATATGAAAATGCTTTTAAAAACGTACCAAACGCTCTTAGCACCTCAGGCTTCATAGATAAAATGGCAGTGCAGATGGATGGCAAATTATCTAAAGTTAGACCTTGTAAAATAATTCATTTTAAAATGGATACTAATAAATTAAAAGCGGCCTCCCAAAAATATAATACAACAATAACCTCATACTTACTTGCTCTTATGTTTATTGCGGAAAAAAGTGCAACTGATAAACTAAATGGTGATATAAGTATTCAAGTTCCAGTAAATATGCGTAAATACTATCCAACAAAAACTCTTCGTAACTTCTCAATGTACTGTGGTATTAGATTAGAAATAGATAAAATAACAAATATAGAAGATATAATTGACAAAATAACTAAGCAATTAGATGTGAAAGCATCAAAAGAAGAGATGACTAAAATGGTTACATTAACAAAGAAAATGACTAGTATGCTTAAATATATACCTCTATTAATTAAAGCCCCTATAGCTAAAATAGTTTATGGTTTTCTTGGCGACAAGATATTTTCAAATACATTATCTAATTTAGGCGTAATAAAACTACCAGAAGAACTATCAAGTAAAATCGAAAGTATGGACTTTATTCTAGGAACAGGCATCACCAATAGAGCAGGCTGCTCAGTAGTAACCATAAACAACATAACAACATTCTCAATTAGTAAAATGACAGTTGATCCTACCTTTGAAGAAAAACTTTACGAATTATTAGAAAATAATAATATAAGTGTAACAGTAGAAGGAAGTGGTTTATATGAAAATTAAAATAACATATCCTAAAGTATCTCCTAAAATAATCAAACATCAAAGATTAATAAATGTTATGAAGTGGCCACTACTTATTGCAGTAGTAATTTGTCCAATTATTAATCTAATTACTGGCGGTAAAGCATGGAGTTTAGTTGTCTTAATGTCAATTTATATGGCTT
The DNA here is from genome assembly GCA_934098515.1 of uncultured Bacilli bacterium. Taxonomy (GTDB): domain Bacteria; phylum Bacillota_I; class Bacilli_A; order RF39; family UBA660; genus CAG-533. Next base: position 24,710 of record CAKOOK010000007.1, read on the forward strand.
GGGACCTAGTTATATCTAGAGACTTAGTTGAATATAACAGAATAAGTCAGTTTGTTAAACTTATCACTTTAACTAGTTTACTACTTATAACCATAGATGTTTTCTTAGCACCAGGTTGGGCCTTAGAAGCAGTACCAATTTTAATCTTTAGTGGTCTTATAGTAACATCAGTATTATTTTTTACTGATATAGAAAGACAAAAACAAAACATCTTTCCCTTCTTATTCTTAATATTATTATCTATTTTTAGTTCCATCATTGGTCTATCATTTTATCATGAAAAAGATAGCTGGCCTCTAGCAGTAATGGGGGCAGTTGCTTTATTTTTACTTATCACACTAAGTATTACCTTAAAAGAAAATATTATAAACGAACTAAAGAAAGGTTTCTCAGTAAAATAAATATATGAAGTATATAAAAAAAGTATTAATAATATTATTTATAATTATCATAATTATTGGAGCTATATTTCTAGTAAATGCATATAGCAAAGACTCAAAACAAAAAAGATATACTGAAATAAAAGAGGACATAAATACTGAATTAGAAAGATACATGTATGTTATTGCACCAAAATGTAACACTGATGAAGGCACGCCTTTAATAACTCATAAAGATTTAGTATATAATGGTGGTATGGACAAAGAAAAATTTCTAGACATAGATAACAAATCATATTGTAAAGCCTATATTATTCCAAAGTGTAACGAAAATCATATATGGTCGTGGGATATAAAACTAAGTTGCAAAGATTATGAAGACGAAGGATATATTGACTGGGATGAAGCATTTCCTCCCAAAGCTTAAAACTTTATCTTATAAATTTACACTAAAAATATACATAATATAATATCTTTAATAAAGGAGTTCTTATGAAAAAGAAAAAAATAATCATTATCACAAGCATCCTTCTTATAATTATACTTGCTGGCTTAATCACAAGCTTTATTGATGGAGGAAGAATAAGCACAGGTCATGAACCTAAATGTACAATAAAAATAACTAGCAAAGATGGAAGAAAAGTTACATACTTTGGCCTAGGTTATAAAGTAGTTAGATACATAAGCGTATCACCTAATGAGCCATATAAAAATAATAGAGGTACTAAAATGGGTAGTTGGTTTATGAAATATGAACTAACCGATTCAATAAACAATATAGATGACTTCTATAAAACAACTTTAACTCAATATAACGATATTAGAGACCTAAGCAAAGATTATAGTATTTCTGATGCTAGGAAGGATAATTGTTATGTTACTGGATCATCTATAAATGATAAACTATTTTCTGGTTTCACTAGTAAATATAATAAGAAAAGAGATGCTTTTGTTAGAGTAGTTCAAAATACAACAGAAGGAGATATCATAATAACAGATGTTTTATATGATTCTAAAAACAATAAAATTCATATTGTAACAGATAATACAAGAGATAAATACTCTTCAAAAAAAGATAGAACTATTAAGTATCAGTCTTATGAAAAAATCAGTGTATGGTTTCATAATAGTGCTAGATACTGGGTAGCATATAATGGAACACTCCCAGAAGAAAACATAAATGAAGCAGATAATGAAAACTTCTTTATCATAACAGCGTTAGACTAAATAAATTTATTACCCAGTAGTACTATAACCAAACACATGTCAAACATTTTTTAAAAAATAGATCGCAAATCATATAAAAATAATATGCAAGAGTTATGTAAAAAGTAAATGTAAAAGCCAATTTATATTGAAATAGATAACATGCATCTAGACACCAGAAACATGATTATATATAAGTTAAATTATGATAAATAAATTGGAGATACATACATAACTTCTCTAGATAATGCGGATACTACTAATAGTATTATTGATTTAAATGGTTAAAAATTATATTTTAATAGTAAAAGTATTATTTAGACAGATTTAACAATTTTGTATATTTACTTTATGCTTAATATAACTTAAAATTAAAGTAGAAAGGAGCAGTCTTATGTTAAGTAAAATAAATAAATTTTTATATTCTTCAATTGCTTTATCAATATTAATGTTTGTAATAGGTATTATCTTTATTATTGAACCAGAAGCATCATTTAACACCATTACATATATCTTAGCAATTGTCCTTATTATAAATGGTATTTATTTCTTATTTGAGAAAGAAACTAGTATTTTCTTTACCGGTTTTATTACTTTTGGAGTAATTGAAATCTTATTAGGAGTAGTAATGTTTTTAAACCCTGATATCGTTAAAACATTATTCCCAATAGTAACTGGCATCATCATGATTAGTAAAAGTGCGATTGATTTAAGATTCTCATTCTTACTTAATAAAAATGGTTACAGCAACTGGCTTGGCCTAGCAATATGTGCAGTTATATCTATTGCTTGCGGACTAATAATTATTTTCTATCCAAGTATTGGAACAGTAGCACTAACTACATATCTAGGTATTCTTATTACTGTCTATAGTGTATCTAATATTATAGATACTATTATGTTTAAGAAGAATATCAATGAGATAGCAAAACTACTAGATAAATAGCCTTCGGGCTTTTTCTTTTACCCAACTTGACAAACATATGTTTTTCTGCTAATATAATCACTCAAAAGAGGGGATATTATGAAAAAAGTAGAGGGCTTTGAATTTAATGATAATTTTTTCAATTCATATATGAAAACAATATTTGGTGAAGCATTCGCTTATACGAGTTCCGCATTAGAAGAAGCATTTAGAGCAAAAAGTGATGCAGAATTTGAACTAAAAAAGTTTGTTTCATCAGAAAATACATATTATGCAACCTATTTAGAACAAAATTCAAGAGATTTATACCTTGATAGATTAAATGATGTTTTAAGTTATTTAAAATATATAGGTGTTCCTGAAAAAGGAATTCTTATAGATGAATCCTTGGATATCTATTCACCATGTATTGCAGATTTTATACCTTATGCAAAAGGTGCCGTTAGACCATATAGAAATAAAAGTGAATTAGAAAATGCAAAAAGAGAAGGAAAAGTACTTAATTTACCATACGTTTCTGAAACTTTAATAGATAAAGCAAACGAACTATGTACATTAATCAGCAATATGAAACAAGCTGATTTGAAAGCAAAATCAACTAAAAAAGGTTTCTTAACAGCCTTTGACTATGCCTTACTTCTAGATGATATTTCTGTAAAAGATATCATTAGAATAGATAGTATGGTTAATTATAGTGAAGGAATTACCGAAGGATATAAAAAAGTAGATAACTGTATATTTGGTGCAACATTTGAAACATGTCCAAAAGAACTAGTCCCAGTTAAAATGCAAGAACTTGTTCATAAATATAATACAGAATGGGCCCTAGATATTCCGGCATTTGACTTTGAAATGGACTTCGATACACCAGAAGAAAAAGAACAAGCAAAAGAAACTTATATAAGAGCTTTCTATGAAAGAGAAGCAAAGTTCCATATAGAATTTGAAAGAATACACCCGTTTGAAGATGGTAATGGTAGAACAGGAAGAATTATTACTAACGCACACTTACTTCACAATAATTTAGCCCCAATTATTATTACTTCTTCTATGAAAAATATTTATTTAAATTGCATAAGTAATAGAGATTATCAAACATTAGGCAACCTATTTAGAATGCTTGCTAGTGTAACAACGTCTCAGCTTATTGCATATTACAGAAAAGTTAAAGGAATTAGTCCAGATGATATCGGTGAAAAAAGAGGCAAACCTAATAAGTAGAGCCTCTTTTTTCTTGCCATAAGGATGTGTTAATGCTAGAATATTTTGTGAGGTAATTATGAATAGAGAAGAAATATTTAAAAAAGAAATAAATTATATTAACGATGAAAATTTAAAACAAGCACTAGTCTATTATATTAATAATATTCCAGAATATATCCTGCATGAGGGAGCATCTAGTACAGGTAAATATCATCCAGACTATGCTACTGGTGATGGTGGTCTTTTAAGACATTTAAAAGCATCAGTAAGAATTGGTAAAGAGCTACTAGATAACCCTTTAATAGGTAATAAATATACAAAGCACCAAGAAGATATGATGTTATTTGGTTTGCTTATCCATGATGGGTTAAAAAGAGGCTTAACAGAAGAAAAATATACCCGTTTTGATCATCCTATTTTAATGGCAAACTTTGTTCTAGAACATCAAAAAGAAGCAGGGCTAAACGAAGAAGATGCTTTATTTATCAGTGAAGTAATTAAAACTCACATGGGTCCATATACAAGAGATTATAATGGAGATGAAATCCTAGAAACACCTAAAACTAAATACCAAAGTTTCGTTCACATGTGTGACTATTTAGCAAGCCGTAAATTTTTAGAAATAAGATTTGATGAAAATAACAACATCATCTTCTAGTTTTTCAGCATAAACACTTGCATAGAAGCATATTTTTTGATAATATATTCTTGGTTTTAATACCATTATGTACATAAACTGATTAAATCGCCTAGTGGCCAAAGGTTGGTAGTTTAAGAAGATGTTTATGGGTAATTAACGAAAGGAAAGTGATTTTATATGGCTGTTGTTTCTATGAGTTATTTATTAGAAGCAGGTGTTCATTTCGGACATCAAACAAAAAGATGGAATCCTAAAATGAAGGAATACATCTTTACATCAAGAGATGATATTTATATTATCGATCTTGAAAAGACTGCAGCATGCATTGAAAGTGCTTACGCAGAAATTAAAAAGATTGCAGAAAACGGAGGAAATTTCTTATTTGTTGGAACTAAAAAACAAGCAAATGAAGCTGCTAAAGAAGAAGCTACAAGAAGTAACTCTTACTATGTAATCGAAAGATGGTTAGGTGGAACATTAACTAACTTCAGAACTATCAGAAAGAGAATTAAACGTCTAGAAGAAATTGAAAAAATGGAAGCAGACGGATTATTTGAAGTTTTACCTAAAAAAGAAGTTATCGGATTAAAGAAAGAATATGATAAACTAAATAAAGCTTTATGTGGTATTCGTAACATGGAAAAATTACCAGATGCTTTAATTATCGTTGATCCTAAGAAGGAAATTAACGCTATTCATGAAGCACGTAAATTAAACATCCCTGTATTTGGATTAGTTGATACTAACTGTGATCCAGATGATGTTGATTTTGTAATTCCTGGTAATGATGATGCTGTAAGAAGTGTAAAAGTTGTTTTAGGCGTACTAAACAATGCTATTTGTGAAGCAAGAGGCTTAGAAATGGTTGACTATGTTACTGAAGAAGATAAATCTAAGAAAAGTGAAAAACAAGTAAAGACTGTTAAAGAAGTATTTGTTGAAAGCTTAGAAGATGAAAAAACTAAAGAAGCTATAAAGGAAGAAAAAACAACTGAAGATGAAGATTTAACATTAAAAACTTTAGCTGAACTTAAACAAGTAGCTAAGAAAAAAGGTGTTAAAGGATACTCTTCAATGAAAAAAGAAGAATTATTACAAGCATTAAAATAGTTTAGGAGGATAAATATGATAGATGCTAAAAGCGTTGCTGAATTAAGAAGCAAAACTGGTGCAGGTATGATGGACTGCAAAAAGGCTTTAACTGAGTCTAATGGTGATTTAGAAAAAGCTATTGATTATTTAAGAGAAAAAGGTATTGCTAAAGCTGCTAAAAAAGAAAGCAGAATTGCTGCTGAAGGTTTAGCTAATATCTTTACATCAGAAAATAAAGCTGTAATTTTAGAGGTTAACTCTGAAACTGACTTTGTTAGTAAGAATGCAGAATTTACTGATATGATTAAAGAAATTGGTGAAGCAGTTTTAAAATCAGATGCTAAGACTCTAGAAGAAGCGCTACTTCTTCCATCAAGTGAAGGAACTATTGCCGATTTAATTGTTGCTAAAACTAGTAAAATTGGTGAAAAGTTATCTTTAAGAAGATTAGAAGTTATTGAAAAAACTGATACTCAAAATTTTGGGGCTTACTTACATATGGGTGGTAAGATTGCTGTATTAACTCTATTAGAGGGAGCAAATAGTGACGTTGCTAAAGATGTTGCTATGCAAGCAGCTGCAATGAGACCAGAATACTTAAAAGAAGAAGACATTGATGCAGAACGCATTGAAAGAGAAAGAAAAGTATTTACTGAACAAGCTATTAATGAAGGAAAACCTGCTGATATCGCTGCTAAAATGGTTGAAGGTAGACTTAAAAAATTCTTCAAAGAAATTTGTTTATTAGATGAACCATTCATTAAAGATGGTGACATTGATGTTAAAACTTACGTTAAAAATAATGGTGGAGAAGTTTTAAAGATGGTTCGTTATGAAGTAGGCGAAGGTATGGAACACAGAAGTGACAACTTTGCTGAAGAAGTTATGAATCAAATTAAATAACCAGAGGTTTCTATGAACAAAAAGGCTAAAGTAATTACAGGCGTAATTGTTGTTATCATTCTTGTTATTATGGGATATTTTATGTTCTCTAAGAAGGATGATGGACCAAGTTACACAATAACTAACGATTCTTTAAAATTTAAAGAAGAGTATGAAAGCTTAAATGGTAAAGATAATGGTAATGGTAAAAATTATCTAAGTATTGATATTAAGAGTTATAATCCAATTAGCTATTCTAGTTATGAGGAAATCTTTAATATTTTAGATAAAGGTACTGGAGTAATCTATTTAGGTTTTCCAGAATGTCCATGGTGCCGTAATTTAGTACCAGTACTTGTTGACTCTGCTTTAGAAGAAAAAGTTAGTCCAATATATTATTTAAATATTTCAGGTGATCGTAATACACTATCACTAACTAAAAAGGGTAAAATTAAGACTGAAAAGAAAGGCACTGAAGATTACTTAAAATTAGTAGATATTTTAAAAGATTACTTGCCTGTTTATGATGGTCTTAAAGATGACTCTATTAAGAGAATCTATTTACCTACTGTAATTTTTGTTAAAGATGGTAAAGTTCTTGGTTTAGAAGAAACTTTAGAATCTTATAGTAAAAGAGTAGATGGTAATCCTTACTTAGAGATGAATGATTCTGAAAAAGAAGAATTATCTAATATCTTTAAGGGTTATTATGCAAAACTAAAATAAGGCTGATTAATATCAGTCTTTTTGTTTGCCCAAAATGAAAATTTTTACTAGTGGCTCTTTTTTTTTATTCAAAATTTTAAAATTTGCGTTTTTAAATATTGACAGAATTTATTTTCTCCTTTAGTATATAGTCTCGTAAAAATTATTTAGGAGGGTTTTGGATGAAAAAAATGTTTTTTACAATTTTACTAGTTTTATCTATGCCACTTATGTATGTTAGTGCCGATACAGAAGTAGTAAATGAAGAAACAGTAGAAGAAATCAAAGAAGTTGTAGAGCCAGAAACTAAAGAAACTGTTATTCCAGAAGTTAAATATGTAGCATCTATTAATGACGTTATGTATGAGACATTTGATGAAGCAGTAACTGCAGCAGTTGATGGTGATACAATTAAATTACTTGATAATGCAACCACCAAAGGTTTAAATTTATCTAAAAATTTAACAATTGATGGTTCAAAAGAATATACTCTTACATTTGAAGATAAAGGAATTGCTTTATGGGGAGTATCTTTAACTTTTAAAGATGTAACAGTAAATATTAAAGGAATAGGTTCAACTCCTTATACAGCAGAATGGAATTGGATGACAATCAGTGCTTCAAAAAATGCAACATTAAACTTAGAAAATGCAAAACTTACATTAGATGGTACAGGAACAAAAAGTAATGTTCATGCTATTTATTTTGGCAGTAATAATAAGTTAAATCTAAATAATTCTACTTTAATCATTAAAAATTATACACAAGATGCATTAGAGTGGGATGGTGGAGATGGTGGATATAATGTTAATTTAGTTAATTCAACATTTATATCTGACAACAATCGTTCAGGATTTACTGGAACATTCTATGCTACTATTGATAATAGTACAGTAAAAGTTCTAAATAGTAAAGGCAATGGATCAAACGGAACTTATTATACAATTAAAAATAATAGTAATGTTTTATTTGATAATAGTGGTAACTGGGGTATCTCAGCATGGAGAATTGATATGACTAATAACTCTACACTAACTGCTACTAATAATGGTTATAGTGGCATTTGGACTAGAGTATTAAATGTTGATAGCTCATGCACTCTAATTGCTAATAGTAATGGTACTAAAGCTTTTAGTGCAGCAACTAATGCTGGTATCTTCTTCCAAGGAAATGGAACTTATACAAGTACAATTGAAAAAGGCGCTAAAGTTGAAATCAAGAATAATGCAGGATCTGGTATTTATACTAAACAAAATATTTGTAACCTAACAATCCTTGCTGGTGAAATTACCAATAATGGTACTGGCACAGTAAATAAAAGTAAGATTGGTGCTAGTCTTGGTGGAGGCATTTATAATGTTGGAACACTTATTATTGGCGAAGATGTAAACATTTATAATAATCATGCAGAAGTAGCTGGCGATGACATCTATAATGGTGAAAAAGGTATTATTGATTTTAAAGACGTTAAAGATAATTGGATTTTAGATGACTGCAACGATAAAATCAATAACTGGTATGATGACAGTAAAGATAATAGATGGAATGCTCATGCAGATAAAGAAGAAGAGCTTCATGTAGATGCTGTTAAATCAGGTAAATATGAAACTGGATTTAGTATTAAAGCAGCACATAACCTAAAAGCTAAAGTAATTGCTCGCTATGTAGATGAAGATGGAAAGGTAATTGCTGAAGAAGAAACAATTAATGGTTATGTTAATGATAACTATAATACAGTTTTAAAAGATATTTATGGTTATGAACTAAAACGCATTGAAGGAAATACTACTGGAAGCATGACAATTAAAGACATTGTAGTTACATATGTTTATGAATACGTTATGGGTGAAGGTGGAGATGACGTACCTGTTGTTCCAGAAAAACCAGAAACTCCAAATATTCCATATACTGGAATTGAAGAAGAAAGTGACATTACATCACTTACTGGAATTAGTGCACTATCATTAATGTATATGATTATCGTACGTAAAAGAGGCTTTTAATAAGCCCTTTTTTTATGATTTTCAAAATTTGCAATTTTTAATATTGACAAAATCCATTTTCTCCTTTAGTATATAGTCCTTGTAAACGATTAATGGATAATTTTGCCTAAAAAAGGGAAATTATACTAATTGGGTTATTTATTCATATATTATTTTAGGGGGAAATATGAAAAAATGGTATTATGTTTTATTTAGCCTTAGTTTGATTATTTTTATATCTTCATTTGGTCTTATGTTTGCTCATCAATATAAAGATCAAAAACTAAATATGGTAGCGCTTGAAGGCACTATTAACGAAGAAAATAATGAAACAAATCTTAAGGAAAAATATTACAATTTTAGAAATGAATATGGAAATGATGATATTATTGGTTCAATAAATATTCCAGGAGCAGATATTAACACGCTTTTTGTTAAAACAACCAATAACACCTATTATTTAAATCATACACTTAAGAAAGAAAAAAGTAGAATAGGTGCAGTCTTTATGGACTACCGGAACACTTTTGAAGACAAACAAATAAATATATATGGACATAACTCAAACAAATATGATGTAGCTTTTAAAAATTTGAGAATGTTTCTAGATAAAGATTTTACAAAAAATAATGATTTAATTTATATCGAAAACGAGAGTGGCATAACCACATATCAAATATTTTCAGTAAAGAGAACTAAAGATGCTGAACACATGACACTTAAAACAAATGATTTTATAGGTCATATAAATAAAATTAGAGAAGATGCTTTATATGATACAAATATAAAGATTACCGAATCTGATGATATTTTAATCCTTCAAACATGTTTGCTTGATGGAACAAGAGATTATCTTATTATTAGTAGTAGGAAATTAACCAATCTATAATGATTGTTAATATAAATTTAGGAGGGAAAAGGTTATGAAAAAATTAAAAAACATAGGTCAGTTATTTATGACACTAGTAATGCTTCTTACTTCAGTATTTAGTAATGCTTTTGTTGTATATGCTGATACTAATCCAGATGCCGGTAAGGTTACTGTGACTAAAACCGCAGAGCGTATCGGTGATGAAACTAGTAGAAGTGCTAAGGTTAAAATAACTGTAAGTGGAAATCCTTATACATTAACTACTCAAAAAGAAAGAGAAATAGTTCTTGTATTAGATGCTTCTGGTAGTATGACTGATGGAATAAACGGCTCTAACAAAAATAAAATAGAAACACTAAAGGATGCTGCTGTAAATTTCATTGATAATCTTTTAACAGAGGAAAATGCTGGAAAGATTAAAATTGGCGTAGTTTGGTATGCAGAAAAGTCAAACACACTTGCAAGTAATGCTTGTCAGTTATCAGACGATGCTCAAACATTAAAGAATTGTGTTTCTAATAAAAAAGCAAGTGGTGGTACTAATGTTCAACTTGGTATCAGTATTGCTAAAAATTTATTTACTACTGCTGATAACGAAAAGAGTTTAATTGTTTTATCAGATGGTGAGCCAACATTCTATAATGACAAAAATGGAGTAGAGCATGGTAATGGTCGTGCTGATACTCATGAAAATATGTATGCTTATGACTTTGTTGCTACTAGAAATTATCAAAACGATAAAGGACAATGGGTATCTGATGGTTATATTGAATACTACGACTATAATAGTAAAGAAAAATATAAATGTGAATATGTAGGTTATAGAAGTGGCTGGAATGGAACTACCTACGAAAGTAAAACTTGCCCAGAAGGATTTAATATGAAACCTAGTGAGGCAGCTCAAAAAGAAGTATCTTCATTTAATGGTAAGATTTACTCAATTGGTTTCGGTATAACTTCAAAAGATGGATGGGGTAATACAACTACCAATACAGCTGCTGAAAGTTTCTTAAAATCAATTGTTAAAAATGGTGGTAGATATTTTGATGCAAGTGATAGTGCTAAATTAAACGAAGCATTTGCTGCAGTATCAAAAGATATGGACGTTGTTGCTAAAGATTTAACAATTAAAGATGTTGTTCCAAATACATTCACTGTAGATGAAAATGACTTAAAACAAAGATATGGTAACAATGTAACAATTACAAAAGATGAAAACACTAAAGAAACTATTATAACTTATAAATTTGCTGAATTATCTTCTAAGAAACCAGAAGAATTAACATTCAATGTAACAGCAAATGAAGATTATTATGGTAGTATGTACACTAATAATGGTGCTACTGTTACTGGTACTGCTGCTGATGGTAATAAGTTCTATGAAAATGTTGATGGTAAGATTAACGAAAACTTAATCGACCCAGTTGCACCTATTGCTTCAAGAACAAATGATGATAAGTATGAAACAAATACTAATGAAAAGTTAGTCGTAGATACAAATACTGGTATTAAATCTAATGACTACAAAGGAAAACAAGAAGATGAAGCTCAAAGTGTACTAGATGAAATTATAATCGTTAACAATACAAAATATGGTTCACTAGAACTTAATCAAGATGGATCACTTAAATATAATCCAAATAACAATTTCCGTGGTGATGATAATTTCACATATTATATTAAAACTACAATCACAGATAAAGAAGGAAATAAAACTTATGCAAAGTCAAACACTTCAACAGTAACTATTACAGTTAATGGGGTTAAAACAAGTTACATTGTTAACTACTTAGAAAAGGGCACTAATACAAAAGTAGCTGATAGCAAAACAATTTCTAAGAACGCTAATAATGAAGACTTATATATTGGGGATAAGGTTACAGAATACGCTTTAACTTTAAATAATTATAATTTAGTAAGTAATAGTCAAGAATCTATTACCCTTGCTAAAGAAGGAAATGTTATCAATTTCTATTATGAACTTAAAGATTCTAAGATTGTTGTTCATTATGTAGAAAAAGATACTAATACAAAATTAGCAGATGATGATACTTTTGATGGTAAAGTAACTGAAACAAAAGTAATTAATGCTAAAGATATTAAAGACTATGTTGTAGTTGGTAGTAAAGTGCAAGATGCTGTATTTGATTTAACTACTAACGAATATACTTTCTACTATGAAAAAGCAGAAAGTGCTGGAGCAGTAGCTCATCACTATATCATTGATAATAATGGTAATAAAACAACAACAGAATTATTCAAAGATGACGTTGTTAATGGTAAAATTGGTGTATCTTTCTCATTTAGTCCTAAAACAGAAGGATTAGGTGATTATGAATATGTAGAAAGCGAAGGCAAAGTAAGTGGAACTTTAACAAGTGAAAAACAAGAAGCAATTTTCTACTATCAATTAAAGATGACTGATGTTACTATAAGATATGTAACAATTAAAGATGGTAATGTAATAGATTTAATTAACCCAGTTAAAGACACTGGTAGAATTAATGATAATTATACTGCTAATGCTAAAGATGAAACTGATAATAAAGTATTTGCTAACTATAATCTAGAAAGTGCTGAAAAGCAAACCATTAAATTAAGAAGTAGTGATAATACAATTACATTTATCTATGCTCTAAAGGATGCTAAGATTATCGTTCACTATGTTGAAAAAGGAACTAATAAGACCCTTGCACCAGATAAAGAGTTTAATGGTAAAGTAACTGATAAGTTTGAAATTAGTGCAATTAATATTCCTAAATATACAGCAGTAGATACTACTTCTTATAATGGAGAATATACATTAGAAACTAAAGAATATACTTTCTACTATGAAAAGAATAATAGTGCTGGAGCTATAGCTCATCATTATATCATTGATGAAAATGGTAATAAAACAACAGACAAGTTATTTGAAGATGATACTATATCTGGTAAACTAGATGAAGAATATTCATTTAGTGCAAAGACTGATTTAGGTGCTTATGAATTTGTAGAAAGTACTGGTAAAGTAAGTGGTATTCTAACAGAAGAAGTACAAGAAGCAACATTCTACTATAAGTTAAGAGATGCTAAAGTAATTGTTCATCATTATGAAGAAGGTACTACAATTAAAATTGCTGAAGATGAAACTATTAATGGTAAAGTAAGCAAAGACTATACTACTAAAGAAGCAGATGTTTATGGATACATTTTAGTAAGTACTCCAGATAATGCTAGTGGAATGTTTACTGATGAAGTAACTGAAGTAATTTACTACTACAAGAAAGATATGGGTAAAGTTATTACTAAATATGTTGATGAAGAAGGTAAAGTACTTTTAGAAGAAACTACTACTAATGGACAAGTTGGTACAGATTATCAAACTAGTCCAGCTTCTATCACTGATTACGAACTAATTAATACAATCGGTGAAGAAAAAGGTAAGTACACTAAAGAAGATATAATCGTTACTTATGTATACCAATTCGTTATGGGTGAAGGTGGAGATGATACTCCAAAAGAACCAGAAATTCCATACACAGGAATTGAAAGTGATAGTTATCTATTAGAATATAGTCTAATGGGCACAAGTGCTTTAGGACTTATATTACTTGCTATTTTAAAGAAGAAATTTAATTAGTTTCTTCTTTTTTTGGCTTTTGCCTTGGAAAAATGGGATGTTCTATGTTATAATTCTTAAAGGTGATAAGAGTGGAAGAAGTATTAAAGAGAATTCACGATTATAGTTTAGAAGAAATAATGGGTGAAAGATTTGCTCGTTATTCTAAATATATTATTCAAGATAGAGCAATACCAGATGTAAGAGATGGACTTAAACCGGTTCAAAGAAGAATTATCTATGCAATGTATAGAGATAAAAATACCTATGATAAGCAGTTTAAAAAATGTGCAAATGCCGTAGGTAATGTACTAGGTAAGTATCATCCACATGGAGACTCAAGTGTATACGATGCTTTAATTCGTATGAGTCAAAGTTGGAAACAAAACCATATCTTGGTTGAAGTAGATGGTAACAATGGTTCAATTGATGGTGATGGTCCTGCTGCATATCGTTATACTGAGTGCAGACTATCTAAAATAAGTGAAGAATTACTTAAAGATATTGATAAAGATACAGTTATGATGGCACCTAACTATTCAGATACCTTGCTAGAGCCAACAGTCTTGCCTGCAAAGTTTCCTAACTTACTAGTTAATGGTACTAATGGTATTTCTGCCGGATACGCAACAAACATCCCACCTCATAATTTAATTGAAGTATGTGATGCCGTTATTAAAAGAATAGATAGTCCTAATTGTCATGAAGACTCTATCTATGAAATAATTAAAGGTCCAGACTTTCCAACTGGTGGTATTGTTGAAGGATTAGATGGAATTAAGAGTGCTTTTAAAACAGGCCGTGGCAAGCTTATCGTAACTAGCAAAAGTGAATTTCAAAAAAACAAAGGAAAAGACCAAATTGTTATTTCTGAGATACCTTTTGAAGTAAATAAAGCATTACTAGTTAAAAAAATTGATGATATTCGCTTTGAAAAGAAACTAGATGGTATAGCAGAAGTCAGAGATGAATCAGATAAAGACTCTAATATTAGAATTGTTATTGACTTAAAGCCAGGCACTGATAAAGAACTTGTTTTAAATTACTTACTTAAAAACACTGAACTTCAAACAACATATAACTACAACATGGTATGTATTGATAAAAGAAGACCTAGACTACTAGGAATCATTCCAATTATTGATGCTTATATCGATCATCAAAAAGATGTTATTTTAAAAAGAACTAACTTTGACTTAGCGTTTGCTAGAAAAGAAATGCATATTACTGAAGGTTTAGTTAAAGCAATAAGCATACTAGATGAAGTAATCGCTGTTATTAGAGCTAGTAAAAATAAACCAGATGCTATTGAAAACTTAGTTAAAAAGTTTGATTTCACAACAGAGCAAGCTACAGCAATTGTTATGTTACAACTATATAGACTAACTAACACAGATATCACAGTTCTAAACGAAAAACTAGAAAACCTAAGAAAAATAATTGAAGAACTTACTGGTATTCTAAATGACGAATCCAAACTTAAAGGCGTTATCAAAGACGAACTTAGAAGGATGAAAAAAGAGTATGGTGTTCCAAGAAAGACTGAAATAAGTGAAACAGTTAAAGAAATCAAGATTGATCAAACTGACCTTATAACTAAAGAAGATGTTATCATCGTCCTAACTAATGATGGATATCTAAAAAGAGTACCTATTAAATCACATAACTCTGCTGATGGAGAAACTGCTCTAAAGCCTGGAGACTATGTAATATGTTATAAACAAACTAATACCTTAAATAAATTATGCGTTTTCACTTCACGTGGCAACTATCTATACTTACCAATTCATGAAATTCCATCATGTAAATGGAAAGATCTAGGTAAACATATTAGTAACTTTGTTACAATCAGTCCAGATGATAAAGCCGTAAGTGCTTATATAATAAATGAAAATGTTACTAATCCAGAAGTTACCATGTTTACTCGTGATGGTATGGTAAAAAGAACTAACCTAAACGACTTTATCGTAAGCAGATATTCTAAAGCATATACAGCAATGAAATTAAAAGATGATGATGAACTTGTTAATGTATGTATTACTAAACCAAACATTCTTATTGTTACTAAGACAGGTTACTATCTAAACTATATGGCTAGTGAGATACCTGTTAGTGGTCCTAAAGCTGCTGGCGTTAAGGGAATTAATTTAAAAGACGATGTAGTTACTAGTGGTATCTGTTATAGTGACACAGATGAATATATTGATGTATTTACTAATCAAAAAACTGCTAAAAGAGTTAAATTAAGCGATTTAAATATGCTATCTCGTGCTAAGAGAGGAACAACTCTAATTAAAAAAGTTAAATCTACTAATTATGAAATTATTAAAGCCTTTAGCACTAGCACAAAAGACGTTATTGGTATTAAATCTAAAGATGATATCTACTTAGTTAAAAATAGTGATATTCCAATAATGGATAAAGAATCAACTGGTTCAGTAATCCTAAAACAAGCAATTAACGATGTCTTTATATCTAAAGAACTTGATATTGTTAAAGATGAAGATATAGAACTTCCTAAAATAAAAAAAGAAGAAGAAAAAATCCAAGAACTTACTATTGACGACTTTCTAAATGACTTTAAACTATAACATAAAAACCCACTTAGTGAATATATTTTACTAGGTGGTTTTTATATGGATAAAAAAGACGCTTTCAGAGAATTTATAAGAAGCAAACCATACTTAATTACTAAAGTTAAAAATAAAGAAACCTCTTGGCAAGATTTATATGAAATATACGACCTTTATGGTGAAGATGAAAACGCATGGAATAAGTTTAAAGATGAAGATCGAGCAGCACCATTAAGTGAACTTGCTAGTCTAGTTAAAAATATTAATATCGATAACGTCCAAAAGTATATTAATAATGCTCAAAAAGCAATTAATGTTATTCAAGAACTTACTAACAAACCTAGTTCTGGAACTAATATAATAACTCCTAAAACACCAAGAGCAATGGATAAGTTTTTTGGTGATTAGATGGAATTTGGTTTAATTGAAAAAATAAAAAAGAACCCTAAAGAATATGAATTTTTAAAAAGAAACTCTTACTTTTATAGATACCTAAATAGAAACCCAGAATATTATAAAGAATTTAGCAAAGCATTTAAAAATGAAGAAAAAAACAAAAAAATCAGTAAAACTGAAAGTGTTTTAGATACTCTTGATACAGCATCATCAATATTAAAAATTATGGGGAAGTAAAAAAATAGAACAGTTTTAATGCAAAGTTCCCCATTGACAATAAAAGTCTATTAACTTATAATATTAATAGAAAGTAGGGAACTTAAAAATGAGATTAAAGGGTAATAAAAACGGATTTACATTAGTTGAATTATTAGCAGTTATCGTTGTGTTAGCAATCATTATGATTATCGCAATTCCAGCTGTAGTAGAGAGTATGAATAATGCTAAGAAAGGATCATTTAAGATTTATGCCCAAAGAGCCTTAGGTAATGCCGAAAGTACATTCCAATCAGAAGACTTACTTGGAACTTTACCTAGTTCAAACACAGATGCCAACAAGAAAAAAATAAATGATACATGTTATTGTTATTCACTTGCAGGTGTTGGTCTTACATCATCAGGAAACTTCAAAGGATATGTTACTGTTTCTTTAGACGCCAAAAGAGAAGCAACTTATCGTGTAACTTTAACAGATAATAGTTATTATACTTCTAATTCAACTTATACTGATTTAAATGATGGAAGTAAAATAATTGATGGAAGTAATGGTATTACAAGTTCTTGTGCTGGTGTAACTACTTGCACTTCAACAACAACTAATTAAAACACTTTTTACAGTGTTTTTTTCTTGCCCTTTTAATGGTTTTATTCTATAATTTACTTGGTGATTTAAATGATAATTGGTAGTCATGTTTCCTTCTCTGGGAAGCAATTATTAAGTAGTGCCCTTGAAGCTATAAGCTATAATGCAAACGCCTTCATGTTCTATACAGGTGCTCCCCAAAATACTGTCAGAAGTAAAATAAATGATGAATATACTAAAGAAGCAATAAAATTAATGAACGAGCATAATATAGATATTAATAATGTTATATGCCATGCTCCTTATATAATAAATCTTGCTAACAACAAAGACGAAAGCAAATATGAATTTAGTAAAACTTTCTTAAAAGGTGAAATAACAAGATGCGAAGAACTAGGTGTTAAATATATTGTACTTCATCCAGGAAGTAGTGTTGGAATAGATAGATTAATTGCTCTAGATAATATAATAGATGCTCTAAAACAAGTTCTAGAAGGCGATAAAAATGTTACAATATTACTTGAAACTATGGCAGGTAAAGGAACCGAACTTGGCATTAATATTGATGAAATTAAATATATTATTAAAAGTGTTAATAGTAATAAATTAGGAGTATGCTTAGATACTTGTCATTTAAATGATTCTGGCGTAGATATTAAAAATTTTGAAGTATATTTAAATATCTTTGATAAAGAGATTGGTTTAGATAAAATTGGGTGCGTTCATATTAATGATAGTAAGAATGCACTTGGCACGAGAAAAGATAGACATGAAAATATCGGTTTTGGTACCATTGGTTTTGATCCAATCTATAAAGTATGTACTAGTGCAAGATTAAAAGATGTTCCTAAAATATTAGAAACACCTTATATTAATGGAAAAGCCCCTTACAAAGAAGAGATTGAAGAGTTAAGAAGTAATAAGTTTAACCCTAATTTAAAAGAATTATTTTAAATATTTAATATATTCTTTAACTAGCTCTTTTAGTTTTTGATAGTTTTCTTTGGAAAACTTTTTTTCATGTTCTTCAATATTAAACTTCTCTGGATTATTTAAAACCTCATCATAATTATTTTTGATATACTTAAAAGCATATTCTGACTCTTCATCAGTTAATAAAATACCTTTTCTTGCACCCCATGAACGCACATCATCTTCAGTTAAATTTTTAATATAACTCCTTATTAGATTATTCATAATTTTTTCACCAATATATTATATGTTAATTTTATCAAAATGAACCATAATAATTATATGAGAAAGTTATTAATAGTGCTTTTAATATTTATTAGTATTTGCTCTTATAGATTAATAAGTTTAAAGGAAAGCTTTACTTATCAAAAAGAGTATATATATGGTCTTACTGCCCCAAGAGGAAGAATACTAGATAGAAATGGTAAAATCTTAGTAGATAATATAGGTGTTAGATCTTTAGTATTTAATAAATTATCTATTAGTACAAAAGAAACTATGAATGTTGCAAGCAAACTAAATGATATTGTATCTTTTAATATGAGTTCTAATAACAAGCAGAAAAGATACTGCTATTACATTAATAATGAAGAAAAAGTAAATAAGAGAGTAAGCGATGAAGTAAAAACAAAATTAAAAGAAAGAAAAATTAATCAAAAAGAATATGACGATTATAAATATAGTCTTATAACAGATGAAGAAATAAAAAGTATAAATGATAATGTATGTGCTTTATTTTATCAGATGAATAATGGCTATAGTTATGAAGATAAAATAATTAAGAAGAACTTAACAGATGATGAATATGAGATGATAAATACATCTAATTTAAAAGGAATTAGAACAGATATTACATGGGAAAGATACTATCCATATGGAAATACATTAAGAGAAGTATTTGGCTCTGTATCAAGCTATAAACAAGGTATTCCTAAAGAGTTCAAAAATAAATATTTAAAGATGGGATATAACCTAAGTGACCGAGTTGGCACTAGTAACTTAGAGTATATCTATGATGAATACCTAAAAGGCGAAAAAGCTAAATACGAAATAAATGATAACCATCTAAAACTTATAAAAAAAGAAGAAACAGGTAAAGATATCGTTTTAAATATAGATATAGACCTTCAAAAATACACAGAAACTGTGTTAGAAGAAGAAATTAAACTAGCAAAGAAACACCCAAATAGTAAATACTTTGATACATCTTTTGTAATAATAAGTAACCCAAATGATGGAAGTATCCTTACAATGGCTGGCAGAAAACTTACCAATAATGGGGAGTTTATTGATTATAGTTATGAAAACATTTTTAATTCATACGTAGCAGGTAGTATAGTTAAAGGAGCAACTATCTCAGTAGGATATAAGTATGATTTAATTCCCAAAAAGAAGATTTTAGATGGATGTGTTAAACTAAGTACTACTAAAGATAAATGCTCATGGAAAAGTCTAGGCTATATGGATGCTAAAGAAGCCTTAAGAATGAGTAGTAACTATTATCAGTACTTACTTGCAATTAAACTAACTGGAAAAAATTATTCAAGAGAAATGAACATAGGAGCTACTAAAGAACACTTTGAAATATATAGAAACGTTTTAAAAGACTATGGTTTAGGCACACTTAGCAAAATAGATTTAATGAATGAAGGCACCGGTTATAAAGGAACAAGCATTACAGACGATCAACTTCTTAATATGGCTATAGGACAGTATGACACATACACCCCAATATCTTTAACTAGTTATATAAATACAATAGCAACATCCAAAAGAAATAAATTATCACTACTTAACATGGTTTTAAATAAAGATGGCACTGTTTATTATAAAAATAAAAGTGAGGTACTAAGCACTGCGCCCATAAATGAAACAGACCTAAACGAAATAAGAGAAGGCTTTAGATTAGTAAACTATAGTGGTACTGGTTATGGTTATGTATCAAATAAAGTAAAGAGTGCTGGTAAAACCGGTACTAGTGAATCATTTATAGATACCAATAATGATGGAATTGTAGACTTAAAAACAGTGAGCATTACCTATGGAACATATTTTCCTTACGATAACCCTAAAATAAGTATTATTATAGTAAGCCCTAATATTAAATATTCCAATAAGAATAGTGAGTACAAATATCCAATCAATAGAAATGTTATAAGTAAGATTAGTAAAGAGATTATTGAAAACCATTTATAAAAATATTATAATACTATTGGAGGATAGATATGGAAAAATCAATTATACCTTGCGTAATTATAATATTATTAGCACTATTAGGTGGCATAACCTTATATAAGATAGAAAATATGCCAGAAGAAAAAGTATGTCATAACTTTGATGCAACAAGTGCTGAAGCACATGTATATTGTAAAGATTATAATGCAATCGAAAAAGTTAGATATGTTTGGCATCTATATTAAAAGGTAAGAAACAGATTATAATGACTAATTTAAAGTATACGCTATGGCCAATTTAAAGTGAACCCCTTGACTAATTTAAAGTACATACCATGGCTAATTTAAAGTAGCCTTAAATTTACAAGAAATAAAAGATTCCTGAAACTTTTACCTATAAGAGTTAGAGGAGTTTTTTTATCTAGAAATATATATAATACCTTAATGAAATTAGACAATAAAAATTATATTATACCTATATCTTCTGTTATAAATATTACAAATTAATCTGTAAATACTTGCTTAAACTTTAAGAGATATGTTATAATACTAACGAGTTAAAAAAGGAGGCAAAATTAAAATGGCAAAGAAAAATGAAAACCGTAATCCTGTTGAGTTAAAATGTACTGTTTGTGGTAATTTTATTCGCCCTACAGAAAAGAATAAAGCTAATACTCCAGATAAGCTAGAAATTAAGAAATTCTGTAAGACATGTGGCAAAACTCAAGTATTTAAAGAAAAGAAATAATTGTAAGGAGTAAAATAGTATGAATATAAATATAAATGATATCAAGAATGGTATGACTGTTATTCTTGATGGAAACCTATGTATGATTGTTGAGTTCCAACATGTTAAACCAGGAAAAGGTCCTGCTTTCGTAAGAATCAAATATAAGAATCTTAAGACTGGTTCTATTGTTGAACAAACATTTAATACAAACTTAAAATTAGAAAAAGCACACGTAGACAAATTACACATGCAATATTTATATAATGATGGAACTAACTATGTATTTATGAATAATGAAGATTATACTCAGTTAGAAATTCCAGCAAGTGTACTTGGTGATGATGTTAACTTTTTAAAAGAAAACTTAGAAATTGAAGTATCTATGTATGATGGTGAAATTTTAGGAATTACTTTACCAGAAAAAGTTGATTATGAAGTAATTGAAACAACTGATGCTGTTAAAGGCAATACAACTAACAATGCCATGAAAGATGCAACAATTGAAACTGGTTATGTAGTAAAAGTTCCTATGTTCATTGGTGTAGGAGAAAAGATTTTAATTACTACTAAAGATGGTAAATATTCAAGTAGAGCATAAGCTCTATTTTTTGTTTGCAAAAATAACTATAATGTTTTATAATTCTAATTATGATAGGAGATAGTAAGATGGATAAACAATTAAAAAAAATATATTTATATATAGGAATATTTGTTGCAATAATCTTTATTGGAGCAACATATGCATTCTTTACTGCTGGAATGAGTTCTGAAAATAGCACTACAGTAAGAGCTGATGCCGGAACAATGAAAATAACTTATGATGGAGGAAAAGAAATAAATCTAGCAGGAATATATCCTAAAGATGATGTATGGGCTACAAAAACAATAACAGTAACTGGTAATAATACAACAGATGCTGAAATGTATTACAAGTTAACATTAATAGTAGACTCAAATACATTTAAAACAGATGATCCATTACAATATGAACTAGTAAGTACTAATACTAGTATTAATGGAGAAGTTATTCCAGCAATATCAAAAACTGATATAACTGATACATCTATTGAATTAGGTAGTGGAAAGTTTGTAAAAGCAAATAATGCTAAACATACTTATTTATTAAAGATATATTATCCTAAAAAGGCTACTAGTCAAAATGCAAATCAAGGAGCATCATTTAGTGCTCATGTAGAGATAACAAGTGCTAAAGCTAGCAATAATATGGCAGTAGCTGCACCTAAAGGTTGGAACGAATCAGAAGATGGAACAATTTTAGCAGCATTAAGGGATAATAATACATTAAAAACACCACTCACAATTCCTGGAAAGGAAGTCAATGCTCATGTTTTAAATGATGTTGAAAGTAAAACTTCAAGTGTATCTTCAACAGAGCAAGGATATTATGTGACTTATGGTACTGGCTGGAAAGTAAATAAAACTGACTTTGATTTAACGGAAACAGCAGTAACAAGTGATACATATGCAAACTCATATTCTAGTTTAGTTGGAAAATATTTGCCAAATATTACTATATCAAGGTCTGGATCAAGTACGGCAGGAAAAAAGAGTAGAACGACTAATTTATATTATATAGTTTATGTTATCAGTGCTACACAAGATAGTTTTACGTATAAAATCATTTTTTCAAATAAAAATATGACAGAGGACATTTTAGCAAGTGAGGAAGATGATTATGGCACGTCTTACTATTTCAGAGGGGCTGTAAAAAATAATTACGTACAGTTTGCTAATAAATGTTGGCGAATAGTAAGAATAGCTGGCGATGGTTCAGTAAAAATAGTCCTTAATAATGATAATACTTCCAAGGCAAGTAATCCATGCTCTTCCTCAAATAATAGTGATGATGCAGCATTTGCTCATTATAGTGGGACCACATATACTACTAAATTTAATCCGAATAATGATGATAATGCTTATGTAGGATTTATGTATGGTACTGCTGGAGCAAGTGATTATGCAAGTGCACATGCAAATGTTAATAAAAGTATAATACTTACAAGTCTAGAAACTTGGTATAAAAAAAATTTAACTTCTTATGAAGATAAGATTGCTGATACCATATGGTGTAATGATAAAACTACTGTAACTGATACTACCTTTAATCCTACAAGTGTGAGTGATGTTAATGGCTTAGGATATGCTAAAAACAGAACTTACTATGCCACTACTCAAAGATTAATTAACACTAATGGAACAGGCCCAAGTTTAAAATGTAATGGAGAATTAAGCAAAATAACTACAAAAATAGGACTATTAACGGCTGATGAAGTAGCATTTGCTGGTTCTGTAAGAAGCTTATATAATTATTCTACGTTTTTATGTGAAAATACTGGTACTGAAGATTGGTGGACTATGTCTCCTTATAGTTATGACTATGGTGCTGGTGTTTGGTCTGTGCGCGAAGGTTCCTTGGTCAACTGGGGCGCAGCCTACAGCATGAGCTTACGACCTTCAATTTCTCTAGTATCAAATATTGAAATTTCTGGTGGAACAGGTACCTCAGAAGACCCATACATCGTAAAATAATTTTTAAAGTCATAGATATTCATTATTTATGACTTTTTTCTTATTATGGGTTTACAAATAAGTTTTAAAAATATATAATAAGAACAATGTTTGGGGGAAGATATATGAAAGAAAATATTCCTGTTTTACTACTTAAGAAACTTACTATATTGCCTTCCCAAGAAGTCCGTATTGAACTTAATAATGAGTTATCTAAAAAAGTTATTGATCTAAGTACTATAGAGTTTTCCAATAAAATACTAATTGTTTTACCGTCTAATACTTTAGAGGAGTCTCCAACAATAACAGATTTACCTAAAAGTGGAGTTCTTACTCTAATTAATTCAAAGATTGTTTTACCAAATAATAATTATCGTGTTGTCCTTAAAGGTCTTAACAGAGTTAAAATAAATAATTACCAAAGTTATCCTAATGATAAAAGTATTCTTATTGGAAATGCTAAGATGCTTTACATTGATAAAGGTGAAACCCTAGAAGAGACTGCCTTAAGAAAAAGATTAGTATCATTAGTTAATACCTATATTAAAATTAATCCCGAAATAGATAATAGTATTATAACAAAAATAAACAACAATGCTTCTCTAGGAGATATTACAGATATAGTTGTAACATTTTTAAGATTACCCAAAGATAAAAAAATATATTATATGAATGAGTTTGATGACATCTTAAGAGCAAAGGCACTTATTAAAGAGATTAATATCGAACTTGAGATATTTAAACTTGATGGTAAGATTGAAAAAGAAATAAAAGAAAGTTTTTCTAAAGAACAAAAAGAATATGTTATTAAAGAGAAAATAAAGAAGTTAAACGAAGAACTTGGTATATCTACATCTAAAGATGATGAAATTAGTTCTCTAAAGGGTAGAATTGATGAATTTAAAGCCCCAGATAGAATTAAGAATAAACTAATTAGTGAGCTTGAAAGATACAAATATACACCAGCTAGTAGTCCAGAAGTATCGATGATAAGAACTTATATTGAGACACTTTTATCCTTACCTTATGAATGTGCTAGTGCTGAAGAAACTAGTAAGGATAAGATTAGAAAAGAACTTGATAAGACACATTATGGCCTAGAAGAAGTAAAAACTAGAATTACTGATTATGCTATTTTAAAGAAGAATAATCCTAACTTAGAAAACCCAATTATCTGTTTAGTTGGAGCTCCTGGTATTGGTAAAACTAGTATTGCAAGAACCATAGCAAATGCCCTAAAAAGAAAATTTACGAAAATAAGTTTAGGAGGTCTTAATGATTCATCAGAACTTATTGGCCATAGACGTACCTATTTAGGAGCAGCTCCTGGTAAAATAATATCATCTATAATTAAATGTAGAACCAATAACCCAGTTATCTTATTAGATGAAGTTGATAAACTTGTCAAAGATTATAAAGGAGATCCAGCAAGCGTATTACTAGATATATTAGATAATAAGCAAAACAAAGACTTTACAGATAACTATATAGAAGAGACTTTTGATTTATCTAAATGCTTATTTATCTTAACAGCAAATGATGCTAAAGAAATACCAACTGTTTTAAGAGATAGGTTAGAACTTATTTACCTTCCTAGTTATACAATTTATGATAAGAAAGATATTGCATCTATGTACCTAATGAATGTTATCACTTCCAAATACAATGCTAAGATTGAAATAAGTGAAGAAGTTATTTTAGATATTATTAAATATTATACAATGGAGTCTGGCGTTCGTGAACTTAATAGATTACTTGATAAAGTAGTTAGATATTTAGTTATAAATAAAGTTAAAGAAATAACTCCTAGCGATCTAGAAATAATCCTAGGTAATAAGTTATATGCCAATAATAATAAAACAAATAATACTGGAGAAGTTAACATAGTTGGAGTAACTCCATTTGGGGGTACAATGTTAAAAGTACAAGCTGCTTATAATAACTTAAGTGCACTTAGCATCACTGGTAATGTAGGTGATAAATTAAAAGATGCCGTAAGCGTATGCCTAGCATATTTAGATAGTGAAGGATTAATTGACCTAAAAAAGAAAGGCCTATACTTAAACTTTAGTGGTTCAAACTTTATGATAGATGGAGCAAGTGGCTCAGTAGGTATCATAACAAGTATCTTAAGCCTTATTAATGATAAAGAAATTGCTAGTGATATAGCACTTCTAGGTAACATAGATTTATATGGCAATATTTTAAAAGTAAGTAAACTAAAAGAAAAAATAATAACAGCTTATAATGCAGGAATTAGAACCATATACCTTCCACAAGACAACATAGAAGATGAGAAGGATTTACCTCTATTTATTTTAAAAGAAATGGCTTTAATTCATGCAAGTAACTATAGTGAAATTAAAAAGTATTTATTTAAGAAGAAGTAGTTGAAACATGCTACTTTTTGTTTTGCAAAGTATATGTAAAGGAAACTGTTGCGATTTTGAAATCCTATAATTTATTGTTATAATAATTTTAGAAGGAGGAATAAAAATGGATAAGAAAGGAATATTTACTGCAATAGTAACTGTGGTAGTGTGTGCGTGTGCATTTGCAATTTTATGTGTGACTGATGTTATTACTTTTAATAAGAAAGATAATAATGTAAATAATGAAAATAATAACAACAGTAATGCAACAAATAAAAATAATATTAGTAATTATATAAATGCAAATGATGAACTTATTTGTAAGACGACTAAAGAGTTAGATGGAAATAAATATAATTTTGGAGTTTATAGTAACGGAAGTAATTATTATATTTTAGCCGATGTTGATGAAAATTATTTTACAACTATCAAAAATATTGAACCAAAAGATAAAGTTTGTGAGGCTCTTAAAAATAATAAAATAACTAGATCACTAATTTCATCCGATAATAGTTATAATTATTATTTATACACTTTACCTGTAAATGATTTAAGCGATTCCACAATTGTTGCGTTGGAAAATAAAACAGATAAAAGTTTTAAATCTTTGTTAGAGGTTGGTTATAATGAGGAGTTTGGCATAGTACCTTTTGATATTCATGAAAATTATAGTGAAAATGATATTCAAGCCCATCATTATTATGAAGTTAGTAATGGCACCCTATTACAGTATAAGGAAGAAATTTTACAAGGTGAAGAGGGATTATTAAATGATAAGGATAACTCAATTGTACATGTATATAAATACGAATTTAAAGATGGGAAATATACTAAATCTTTAATTAGTGAAAAGTATTATTGCGTAGCAGGCTGCAAAGCCTAATTATGTAGACTTATTTAGTCTACTTTTTTAATGCTTACATATAATTAGTTGAAAGGATTGATTATATGAGTGAAGCTTTTGTAGTAGAAAGAGATTTTCTTTTTAAGGATAGCATATTTGAGATAACTAGTATCTCTGTAGAACATGATGAGGATATTAATGGATCTAACCTAGAAGGAGACTTTATTATTTCAGGAGACTATCGTTTACATGAAATAAGCATTAATAAAGAAGACTTCAGTTTTAAGTTACCATTTACCCATGAAATAAGAAGTAACATTAACTTAGATACAGTTAACCTAGAAATAACTGACTTTACCTACGAACTTAATAATAATGATGAATTACATGTTCACATAGAGTACATTGTTAGTGGTGAGCAAAGTTTAATTGAGTTTGCAGATGAAAAAGATTTAGATGAATTTTTAAATAAAACAGATGCTGAAGTAGTAGATTTAACTGAAGATGAACCAAGATTTAAAGAAGCAAGCAAAGAAGAAGTGCTAGATATTCCCGCAGAAGACAAAAAAGAAGAAGTAAAAGAAGAAAAACCATCAGAAATAAGCACAAACAATATTATTGGTAGTATTAATGCTGATGAAACATATGTTAAATATCACGTTCATACAGTAATGCAAAATGATACTTTAGAAGGAATCCTAGATAAATACAAAATAACTTTAACTGACCTAAAAAAATATAATACATTTGAAGCCCTAGAAGTTAACATGAAACTAGTTATTCCAGAAAATGAAGAAAATTAATGAAATTTTTAATCCTAAGAAAATTACGATTAAAGGTAAAAGTAAAATAGTTGAAACAGAAGATGGAAGTTTTGTTATTAAAAAGAAAAATAAAGATATAAGTTCGTTATACAATTACCTAAATTCTAGATCATTTACATCCTATCCAGAATTAGTTGATGAACTTGATGATGAATACGTTTATAAAGTAGTTAGTGAACCAGAAATTCCTATAGAACAAAAATCACTTGATATGGCTAAAGCACTTGCTAGTCTTCACACAAAAACTGCCTTTTTTAAAGACATTAGCACCGATAAAATAAAAGAAATATATGAAAATATCATAAGTAATATAACATATTTAGATGGATACTATGAGACAATATTTAATAATTTAGAAATTAAAGAAGTTCTACTTCCATCTGAGCAAGTTATCTTAGAAGGTAGAAGTAAGATGAAAGCCTTGACTGAGTTTCTAACAAGTGAAGCAGAAACTTGGTACAATATAGCATCCTCAAAAGCAAAAGAAAGAGTAGTCTACTGCCACAATAACTTAAGTATAGACCACTTTATTGATAACAAATTTATAAGCTGGGATCATTACACGGTTGATACACCTATACTTGATTTAATAAATCTATATCATAATGACTTTGGTAAATATAACTATAGTAATTTTCTAAGTAAATACTTAAAGTCATTTGACTTACTTGAAGAAGAAAAACACTTACTATTTTTGATGTTATCCTTCCCATTAGAACTTAAATTTGGTAAAAATGAAATGGAAAACACAATAAATGCTAGCAAAGTATTTGACTATATAAACGAAACTGAAAAACTAATAAGGCCATATTATTCGGTAGAGAATAAAGAAGAGTAAAAAAATTTCAATTAACAATATACAAATATTCCATCTTAAAGGAAAGAAAAAAGTAATAATTAACTGATAAAATATTAATGTACATAAAATTAAAAAACAAATAAAAGACCAAAAACCCTTAAAAAAATTATTAAAACCATTATTGTTTGGATACATACGCATCACCTAATATATTTTATGAAAGATTAAATTACATGTGAATGAGCGGTAAAACACCGTTTTTTCTTTTAAATTTTAGAAAAATAGTTTATAATTAAGATAATAAGGAGGTACCTATGGACTTAGAACCTATTATTAGAAACAGTAAAATATTAAATTTAAATGATATCTTAGAATCTTTAAAAAAGATAGAAGATGCTGATTATTTAACAGATTATATAGATGAAATAGAAAGCTATGTAAGTGATTATCCAAATGCAGTAACACCTGATGATATAAACACATTAAAAAATGCTTTAAAAGAAAGACTTGATACTCTAGGTGTAGCTCCATTAATTGGCTATTATGACTTTGCGGAAATATATAAAAAACTAGTAGAAAATAATCATACTGACGAAGAAGAAGCAAGCGTTCAAAGATATATTGCTAAGTGCTTAAAATTACTTGAAAAAGATCAAATATCTTTTGATGAACAAAATGCCTTAGATTTATATATGAATGACTATCTAGCAAATAAATTAAAGACCAAAAGCGAAGAAAACTTATTTAAAAGATATAATGATATTATAAAATTAAATAAAAGTAGAATGTTAGAAAAAAGCCCAGGAAAGAAACCTCTTAGAATAAAACCAATTGATACAAGTGGAAGAATAATAGCAATTACTCTAATTGAAGTAACAGTTTTAGTTGGAATTTTACTTGGAGTTCTTGCAATTGCTAAATAATTTTGTAATAATATTATTTAAGGAGAGATTTTATGTATATTGAAGAAACAGAAACAAAAATGAAAAAAGCCATAGAAAATATGGAAGCAAGATTTACAAACGTTAGAGCAGGTAGGGCAAACCCAGCCATGCTTAATGGAATAAATGTAATGTATTATGGAGCAAGCACTCCTTTAAATACAGTTGCAAATATCACAGTTCCTGAAGCAAGACAACTATTTATTAAACCATTCGATAAAAGTTTAGTTAAAGAGATTGAAAAAGCAATCCATGAAGCTAACTTAGGAATAACACCAACAAATAATGGTGAAATGGTTATCCTAACAATACCTGAACTAAATGAAGAAAGAAGAAAAGACTACGTTAAACAAGTTAAAGGAATGGGAGAAGATGCAAAAGTAGCACTTAGAAATGCTAGAGAAGATGCAAGAAATCAAGTTAAAAAAGCAGAACTTCCAGAAGACGAAGAAGACATGTACAACGAAGAAATTCAAGAACTTATTACTAAATATAATAAGTTAGTAGATGAAAAGGTTAAAGAAAAAGAAACTGAATTAATGAGTGTGTAGGTGATTTAAATGAGCTTTAGTGAAGAAACTAAGCAAATAATGAAACATTACTTAGAATTATATCTTAATGGAACTATTATAAGAGAAGAACAAGATGTTTTAGATGCTTATGTAGAAGAAATTAAAAATAGTACTAATCCAGAAGATATTGCTTTTATAAGTACATATCAAGGTAAAGTAAATAAAACAAGAGAAGAAGTGCTTGCTAAAGAAACTGAAATGAAAGGAAATGGCGAAGTACGTGTTTTAAAATTAAATAACCCAAATGGATATGTAAAAGTAATCACCATAATAAGTGCAGTTATAATTGCCGGAGTAGGCCTTGCAATAACTCTCTTGTTCATGAAAAATTAAATATAGAATATTTTTAGTGAAAAATTAACTTGACACGGGGGGGGGGTTGTTATATACTTTCTATAGAAAGATAGTGAGTATATATGAACCGTGAATTAAATATAGATAATAAAAAGAAGAGACTTAAATTATATTATGGACTATTAATAACAGTCTTATGTATAATCGGAGTCTCTTTTGCTTGGTTTAGACTTTACTTAAGTCAAAATGAAAATAACACAATAGCATCAAGAACATGCTTTAATACGACCTTAACGGAAGATACATCTAAAATATCATTAACAGATGCTTTTCCAATAAGCGATGAAGATGGTCTTAAACAAACACCATTTACATTTACAATAAAGAATAACTGTAATAGTTACGTTAAAGTATATATTACTATAGATAGTACTTATAGAGAAAGTACTAATACATCTTATTTAAAAGATAACTATATGAAAGTAAATATATCACCTAAAGGTACAACAACTGGTAAGTCAGTAATA
>CAKOOK010000008.1 GCA_934098515.1 uncultured Bacilli bacterium
AAATTTAACTCCCCACAAGATTTCTTGAACTAACTTCTCGATTAGTAAAAAACGGGAAGTTAGATATAAATTTTACATGTCATAGAATAAAAAAACACAAAAATTAACTAGACACGGGGGGGGTTGTTATATAATATCTATAGAAAGTAGAGGCTAAAATATGAACCAGAGACTTTATAGATATAAAAAAAGAATGTTAATTTTATGTATAATGCTTGCTGTAGTATTAATGATAACTGGAGTAAGTTATGCAGTGTTTACTAGTTATTCTAGTCAAACGGACGCTAACACTCTAGCAGCATCATGTATGGATCTAGAATTTAATGGTCAAAATGAAATTAATTTACTTAATACATACCCAATATCAGAAGGCGAAGCCTTAGAAAAAACACCATACACATTTACTATAAAAAATAAATGTGATAACTACATCGAGTATTACGTTATTGCATCCGTAATTAGCACAACTAACAAAATAGACTCTAAATACGTAAAAGTATCTTTACTAGGAGATAATGACTTAAATGGTACAGTAATTAACACTTTAGAATCTATATCTACTCCTCAGAGTTTATCTAAATATAATATTACTGAAAACTACATCCTTAAAAGAGGAGATGGCATATCTAAAGACGAAAGTAGAACATTTAACTTTAGAATGTGGCTAGATAGTAATAATAAAGATATCTGGACTAAAGAAGACGTAGAAGGAAAAGACTATCAAGTTAAAATATCAGTAGTTGGTACTGTTAAGACAAGACCAAAAGATGATTTATATGTAGCAGCTTTAATAGATGGAGTTGAAAGTAGTACATTTCCAACAACAAACAAATATAATGCATCCGTAGAATGCACTAGAAATGGTAAAAAGATAGATGCAAAAGAGAGCATAAACTGGAATGGAACAGAATGGGAACTAATCACAAAAATAACAAATGGTAATGTAAGGTGCAATGCAACATTTATAACAAAAGTTCCGACTTTTGCAGAAACTATACTAGCAAAAAATGAAGTTAAGGCTCCAATAACTACACCAGGAGCAGAAATATCTGCATCAAATGAAGCCTTACTAGCATCTGCAGAAGATGACTATGGAACTTCTTACTACTTTAGAGGAAACGTAAAAAATAACTATGTACAGTTTGCAAATAAATGCTGGAGAATAGTTAGAATAGGTGGAGACAATACAGTAAAACTAATCTTACATAATGATAATACTACAAACGCATCTAACCCCTGCTCATCAGCCAATAATGGCACAACTGCAGCATTTGCTCACTATAATGGTTCAACATACACAAGTGTATTCAACTCAAGTTCTAATGATAATGCCTTTGTAGGTTTCATGTATGGAACAGCAGGCTCTTCAACATACGAGGCTACTCATGCAAATACAAATAAAAGTACAATTCTAACTAATCTAGAAACATGGTATAATAATAATCTAAAAACATATGAAAGTGGAATAGATGATAATATATTCTGCAATGATAAAACAAATGTAACAGATACAACTTACAATCCTTTGAATTGGAGTAATGAAAATGGTTTAGGATATGGTACAAATCTAACATATTATGGTGCTACCCAAAGATTAGTAAGTAAAAGTAATAGTGCTGGAGGAACGGGTCCTAGCTTAAAATGTAATGGAGAACTAAGTAAAATAACATCAAAAGTAGGTTTAATAACAGCAGATGAGTTAGCATTAGCAGGATATGCATACAATATATATGGCATTGAAACCTATTTACAAGAAAATGCAATTTCTTCTTGGTGGTCTATGTCTCCCGATGTTTTCAATGGAAATGTTGCTTTCGTGTTTATTGTGATTAAAGACGAAGAAGAAAGCAGCTTTAGCAATGATGGTGTTAATGATAACATTGCCGTACGCCCAGTTATTTCATTAAAGGTATCAACTAAAACATCAAGTGGCACAGGCACTTCAGAAGATCCTTATGTTGTAAATTAAAATAAAAATAACATACTCTCGGGTAGTTCTTGCATACGGCTACCCGAGTTTTTGTTTGTCTTTTTATAAGGAATTTGGTATAATTTATTGTGGTGATACAAGATGAATAATAAGTATGATGAAAGTTCAATAACCATATTAGAAGGATTAGAGGCAGTTAGAAAAAGACCAGGTATGTATATTGGTAGTACAGATAAAAGAGGATTACATCATCTTGCTTGGGAAATTATTGATAACTGCGTAGATGAGATTATTAATGGTTTTGGTAATAAGATTACTGTAAAAATAAATAAAGATAATAGTTTAACTGTAGCGGATAATGGTCGTGGAGTTCCAACTGGTATGCACAAAAGTGGTAAAAGTACTCCAGAAGTTATTTATACAATACTTCATGCTGGTGGTAAATTTGAAACTAATGGCTATAAAGTATCAGGTGGACTTCATGGAGTAGGTGCTAGTGTAGTTAATGCTTTATCTGAATGGATGGAAGTAACTATTTTAAGAGATGGTGCTATTCATCAAATAAGATTTAAAGATGGTGGTAAGGTTGATGTTCCACTTCATAAGATTGGTACTACTAATAAAACTGGTACAATAGTTACATTCATGCCTAATCATGAGATATTTAAAAACTTAAATTTTAGTTACACAACTATCTGTGAAAGAATGCAAGAAAGTGCTTTCTTACTTAAAAATTTAACATGTGAAGTAGAAGATGTTGCTGATGAGAAAAAAGTTACATATCATTATGAAAATGGTATTACATCATTTGTTGAGTATATTAATGAAGGAAAAGGAGTACTTCATAAAGTAGTCCCTATTCATGGAGAAAAGGGTGGTATGGAAGTTGATATTGCTCTTCAATATACAGATGAATATAGTGAAAACATTATCTCATTTGTTAATAATGTTAAAACAGGTGATGGTGGTACTCATGAAGTAGGTTTTAAAACTGCTATTACTAAAGTATTTAATGATTATGCACGTAATAATGGTATGTTAAAGGCTAAAGATAATAACTTAGAAGGCACAGACGTAAGGGAAGGCTTAACTGCCGTAATAAATATGAAAATACCAGAAAATCTATTACAGTTTGAAGGCCAAACCAAAGGTAAATTAGGTACTCCAGAAGCAAGAAGTGTAGTAGAAGCAGTTGTTACAGATTCTTTAAAATATTATTTAGAAGAAACTAAAGAAAGCGCTGTTGCTATTTTAGATAAAATGTTAAAAAGTAAGAGTGCTAGAGAAGCTGCTAGGAAAGCTAGAGAAGATGTTCGTAATGGTAAAAGCAAAAAGAGTGAAGCAAGAAGTTTAAGTGGTAAACTTACTCCAGCACAGGCAAGAAATCCTAAAATAAATGAGTTATTTATTGTTGAGGGTAATTCAGCAGGTGGTACTGCTAAAAAGAGTAGAGATCGTAAATTTCAAGCTATTTTACCACTTAGAGGTAAAATAATTAATACGGAAAAAGCAACAAGTGCTGATATCTTTAAAAATGAAGAAATAAACACTATGATACACTGCATTGGTGCTGGTTATGGTAGTGACTTTCAAATAAAAGATATTAACTATGATAAAGTTATTATTATGACAGATGCTGATGATGATGGAGCACACATTCAGTGTTTACTTCTAACATTCTTCTATCGTTTCATGAAACCTTTAATTGAAGAAGGTCACCTATATATTGCAATGCCTCCTTTGTATAAAGTAGATTTTGGTAAAAATCATATCTACTGTTGGACAAATGAAGAACTAAAAGCAGCAACTAAAAATAAAGAAAATTATAAAGTTCAAAGATATAAAGGTTTAGGTGAAATGAATCCAGAACCTCTTTGGGAAACAACAATGGATCCAGATAGACGTAACTTAATTAAAGTAAGTATTAATGATGCAGTTTTAGCAGAGAAAAGAGTAAGTGTACTTATGGGTGATGTTGTTGAGCCACGTAAAGAGTGGATTAATGAAAATGTTGAGTTCTCATTAGAAGATGATTATAAAATATAAAAAGACTTTCAAAACGAAAGCCTTTTTATATTTCTCTCATAATATCTGAATTTTTATAAGGATTCTTTTTATCAATCTTATCTACAAATAAAATACCATCTAAATGATCTAGCTCATGCTGGAAAGCAACTGCCATATCTTCACGTACTCTTATAGTATATTCTTTACCATTTTCATCAAAGGCATCAACCGTTATTCTAGCATGTCTTGGTACAATACCTTCAACATCTCGGTTAACACTTAAGCATCCTTCTCCCTCTCCAACATAAATTAATTCAGCACTTTGACTAACTACTTTAGGATTAATAACAATATATCTATTAAATTTATTATCTCCTAAATCTTCACTTACAACAAATATTCTTTCTAATAAACCTAATTGAACAAAAGATAGGCCCATACCAGGTCTTAAATCATATTTTTCACTGTACTCTTCAATTTGACTCATTTCTAGATAATCAAGAGCATCATTTATTAATTTTTTAGTTTCTTCTTTTAAAGGAAACGTTACATCATTTGACTTTTGATGGATAACCTTATTTGATTCATCTAATATTTTTATATTTGGTAGTTTATTATACTTCATAAAACTTCTCCCCTTTAGCACCTATAGTTTAACAAAAAAATACTTAAAAATAAAGGGTAAAACTAAAATTTAACCCTTTGGCCAATATGATAGTGTTTACTTTTACCTTTAGGGAGTTCTAAAGTGTGCTTTGCACCTTTAAGAATAAGTATCTTATTTGGTTTAACATTTTCATAAATAGAAGTAACTATCATTTTATTATTTAATCCAATTATATCAATACTTTCTTTCATAAAGAAAGTATGAATTGATGAAACATTTGGAAAAAACATTCCATAATTAATATTCTTTTTTCCCATAAGTCCAGTTAATTTTTGCATATATGTTTTAGCAGTAATAATTTTCATACATTCACCTAAAAATATTATATAATATATTTGACAAAAAAGGCAAAACAATATATTATTATTATAGGTGAGTCCTAGATGAAAAAGAAAAATAATCGTGGTCAAGCCTTAGTAGAATACGTTCTAATTATTAGCTTGATTACCGTTTTAGCAGTAGTGCTAATTAAATATCTAGGTGGTTATTTAAAAGATGCAATTACTAAAGCTTCTTGTCCTTTAGTTGGCGAAACATATGTTGAAGGAGAAAAAAGAGGAGAAGGTAAGTGCGTAAGTACAGAATCTAACGGCTTGTGGGACTAAATAACCATATAAAACTCGCAATTTATGGATTGCATGTATAGGGGCTTTTTGCGCTCTTTTTTTATAAATAAAATTGTCGTAAAAAACACCTTGAAAATATTAGTGAGGTTTTGTATAATTAATGATAGAAAGTAGAGGCTAAAATATGAACCAAGAAGAAATAGAAAAGAAAAAAAGAAAACTAAGTATATACTATGGATTACTAGTAACTGTTCTATGCATAATTGGTGTATCATTTGCATGGTTTAGACTATACCTAAGTCAAACTGAAAATAACACTATAGCATCAAGAACATGCTTTAATACAACACTTACTGAAGATACATCTAAAATATCATTAACAGATGCTTTTCCAATAACTGATGAAGATGGTCTTAAACAAACCCCGTTTACATTTACAATAAAAAATAACTGTAATAGTTATGTTAAAGTATATATTACAATAGATAGTACTTATAGAGAAAGTACAGATACTTCTTACTTAAAAGATAACTATATGAAAGTAAATATATCCCCAAAAGGTACAACAACTGGTAAATCCGTTATACTAGGGAATCAAACATTAACAGACTTAGAAAACAATAAAAAAGGTTATATTATTGTGAGTACTGGACTTAAAGCAAATGAAGAAAAAAGTTACGATCTAAGAATATGGATGGATAGCGCTGTAACAACAGAGCAAGGCTTAAATAAAAACTGGTCTGGTAAGATAGTTGTAATAAGTGACGCAAGTAAAGAGCCACCAACTTTATCAGAGGCTATACTAGCAAATAATGAAGTAAAGACTCCAATAACTACACCAGGTGCAGCAGTATCTACTGCTGATGAAGCATTACTAGCATCTGCAGAAGATGATTATGGAACATCTTATTACTTTAGAGGAGCAGTAACAAATAACTATGTAGAATTTGCTAATAAATGCTGGAGAATAGTAAGAGTTGGCGGAGATGGTTCAGTAAAACTTATCTTACATAATGATAATACTGTTGGGGCTGCTAATCCTTGTGATGCTGCAAATAATAATGCTAGTGCAGCATTTGCAAAATACTCAAGTACTACATATAAGAGTAAGTTTAATTCAATTCTTAATGATAATACTTATGTAGGATTTAAGTATGGAACACCAAGCTCTAGTACATATGAAGCTACACATGCAAATACAAATAATAGTACAATACTAACTAATTTAGAAACTTGGTATAATAATAATCTAAAAACATATGCTGATGCAATAGCTGATACTGTATGGTGTAATGATAAAACAAATGTAACAGATACAACGTTTAACCCTTTTGGTTACAGTAATGTTACTGGATTAGGTTATGCTAGGAATGTAACATATTATGGTGCAACACAAAGATTGGAAAGCACTAGTGGTAGTGCTGGTGGCACGGGACCTAGTTTAAAATGTAATGGAGAATTAAGTAAAATAAGTTCAAAAGTGGGATTAATAACTGCAGACGAATTAGCATTAGCTGGATATGCTCATGGATTACAAAATACTACAACATATTTACAAGAAAATGCAACAGATACTAGATGGTGGTCTTTGTCTCCTGACTACTTCAGTGGCTTCGGCGCTAGCGTTTGGTACGCGGACGGCAGCAATGGCGACTTCGACAGCTGCTACGTGTATATCGACAACGGTGTCCGCCCTTCAATTTCTCTTAAGCCCTCTACCAACGTAACAGGTGATGGTACAAGTGATAAACCTTATAAAGTTATTTAACTTTTAGATTAAGTCTATTTGATATAGACTTTTTTTTATTATTTTAGTACAATATTATTGTGATGAATTATGAAAAATAAAGGTGCTAAAATTATTGTTAATTCTATTACTATGACTAGGGTTATAGGCACTTTATTAATGCCTTTTATAAGTTTGCTTTTAAGTCCTGGGGAGCTAATATTTTATATTATTATTTTGCTTCTTACTGATAGTGTTGATGGAATTATGGCTAGAAGACTTAATGCCTGTACAATTTTTGGAGCATTGTTAGATGCAATTGCTGATAAACTTTTGGGAATTGCCACTCTTGCTGTTCTTGCATTTAGTTATCCAATTATGTTTTTGCCAATTATTACAGAAACTTTGATATGCCTAATTAATACAAATGGTGCGGCAAGGGGAAGTTCTACAGAAAGTTCGTTTTTAGGTAAGTTTAAGACATGGCTTTTTGGTATTGCTATTGTTGTTGGGTTCTGTACTATTTATAGTGGAGATATAATTACACTATTTAATGACAATACTAGAAACGGTTTATACATGATTGATATGTTTAACTATATTATAGATAATAAGGATAGTATTATGGTAGTACTTGCTAGTATTACGGCTGGTGCTGATATTATGGTGGCAGCAGATTATCGTTCAAGAAATAAAAGCGATATTAAGAAGGCTCGTGAGAATGGACTTAATGCTAGTGAGTTTAAGCTGAAAAATAAAGCTGATTTAATGTTTGCTTTATTTGATACAGATTATTATAATGAAACTAGAGGAGTACCACTTTTACAAAGATTAGGAGAGGAGAAAAAAAGTGAAAAGAAAAATAGAAGAAAATAAATATTTTCAAATTGGTTTTACAGCATTTTTAGTTATTGCAAGTTCAATTATATTTTATTTTTTAATTTATAAGTTGGGATTGATTTATGGTTATTTAAAGACATTTATTGGTTTTTTTACACCATTTATTATTGGATTCATTTTTGCGTATTTATTAAATCCAGTTGTCAATTTTTTTAGAAATAAAGTATTTATTAAATTATTTAAGAAAAAGGATGAAAAGAGTTATAAGAAAAGTAATGGAATTAGTATTATTTTTACTGTAGTATTGATGCTTGGACTTATTATATTATTATTTAGTTTTATTTTGCCAGAGCTTCTAAAAAGTATTGAAACTATTGCGGTTAACATGCCTAGTTATTTTACTGAAGCTAAAAATTATTTAGTTGGTAAGTTAGATGATCATAAAGAGATCCAAAAGATTGTTTTAAATAATTATGATGCGATTAATAATTATTTAACTACTATGCTAAATACTAAGTTACTACCTCAAGTTGAAACATGGCTTGTAGCGCTTTCTGATGGGGTATTTGGTGCGGTAAAAGTTATCTTTAATATAGTTATGGGATTTGTTATTTCTATTTATTATTTACTTGATAAGAAGAGTTTTGTTAGTGGTTTTAAGAGAATACTTTATGCATTACTTCCTACTAAGACTGTTAATAAGATTTTAGATAATGCAAGACACACTGATTATATATTTGGTAATTTTATTATTGGGAAGTTATTAGATGGGTTTACGATAGGGTTTATTACATTTATATTTTTAACTATATTTGGTTATCCTTACTCCCTATTAATAGGGGTTATAATTGGTCTTACTAATATGATTCCTTATTTTGGACCATATATTGGTACTATTCCAAGTGCACTTCTTATTTTGATGGATAGTCCTACTAAGTGTTTAATATTTATATTATTTATTATTGCTCTTCAGCAAGTTGATAGTTATTTAATTGAGCCAAAGCTTTGTGGATCTAGAACTGGATTAAAGAGTTTCTGGGTATTAGCTTCTATTCTATTATTTGGTAATGCTTTTGGAATAGTTGGTATGCTAGTTGCTGTACCAGTATTTGCCCTTGTTTATGGATACTTTGATAATTTAGTTCAAAATAAATTACTTGATAAGAAGTTACCTAGTGATAAAGAAAGTTATGATAACTTAGAAAGAATTAATTCTGAGAGTAAAAGGTTAGTTAAAAAGACTTTAAAATAAGTCTTTTTTGCATTATAATTAACTTGGGGTGGATTATGCCGAATATATATAATTTTACTTATGAAAATTTAGAAGAGAAACTTATATCTTTGGGTGAGAAAAAGTTTAGAACTCGTCAAATATGGCAGTGGCTTTATGAGAAAAGAGTTAAGAGTTTTGATGAGATGAGAAATTTAAGTAGTGAGCTTATTTCTAAACTTAAGGATAATTTTAGTTTTGATTATATAGAAATTGTTACCGCTCAAAGAAGTGATAGTACTAATAAATATTTATTTAAACTTAATGATGGAAATTTTATTGAAGCTGTCTTAATGAAACATGATTATGGTTTAAGTGTATGCGTATCTAGCCAAGTAGGCTGTAACATGGGATGTGCTTTTTGTGAAAGTGGTAGACTTAAGAAAGTACGTAATTTAGAGTCTTTTGAGATAATAGAACAGATTTTACTTATTAGTGAAGACATAAATGAAAGAATAAGCAGTATTGTTATAATGGGAATAGGAGAACCATTTGATAATTATGATAATATTATTAATTTTATAAAGATTGTAAATAATCCCTTTGGCTTAGCAATTGGTGCAAGACACATAACAGTTAGTACATGTGGGATTATTCCTAAGATAAAGGAGTTTATGAATCTTGATTTACAAGTTAATTTAGCAATTAGTTTGCATGCACCTACAAACGCGCTTAGAAGTAAGATTATGCCAATAAATAATGCTTATCCACTTGACGATTTAGTTAACACCTTAAAGGAATATATTGCAAAAACTAATAGACGAGTTACCATAGAATATGTTATGCTTAATAATGTAAATGATAGTTTAGAAGATGCAAGAAGCCTTGCAAGTTTACTTAAAGGGATGAATGTGTACGTTAACCTAATTCCTTATAACGAAACTAGTCATTTAGATTTTAAAAGAAGCGATAAAATAAACTCTTTTTATGATACTTTAAAGAAGTATAAAATTAATGTAACTGTAAGACGTGAATTTGGTTCTAATATAGATGCAGCATGTGGACAGTTACGAGCTAAAGAGGTGGAAAAATGAAATCATTTTATTTAACAGATACAGGAAGAGTTAGAAGTCATAATGAAGACTCTGTTACAATAGTTAAAAATGCATCAGGTGAGCACTTAATGATCGTAGCAGATGGCATGGGAGGACACAGAGCAGGTGAGATAGCTAGTTCCATGGTCGTTACTCATATGGGTTCTAGATTTAGTGAACTATCTACTATTGGTAGCAAATTAGATGCAGCAAGTTGGCTTAATGAAAATATAGGAGAAATTAATACTAATATAATAAAATATGCTGAAGAAAATCCCGAAGCAACCGGGCTAGGTACTACAGTTGTTATGGCCTTACTTACTAAAGAATTTTTGATATTTGCAAATATTGGTGATTCTAGTGGGTTTGTACTTAAGAATAGTAAACTCCATAAAATAACCAAAGATCATACACTTGTAAATTTGCTAGTAGAGTCTGGCGAGTTAAGTGCTGAAGAAGCAGCTAATCATCCTAAGAAAAACGTCTTAATGAGAGCACTAGGAGCTGCTGAAAAACAAGAACTTGATATATTTGATGTTGATCCAAACGTAGATGCTGTACTTTTATGTAGCGATGGACTTACTAATATGCTTACAAAAGAGCAGATTGAGAAAGTTTTAATAGATGAAGAACTTAATGAAGAAGGAAAACTTATTAAATTAATTAAGAAATGTAATGCTAGAGGGGGAACAGATAATATAACAGTAGCGTATCTTGTTAAAGAAGGTGGTATAGAATGATACAAAAGGGGCAAAAAATAAATGACCGTTACCAAATTATTAAATCTATTGGTGAAGGTGGAATGGCTAATGTGTATTTAGCATTTGATACTATTTTAGAACGTAATGTTGCAGTTAAAGTATTAAGAGGCGATTTAGCAAACGATGAGAAGTTTGTTAGACGTTTCCAAAGAGAAGCATTAAGTGCAAGTTCATTATCTCATCCTAATATAGTTGAAGTTTATGATGTAGGTGAAGATGATGGTATATATTATATTGTCATGGAGTATATTGAAGGTAAGCATTTAAAACAACTTCTTAAAAGAAGAGGAAAACTTACTTTAGAAGAAGCCGTTGATATTATGCTTCAAGTAACTGACGGTATGGCTTGTGCTCATGACTCTTATATAATTCATAGAGATATTAAACCACAAAATATTATGATTTTAGAAAATGGTCTTGTTAAAATTACAGATTTTGGTATAGCAATGGCCCTAAATAGCACTCAGCTTACCCAAACTAATAGTGTTATGGGTAGTGTTCATTACATACCTCCAGAGCAAGCTAGTGGTAAAGGGTGTACCATCCAAAGTGATGTATATTCAATGGGAATCTTATTTTATGAATTACTTACTGGTACTCTTCCATACAAAGGCGATAATGCTGTTGAAATAGCACTTAAACACTTAAAAAATCCTCTTCCAAGTATTAGAGAGGAACTACCAAACGTACCACAACCAGTTGAGAATATTATTCTAAAAGCTTGTGCTAAGAACCCTAAAAATAGATATGCCGATGCTAGAGAAATGCATGAAGATTTAAAGACATGCTTAAGCAAGAGCAGAGCAGATGAACCAAAGTATGTATATAATTATCCAGAGTTTGATGAAAAAGACAAAAAGAATATTAGTGAAACTAAAAAAATAGATAAAGTAGATAAAGTTAAAGAGATAAAGGAAGAGGTTGGCGTGAAGAAGATCACTGAAAAAGACTATCATAAGAAAGAAAATAAAGTACTTATCATTTTAGGCTTTGTATTTGCTGCTCTTGCTATTATTACAACATGTGTAGTGGTATTACTTCCTAAACTTACATCATCAAAAGATTTAGTAGTACCTGATGTAGCAAACATGACTGTCGATGAAGCAATTAATACACTTACTAAAATGGGACTTAAAATTAGTGCTGAAAATAAGACAGTTACCAGTGACACTATAGAAAAAGGCAAAGTAGTTAAAACAAGCCCTAATAAAGGAAGAACAGTTAAGGAAGGCTCTGAGGTCGTTATTTATGAATCTAGTGGAGCTGGAACAATTACTTTAGAAGATTATACAGGTAAAAATTATATTGAAGTTAAAACAATTTTAGAGCAAATTAATAAATTATTTGTAATTCAGAAGACCGAAGAAGTTGGTAATGAATCTAATTACGAAAAAGATGAGATAATTAAACAAGAACCAGCAGCTGGAACAGAGGTTAAAGAAGGAGATACTATTACATTATACGTACCAGATATAGTAGATAGTTATCCAGACTTTACAAAAGGAAACTACAGTTTAACTGACATCCAAGCATTCTGTGATAAGTATAAATTGAAATTAGAAGTTGAGTATAAACCAACCGATGAATATGAACAAGGAGCAATTATTAGTCAGTCTAGAATTGCTGGTTCATCAATTATCAGTAATATGACATTAAAGATTGTTATTGCTGATTCTCTAGAGGATACAACAGATTAATATGGAAGGCACAATAGTTAGAATAATTAGTAATTTATGCACTGTTGACTGTAATGGTACTTTATATGATTGCAAACCTAGGGGAAAGTTTTATCACACAAACATTTCCCCTTTAGTTGGCGACCATGTTGTAATTGATGAAGTAAATAATTATATATTAGATATAAAGGAGCGCAAGAATTACTTAGATAGACCATCTATTAGTAATATAGACGCAGCCCTTATTGTAACCAGCGTTAAAAAGCCAGAACTATCACTAAGTCTACTTGATAAAATGATTAGTAATGTAACTTATAAAGACATTGAACCAATTATTTGTTTTAGCAAGACGGATTTACTTTCGTTTAAGGAAAAACTTGAACTTAAAAAGATTATTAAATATTATAATAAGATAGGGATTAAGTGTACGACGAATAGAAAATTAGGTAAGATTACTAAATTGCTTGATGGAAAAATAGTGGTGCTTACAGGTCAGACTGGAGCTGGCAAAAGTACTCTATTAAATAAGTTAAATCCGAGTCTTAATTTAAAGACAGATGAAATTAGTGAAGCTCTTGGTAGAGGGAAACATACAACTAGACATGCCGAATTATTTAAATATAAGAATAGTTTGATCGCAGATACTCCTGGATTTAGTGCTTTAGATATAACACATATACCAAAGGATGAGTTAAAAAATACTTTTGTAGAGTTTAATTTAGATTGTGAATTTAAAAACTGCAAGCATATGAATGAGAAAAACTGTATGGTTAAAGATTATGTAAATTCTGGCAAAATTCTTAAAAGTAGATATGATAATTATAGAAAGTTTATGGGGGAATAATGAAAGTAGCAGTTTCGTTTATTAAAAGTTTATA
Source organism: uncultured Bacilli bacterium (assembly GCA_934098515.1). GTDB lineage: Bacteria > Bacillota_I > Bacilli_A > RF39 > UBA660 > CAG-533. Next base: position 13,356 of record CAKOOK010000008.1, read on the forward strand.
TGACGAAAAAAAGACAATCAAGTTAATTGATATGACTAGTGCTGACTATATTCATGTTGATATAATGGATGGAGAGTTTGTTAGTACTAAAAATTATGATTTTGATGATATAAAATTAATGATGGATGGCGTAAGTAAACTTTTAGATGTTCATTTAATGGTTAAACATCCACTAGATTATATTAAAGATTATGCATCTTTAAATACAAAACAAATTACTTTTCATGCTGAAGCAGATGATGATATTTATGAAACAATAAATGAAATTCATAGTTATGGAATTAAGGCAGGGCTAGCAATTAATCCAGATACACCAGTTAAACATATTGAGAAATATCTAGATTTAGTTGATACAGTGCTTGTTATGAGCGTTTATCCTGGAAAAGGTGGACAGAAATTTATAAGTGAAACAGCAAAGAAAATAGAAGAACTTAACCATTATAGTGATCTTTTAATTGAAGTTGATGGCGGAATAAATAAAGACACTATTGATATGGCAAGAGGTGCTGATATGGTAGTAAGTGGGTCTTATGTTTGTGAGAGCACTGACTATGAGAAAGCAATTGAGAGCTTAAGAAATTAGGCTCTTTTTATATGCAAATATTTAGAATTTCAAATATCGAAAATCTGCGTACAAGTGTTTGCAAAAATGCTTGACAAGTATATTTTTAAAGGTTACAATTTAGGTGTCTTGCTTAGGGGTGAGAGCAGGACTTTAGATGAGCATTTTCTTTAAGTAGGAAATGGGCTATACAGGATGAGACATAATTAATAAAATATTTAAAATATGTGATGATAACTAAGAAAAATACTTTGTAAGCAATTTGAAACTGTAAGGAAATGAAGTGTCCGAAAAAATCGAGTCATTAGATGGTAAATTGCCTGCATATGAAATTTGATTGTATGTAAATGATAAAACATGTAGCGAATTATGGTAATGAATTTTGGTATGCTAGAGAGTTAATGCCGTTACTTGAATATAGTAAATGGGAAAGATTTTCTAATGCTATTGATAACGCAAAAAAATCATGTGAAAATAGCGGTTATAATGATGAGGATCATTTTCCCAAGGTCGGGAAAATGATAAACCTTGCAAAGGTAGCTAAAAGAAGCGTGTTAGATTATAAATTGTCTAGGTATGCATGCTATTTAATAGTACAGAATTCAGAACTAATAAAAAGAAAGATGAGTTGATTATATTATAAATAAATTAAAAAATTATAGTAAAAGTGTTTTGAAAATTAAAACATAAAGGTGAGAATGGTAATGAATTTTGGTATGCTAGAAAATTACAACAAGTACTAGAATATAAAAAGTAGCAAAAAATTATTAATGTCATGGGAAATGCTAAGATAGCATGTGAAAAAGTAATTATATGATGTATTAGACCATTTTACCAACACGGGTAAAATGGTAAAAATAGGGTCCGGTGCTAAAATAAAACAAGTTGATTACGAAATTTCAAGATATGCTTGTTATTTAGATATACAGAATTCGGAGCTAATAAAGAGAAAGGAGAGTTGATTATATATAAATAAATTAAAAAATTATAATAAAAGTATTTTTGAAAATATTAAACATACAGATGAAAATGGAAATGAATTTTGGTATGCTAGAGAACTAATGATTGTTCTAAAATATAGTAAATGGGAGAATTTTTATAAAGTTATAAAACGTGCTATGACATCATGTGAGACTAGTAATAATAGAGTTTTAGATCAGTTTCCTGAAGTCAGGAAACCGATCGTTGGCGGTAAAGGTAATATTCAAAATGTGATTGATTATCGTTTATCTAGATATGCATGCTATTTAATAGTTCAAAACGCTGATCCTAGAAAAAAAATTGTTTCTCTAGGTCAAACTTATTTTGCAGTTCAAACCAGAAAAATGGAACTAACTGAAGAAGAGTATGACAAATTAAGTGAAGATGAGAAAAGATTTTATAGAAGAAATATAACAAGAAAAGGAAATTATTCATTAAATATTGCTGCTAAAAATGCAGGAGTTAAGAATTTTGATAAATTTCACAATGCTGGATATAGAGGGTTATATAACGGAGAGACAGCTAATGATATTGCTAGAAGAAAGAAGCTTAGATATAGACAAGACATTTTAGATAATATGGGAAGTGCTGAATTAGGTGCTAATATATTTAGAATTTCTCAAACAGAAGATTTATTAAAAAAACAATCTGAGCCTAGTGAGCAAGTTGCAACAACTACTCATTATAATGTTGGAAAAATTGTTAGAAAAGCAATAAAGGAAATTGGTGGTACTATGCCAGAAGATTATCCGACTCCAGAAAAATCTTTAAAACAATTAGAAAAAGAAAGAAAGCGTTTGTTAATAGAGAATAAAAAGGATGATGATTAAGCAGGTTACATATTGTTTCCGGGCTTAGAATGAAGGCATTATCTAATAAAAATTGATGCAAATTTTAAAAATTACGAATATTGAAAATTTGTCATACATTTGTTTGAAAAAATGCTTGACAAATAAAAAATGGTATTATACAATTAATATGTAAGAGAAAGAATAGGTGAAAAAACTTGAAAACAATTGATACAAAAGAAAAGAGTAAAGCTTTAGAACAAGTAATGGCTGATATTGAAAAACAATTTGGTAAAGGTGCTATTATGAAACTTGGAAGTAGTGAACATATGAATATTGATGTTACATCAACGGGTTCACTTACTTTAGATATAGCTTTAGGGGTTGGAGGATATCCAAAAGGAAGAATAATTGAAATTTATGGACCTGAGTCTAGTGGTAAAACTACTATAGCACTTCATGCAATTGCTGAAGTACAAAAAACTGGTGGTACTGCGGCATTCATAGATGCAGAGCATGCACTTGATCCAGTTTATGCTAAGAAGTTAGGTGTTAATATAGATGAATTATTATTAAGTCAACCAGATACTGGAGAACAAGCATTAGAGATTTGCGATGCTTTAGTTAAGAGTGAAGCAGTTAACATTGTTGTAATTGATTCAGTAGCGGCTTTAGTTCCTCAAGCTGAAATTGAAGGTGAGATGGGTGATTCTCATGTAGGTTTACAAGCTAGATTAATGAGTCAAGCTCTAAGAAAATTATCTGGTACTATTTCTAAAACTAAAACTACGGCAATTTTTATTAATCAGTTAAGAGAAAAAGTAGGGGTATTATTTGGTAATCCGGAAACTACTCCAGGCGGTAGAGCATTAAAGTTCTATTCAACAATTAGGCTTGATGTAAGACGTGGCGAGCAAATTAAAGCAGGTGATAGTGTTGCTGGTAATAAGACTAATATTAAAGTAGTAAAAAATAAGGTAGCACCACCATTTAAGAGTGCTACAGTTGATATTATGTACGGCGAAGGCGTTAGTCATGTTGGTGAACTAGTAGATTTAGCTAGTCAAATTGGTATTATTGATAAAAGTGGTGCTTGGTTTAGTTATAAAGGTGAGAAGATTGGTCAAGGCAGAGAAAATGTTAAAATATTCTTAAAAGAAAATCCAGACTTGGCGATTGAAATAGAGAATCAAGTAAGAAAAGCAAATAATATTCCATTAATACCTGTAGAAAAAAAAGAAAAATAGACTTAAATGAAAATTTTTACAAGAATTTGTCATAAATCTTTATGAGACATATTAAAAAATATGTCTTTTTTTGATATACTATTGTCAAGGTAAGGTGATAAAAATGAAGAAAGTATTATTATTTTTATTTTTGTCATGCCTATCTTTAGAGGTTTTTGCTGACACTGGATATGTAAAGAGTCAAGTTACGATGAGAGATAAACCTTCTACAGATAGCTCAGTAAAAAAGATTATGGAAATACCAAAGGGGGCTGAATTTGAAATCATTAATCAAGACACCCCAGCTGGTAACGGTTGTGGAAAACCATGGTTCTATATTTATTATAGTAGTGAATATGGTTATGTGTGTTCATCACTGGTTGGAGTAGTTGGTGAGCAAAGTACATCTTATGAAAGACCTTGGAATTCCCCAGCAAAAGCAATTACTGGTGGAGCACTATTTATCAGTGGTGGTTATATTTCTAAGGGCCAGCATACTTCCTATTTAAAAAAATATAATGTTAATCCATCTGCATACTATCCGCAGTTTAATCATGAGTATATGGCTAATTTAAGAGCACCATCAAGTGAAGCATCTAGTACATATAATTCTTTAAGTAAAAATAATAAATTAAATGAAGCATATGATTTTGTAATACCTTATTTTGATAACATGCCAGAAACTACTTATGATAGCAAATTTAAAGATATTGAATTAAAAAGAATAGATGAAGCTAGTGATGAAAAGTTTGAAGAAATGATTAAAGAATTTCCCGAAAGTTACAAACCATACTTAAGATATCTTCATAGTATTCATGCTAACTGGACATTTACACCACTTAATGCTAAGTATGATTTTTATGCTGGTGTTGCAGTTGAAAATAACGTTAGTAGCATTGAAGTAAGTAGCGGCCACTGTGCTAGTCCAACACAAATTACAGAAAAGGGCTGGTGTATTGCAACAAGAGAAGCAGTAGCGTTCTTTATGGATCCAAGAAACTTTTTAAACGAAAGATACGTTTTTATGTTTGAAAACTTAGGCTTTAAAGAAGTAGACGAAAGTTTAATTAAGGGTGTATTATCTGGAACATTTATGGATAATATAGAACCAATTAGTAATAAAACTTACTCTTTATTGTTTCTAGAAGCCGGTAGGTATGCTAAAGTATCAGCTTTATACTTAGCTAGTTTATCTAGACAGGAAGCAGGTGCTAAACTATCTAATACTACTAATGGTGCCGAGTTTACATATGAGGGATATACTTATTCTGGTTTATATAATTTTTATAATATTGGAGCAAGTAGTAGTGAATCTAATCCGGCTTTAGCAGGCTTAGTATTTGCAAATGGTGGTAAAGGTAAAAATAATGGTGGAGCATCAACACCAGTAGAGCCTAAACCAGAAGAAGGTAAAACTGAAGAAGTAAAAATAGATTTCATAAGTTTATTAGGACTAAGTAAAAATGGTGATTATTATAGTGGAAATGAACCAGGAACAAAGGTAAGTACAATTACAAGTAAAGCAACCGGAAATGCTAAGATAACAGTAAAAAAAGCTAATGGTGAAGAAGTACTAGGAAGTAGTTTACTTGGAACTGGAATGAAAATCGAATGCATTAATGGTAATCAAAATGAAATTTATGAGTATGTTTTAATGGGAGACACTAATGGCGATGGACTAATAAATTCTGCAGACCTATTAAAGGTTCGCCAGCATTTACTTGAAACTAACAGACTAAGCGGTTCATATTTAAAGGCAGCCCTAATGGCTGGTGGAGTAAATGTTAACTCAGCAGATTTGCTTAAATTAAGACAATACTTAATTAATCAAGGATAAAAGGAGGCTATATGAAGAAGTTTTTATTATTTATTTCATGTTTATGTTTTAATATAGGAATAGTTTATGCAGCACCTAGTGCTAGTATTTCCGTAAATAAAAGTAGTGTTGAAAATGGTGGCTCAGTAAGTGCAACTGTTACAGTAAAAAGTACAGCAGCTTGGAATATAAGAATTGCATCTAGTGGAGCTACTAGTGGATGCACACAGAAGTTTGCAGATGCAACAAGTAATGGTCAGAATACAACTAAGTCTTTTACAGTAACTTGTAGGGCAACTAGTTTAGGGACAATTAACTTTACAATGACTGGTGATATTACTGATGCTAGTGGTAATAATATTTCAGTAAGCGGTTCTAGAAATGTTAGCGTTGTAAAACCTAGAGAAAAATCTAGTAACAATTATTTAAAGAGCCTAGAAGTTGAAGGTTATGAAATAAGCCCAGCATTCGATAAAAAAACTAGTGAGTATTCTGTAAATGTTCCTTCAACAGTTAGTAAGATTAATATTAAAGCAAGCAAGGAAGACTCTTACTCATCAATTAGTGGTACCGGTGAAAAAGAAGTTAGTGAAGGACTTAATACTTTTGATATAACCGTAATAAGTGAAACTGGTGTATCAAATATATATTCTTTAAAAGTTAACGTTTTAGATCAAAACCCAATTGAAGTTACAGTAAACAATATAAAATATACAGTAGTTAAAGAAAGCAAAAACTTAACCAAGCCAGAACTATTTGAAGAAACAACAATAAAAATTAGCGAGTTTGATATACCAGCATTTAAAAATGAGACTACTGGCTATACACTTGTTGGCCTAAAAGACGAAAGTGGAAACATTAGCTTATTTATATATGATGACGGTAAGTATCAAAGCTATGATGAATATTTAACTAAGAGACTTACCCTAGTATTCAAGACTCCTAGCAAAAGACTAAATAATTTTACTTCTAAAACAATCACTCTAAACGAAAAAGAAATTAGTGCATTTACCGATGGAAAAATCACTTTAGTTTATGCAGTAAATTTAGAAGACGGAAAAGAAGCTTACTATAAATATGATGGCGAAGTAATGCAGAAGTTTGACATAGATGAGTATAATAAAGAACAAAAAGATAAAGATTTAAAAGAAGGAATTATATATGGTCTTGCGGCTTTATCTTTAGGATTATTTCTAATAATAATATTGATACTTGTTAAAAATAAGAAAAAACTTGTAGCACTTAGTGAAAAGTTTAAAGATAACGATATTGATAATGACAAATAGCCTTTATTTAAAGGCTTTTTTTTAGTATAATAATCATTGGGTGATAGATATGTTTGAATATATGGGAGACCGTATTAGTAATGCAATTAAGAATATAAAAGGAATGGGTAGAATTACTGAAGCAAATATTGGTGATGCTATTCGTGAAATAAAAATGGCCCTATTAGAGGCTGATGTTAACTATGAAGTTGTTAAAGAGTTTACTAGTAACGTTAAAGAGAAAGCATTAGGCTTAGACGTTAATAAGAGTTTAAAACCTGATGAAGTTTTTATTAAGTTAGTTAAGGACGAACTAGTTAGTTTATTAGGTTCTGATTATGTACCACTTGTTACTGATAAAAAGTTTGTTTGTATTATGCTTGTTGGTTTACAAGGTTCTGGTAAGACAACGACTTGTGGTAAGATCGCTAATTTAGTGCGTAAGAAAAATAGTAAGAATCCATTACTTGTTGCTTGTGATGTTTATAGACCAGCCGCTATTGATCAGTTATGTGAAGTAGGAAAGAGTTTAGGCATTCCTGTATTTACTAAGGGTAAGGAAGACCCAAGAGTTATTGTAAAAGAAGCATTAGAGTATGCTAAGACTAATAATAATGATTATGTTATTATCGATACTGCTGGTAGATTACATGTTGATGAAGAACTAATGAATGAACTCAAAGATATCAATGAGATTGTTAAACCTGATGAAATTATCCTAGTAATTGATGCGATGATGGGACAAGATGCAATAAATGTTATTCGTGGATTTAATGATAAACTTCCACTTACGGGTGCTATCTTAACTAAGATGGATGGTGATACTAAAGGTGGCGTTGCACTATCTGTAAGACATTTAACAAATATACCAATAAAGTTTGTTGGTGACAGTGAAAAGCTAGATGGATTAAGTCCTTTTTATCCAGAGAGAATGGCAGAACGTATTTTAGATATGGGAGATATTTTATCTATTGCTGAGAAAGCTGAAAGTGTTATTGATGAAGACGAAGCTAAAGATTTGACGCGTAAGATGAAGAAAGGGTCTTATGATTTAGAAGATTTTCTTACTAATATGAAACAAATTAGAAAGTTAGGACCACTTGAAAATATCTTAAAGATGCTTCCTGGTGCAAGAAATATGGGACTTAATAATATAAATATTGACCCAAAAGATATGGCTCATGTTGAAGCAATAGTTTTATCTATGACACCTTATGAAAGAAGACATCCAGAAGTATTAAAAGCTAGTCGTAAGATTAGAATAGCAAAAGGTTCTGGAAGAAGTGTTGAAGAAGTAAATCGTCTTTTAAAGCAATTTGAGATGATGAAAGACATGATGAAGAAGATGAGTAGTGGAAATTTTAAGATGCCTTTTTAGGTGTCTTTTTTACAAAAGTGTGAATATTTAAGTAAAAAATCTTACAAAAGTGTGATAAAAATGCTAAAAAAGTCTGCAAAAGTGTGATCAAAGCAAAAAAGGAGAAAATATGGAAGAAAGAGTATTTAATAAATTAGTTAGGGATAAGATTCCCGAGAAGATAAAAAATAATGGCGAAGTTCCTTATACAAGAGTACTAAGTGATGAAGAATTTAGAATAGAACTTGAAAAGAAATTACTAGAAGAATGCAATGAAGTATTAAAAGCAGTAAGTCTAGATGAGAGAGTAGAAGAACTGGCAGACGTGCTTGAAGTATTATGCACAATAGGAGCTCTTGAAGGTAAAGACTTAGATAGTATAATTTCCGTTATGAAAAGCAAGCGTGAAAAAAGAGGCGGGTTTAGTCAAAAAATATTTTTGGAGAAGACAGCAAAATAATTTCACTTGATTTTAAATCTATTAAGTGTTAAAATCTTTTTATAAAGCGAAGATATAGGACTATAGTTAAAGATAATTTTAAGAGAGTTAGTGGCTGGTGAGAACTAATAAGGACTTTAACGAATCTACCTATTAGTGATGTTAATAGCATCCGGCATTGCCGTTATATGAATTAAGTTAAATTGAGGATGGTACCGCATTTATATGCTCCTTATGTGCCATTCTTTTTTTTGTTAAGAAAAGAGAGGGTTTTATGAATAAACGATCGCAAAAAATAAAATTGTTTAATAATTTATTTAAAAGAAAGGTTGATGATATAAAATGATAGATATTAAACTTATTAGAGAAAATAGAGAATTGGTTAAAGAAAATATTAAGAAGAAATTTCAGGACGAGAAATTACCTTTAGTCGATGAAATTTACGAGTTAGATGAAGCAGTAAGAGATGCCAAGGTTAAAGGTGATAATTTGCGAGCAGAGAAAAATAAGTTATCTGGCGAAATTGGTAAGTTAATGCGTGATGGTAAAAAAGCAGAAGCCGAAGATATTAAGAAGAAAATAGCTGATATGGATGCCCAAATTAAGATATTAGAAGTTTCTTTTGAGAAGAAGAACGCATTAATTAAAGAAAAAATGATGGTAATACCTAACATTATAGATGAAAGCGTTCCAATAGGAAAAGACGACAGTGAGAATGTTGAGGTAGAAAGATTTGGTGAGGCTTATAAGCCAAACTATGAGATACCATATCATGCTGATATAATCGCAATGTATAATGGACTAGATAAAGATTCTGCTGGTAGAACTAGTGGTGAAGGATTCTACTATCTACTAGGTGATATTGCAAGACTTCATGAAGCAATGATTTCTTACGCTAGAGATTATATGATCGATAAAGGATTTACTTATGCAATTCCACCATTTATGATTCATGCTAGTGTTGTTACAGGTGTTATGTCATTCCCTGAGATGGAAGCAATGATGTATAAAATTGAGGGCGAAGATTTATACTTAATTGGTACTAGTGAGCACTCAATGATAGGTAGATTTCAAGGTCAACTTATTGATAAAAAGGCCTTACCTATTAAGATGACTAGTTATTCACCTTGTTTTAGAAAAGAAGGAGGATCTCATGGCTTAGAAGAACGTGGCTTATATAGAGTTCATCAATTTGAAAAAGAAGAGATGATTGTTCTTTGTGAACCAGAAGAATCAATGAAATTCTATAATGAAATGTGGAAATATACTGTAGAAGTCTTTAGAAATATGAACGTACCAGTTAGACAACTAGAATGTTGTAGTGGTGATCTAGCAGATCTAAAGGTAAAGAGCTGTGATATTGAAGCTTGGAGTCCTAGACAAGAAAAGTATTTTGAGGTTGGATCATGCTCTAATTTAGGTGATGCACAAGCAAGAAGATTAGGTATCAGAGTAAAGGATGAAAACGGTAACTATTTCTTGCACACTTTAAATAATACAGTTGTTGCTAGTCCTAGAGGATTAATTGCAGTACTTGAGAATAACTATAATGAAGATGGAACGCTTACTATTCCAGAGGTATTAAGACCATACATGGGTGGTAAGGATAAACTTGTCCCTGTTAAATAAAAAAACATGTTTAATCTGCCAAATTTTAGTTGATTCACTTGACGATTTACCCCTATATCTGCTATAATTAAAGTCCAATAAAAAGGTACAAAAGTACCTAAATTTGACAAAAAGCCCTAAATATGCTATAATTAAGCTGTATTTAAGGGTAATTAGGGGGTATTAAATATGAAAGGATTTATTTTAGACTATATTAACGAGAATGAATATCGTAAGTTAGAAAGAGCATTAAAGAAATATAATATGCTTGCATTTAAAAAACTAAATTTTGAATATTATCCATCATTAAGAAATGGAGAGTTCATTGGTGAATTAGTATCAAAAAATCAAAAAGCTGGTACTAAGACTTACGAATTAAAGCTACCAAGTGACCATATGTTTAGTCAAGTACATGGTGATATTAAATTACATTATATAGTTTATGACAAAGAGAAGGTTGTAATGTTAGATACTATTACACCATCCGATATTCTTTTAGAAGGTCATATGGCAGAACTTACAACATATAAAGGTGTTATGATTAGTAAAAATAATGCTGAAAAAGATATGTTTAAAATTGATTTATTAAATATGTTACAAAATAAATAAGCTTCGTATGAGGCTTATTTTTCTTTTTCATCATTCATAAGTTTTAATATTTTATTTTGGTTAGCAAGTATCTTTTTCATTTCATTATGTAATTCTTCTAGAATTAATTCACTTTTTAGATCTGTTTTATAATCATTTGAACTTCTTAATCTATCTTTTTTTGCCTCTCTATTTTGACTCATCATAATAATTGGAGCCTGAAGGGCAGCAATACAAGATAAAAGCAAGTTAAGCAAAATAAACGGATAAGGATCTGCTTCTTCTAAAACATATATATTTAATATAATCCATGATAACAAAAATATAATCATACCTATAATAAACGTCCAACTACCAGCAACTTCCGTCATTTTATCAGCAATCTTATCACCAGGTGTTCTATTATCGTCACTTTGCTTATCAACATCAACACTTATTGGTTCATCTAAAAGCATATTCATTAATTCTTCTTCATCTTTAGTGTCTAGTTCCTTTTTTAAAAGCATTTGTACAATTTCTTTTTTAGTTTTCTTTGTTTCCATATCTTATCACCAATAAAATTATAATATAAATATTGAAAAATATAAAGTTTTAATTATATAATACTTATAAAAATATAACGCTTTGACTAAACCTATAATAACTTAATCAAACTTATTTTAATTACAATTAACTTGTGATAAAATAAAAAACAAAAGGAGAATGTTATGAAAAATAAGTTAATTAGATGTTCGAAAATAGGCGTTGATTGTGTAAGCAATGACCCAGTTGATATTCGATGCGGTGGGCCAGAATTTTTAGGATTCGATTTTTACGTAAGAGAAGAGTATACAAAAGAAATGACAAAATTCATCATAATGACACTGGATAATTTGGAAGTTCCTTTAGCAAGCATAAAGGTAACAGGGACTACTGAAGTTAAAGAAGAAGATATTTGGACAAAGGAAAGAATAGTTAAAGCAATACATGACAATGCTGAATATTTACAACAAGAAGCAAAAAGAAACTATAATACTTCTTATAAAAGTTTGAATTAATAATATATAATTAATCAAAACAAAAAAAGAACTTTTACCAAGTTCTTTTTTTGTTTGGTTCGAGTAAACGAACTATTAAACAATTTGGTACGAGTGTCGTAGATATCTACAACTTTTTTATTAATCTTGGAGATAACTCCTCAACTCTTTTTATATCACCGTTTTCGTTAACATATATTGTCTTAAAACCTAGTGATTTAGGAACATCAATATCCAATCTTTTATCATCACCAACTATTACACATTCACTTGGTTGGTATATTCCTTGAGCCTGTCTATAAGCTAATTCATTTGGTTTTATAATACTTTCACCATAATATTCACTAAAATAATCATTGATTCCCATAGCAGTTAATCTATTTCTTTGTGATTCTTCAAAATAATTAGATAATAATACTAGTTCATATTCATTCATTGCTGCTAGCATTGATTTAATTTTTTCAGTATTTTTAGGAATTGCTTTTCTTAATTTCTGAAAGAATATTTCTAAAAAATGATTATCTAATTCACATCCTAATTTATCACCAAAAAATTTTAAGTATAGATTTCTATCATAGCTATTATATGTTTTTTCATACTCTTTAATATTTAACAAAAATTGTTTTGTCTTTTCTATGTCTTCAATGCCATATTTTTTAAGTGTATTTGCTACATAAGATGAAAAATCTACGCCAGTAATCAAAGTACCATCGATATCAAATATTATTCTTTTTATCATAAAACCACCTAACATTAAATAGATGATTATATTATATTATATAAATTAATCTTTGTATATTATTTTGTTTTAACAAAATATTTAACCCCCTAGGTATTTTGACATTAATATCAAAATACTATGGTTTATTATATATAATAGAAAAATATAGTAAAACTATTAGGCCACAAATAAATGTTTGATATAATTTTATTAGGAACATTTAATGTGAGTGTCGTCCTCCAGTCTTGAAAAAGGAAGGAGGTAGATATCGATGAAAAAAAGAGTTTATGTGATTAAACTCCTAAGATACATCTATATCATTTTATCACTTCATACCTTATTGGTATTAGTTATAAAAAAATAGACACTCATCTGCTTAGTTAGAGTGTCCAACTCAATTAATTGAGGCGACATTCACCTGCAACTTTAAATGTTCCTCTTTTTTATTTTATGCAAGTTTTCTTGCTAAATACATAATAACATAAAAAAAGAACTTTTTTCAAGTTCTCTATATATAAAGTTCGAATAGTTCGAACGTATTCACCAAATGGTGCGGGTGACAGGACTTGAACCTGCACGGATATATCCACTAGATCCTAAGTCTAGCGCGTCTGCCAGTTCCGCCACACCCGCAAGTTTGGTGGATCTTGTAGGACTCGAACCTACAACCGCCCGGTTATGAGCCGGATGCTCTAACCAATTGAGCTAAAGATCCATATTAACTTCCGTTAACAATAAATAATATACCATAATAAAAATATTAGTGCAAGAATAATTTGAATAAATTTAATAAATTTTAAATGAAATGTCAAAAAAACCTGAAACAATAGTTTTTTTTTTAAATATAGTGTATACTAATACTAGCAACAAAGTAGGAGGGTTAATATGATTTTTTCTGGTACGACGTTTATTTTTTATTTCTTGCCATTACTATTAATTTTATATTATATTTTACCTCAAAAATTTCAAAACACCATTCTTATTATTTTTAGTTTATTCTTTTATATATATGGAGATATCACATTCTTCCCATTACTATTAATTACTGGAATAGTTAACTATTTTTTAAGTAGAAAAATTAGAAATAAATCCGTTTTAATAGTAGGTATTATTTTAAACATACTTCCATTACTTTATTTTAAATATACCAACTTTATCATAGATATTATTAATAGTATTACTAGCTTTAACATAGACTTATTTGATTTAATATTACCTCTCGGAATAAGTTTTACAACCTTTAGAATGATTAGTTTTTTGATTGACGCATATAATAACAAGATAAAAAATATTACTTTTAAGAAAGTTATTTTATATACATTTTTGTTTCCTTACCAAATAGAAGGACCAATTGTAAGATATGCCGATATTGAGGACGAACTTGACAAAAGGACTATTACCAATAATGATAAAGAGATTGGAGCAAAACGCTTTATTATTGGTTTATCCAAAAAGGTAATTCTTGCAGATACCTTAGCACTTTTTATAACATCAGTTAGCGGATATAATACAGTTGTAAGTTTATGGATGGTGGCTTTATTAAACATTTTAAGATTATATTTAGATTTTTCTGCTTATAGTGATATGTCAATAGGGCTTGCCCGTATGCTAGGTTTTCACTTTAAAGAAAACTTTAACTATCCATTTATTAATAATGGAATGAGCGACTTCTGGCGTAAGTGGCATATTTCTTTAACATCATGGTTTAAAGATTATATTTATATTCCACTAGGTGGCAATAGATGCAGCAACTTAAGAAATATTATTAACATTTTAATTGTTTGGCTACTTACAGGTTTATGGCATGGAGCAAACTATACATTTATTATATGGGGATTATTTTTTGGTATCATCTTAATTTTAGAAAAATACCTATTTAAAAATTTTGTAAAAAAACATCACATTATATCTTGTATATTTACAGATATTTTAGTTATCATTGGCTTTGTTTTCTTTTATGCAAAAGATTTACCTAGTGCTTTTTTAACAATCAAGGGGATGCTTGGCTTAAATAATTTATTATTAATAAACTCTGAAGTCATTTTCTATATTAAAAACTATATTTTAATTTTAATTATTAGTATTGCGGTATCATTAAATATCTTCAAAATATTTAAAGGCAAACTTCAAAATATAGCATTTATTTATTACTTAGCACTACTTATATTATCAACTGCATATATTGTTGATTCATCATTTAATCCATTTTTATATTTTAGATTTTGAGGTGATTATGAAAAATAATATTGTAACAAAAATTTTAATTATTTATACCGTACTAATTGGTACGCTTGGCATTCTTTTAAAGGATAATGAAATTAGTAAAACTGAGCGGCGTAAATTAAAACAAGCACCAGTACTAAATTATGAAAAAGTCGTTGACGGCTCATATTTTACAGATTTAGATGACTATACGCTTGACCAAATGCCAGCACGTGATGTATTTAGAAAAATAAAAGGAATCACTTCCAAATATCTTCTAAATGTAAAAGAGGAAAATGGTGTGTATGAAAAAGATGGTTATCTTTTTGAAATAGCAAAAACTAGTGAAAACTCATTAGATTACTTTGTTAATAAGATAAATGAAATAAATAAGAATTTTAAAGCAAATACATATTTTGTTAAAATTCCTGACAAAGAGTATTATGAAGATAATATAATAAAAAAAGATTATAAACTCATCGATAATAAACTTAAGAACTTAGATAAAAATATAAAGCAAATTGATATTAGTTCAGACCTATCATTAAATGATTATTACAAAACTGATATTCATTGGATAAATAGTAAACTAGGTAAAGTAATTACAAAAATTAAAAGTGTTATGAATCTAGAAGAGGGATTAACTTATACAGAAAAGAAGTTATATCCATTTTATGGGGCATTATATAGTAGGAAGGTATCGAGTGTAAAAGCTGACAAAATTACATATTTAACTAATGAAACTATAGAAAATATGCGTGTGTATAATTATGAAAAGGATAAAGAAGAAAAAGTTTATAATGAAGATTATTTCCATAATATAGATAGTTACGATATATTTTTAGCGGGAGCAACCCCAGTCCTTAAAATTACAAATAATAAAGTTGCTAATAAAAAATTAATTGTTTTTAGGGACTCTTATGGAAGTTCAATTATTCCATTTTTAGCAGAAAATTACCATGAAGTTATCGTATTAGACTTAAGATATGTCAAATTTGCTAATTTACAAAACTTAGATATTGATTTAACAAACCCAGATGATGTATTATTCATATATAGTGACAATATCATAAATAATAGTTTTTCATTAAAATAGGAGGAAAGTATGAAAAAAATAAGTATATTATTAGTTGTGCTTTGCGCACTTTTGGTTGGTTGTTCTAGTAAAAAAGGACTAGATGGTTCATTAAAAGAAATTATGAAAGAGGTTTATGCTGGTATTCCAAGTGATGACTTACCAGATTTAGAAAATCATAAAGTAACTAGTGAAAATCTTAGTTATTATTTAGGCGATGTTACTTTTAAATATAAGGAAGCCTTGGCTAGTGAACCTACAATGAGTTCTATCGCTCACTCAGTAGTATTAGTTAGATTAGAAGATGCTAAAGATGCAGATAAAGCCATGAAAGAAATCAAAGAAAAAGTAGATCCAAGAAAATGGGTATGCGTAGAAGTTGCAGAAGAAAATGTTCTTGTTGTAAGTAGAGGCGACATTGTAATGCTTGTTATGGATGATGAATTAGCTCAAACTATTAAAGATAACTTTTTAAATTTAGAGTAGGTACGTATGTATAAGAAAGTTATTCAAAAGGGTTTAATTATACTTTTAATAATTCTTCTTGGGCTTTTAATATATTTAATAAAGTTATCATATAAAGAAAATGAACTAATAAGCACTGGTAGTACAACCACTAAAATAGAGACAACATCTAGTACTACTACTACCACAGTTACAACAACTACAACAAGTACAACCACTACAACTACTAAAGCAATAGAATTCTCTGATAGTATTTATGCTCCATATCATATAGAAAACTATGATAATTATAGTATAGATAACATTGCTGATGCTGATATTCAAAGAATATTTACCGAAAAAGGAGCTGTTGTATGTGGAGACTCAATGGCTGAAGGACTCACTGCATATGGAGCCTTATCTAATAATAATGTTGTATGGCATAGAGGCAGAAGAATAGATAATATGGATAAAGATTTAGATAAAATTAAAGAACTTAACCCCAATTATTTATTTTTAGCATATGGCTCAAATGATTTAGAACTCTGGACCGGAAGAACGAGTTCCTTTATAAATGCTTACACTAAAACTTTAAATATGCTTAAAGAAGAACTTCCAAATACAACATTAGTTATTAATTCAGTCTTACCTGTTAGCATAAAAAAGACAAATAGTGATGCAGCGTTTTCTTATCAAGCAGAATTTAACAATGCCTTAAGAGATTTAGCAAATTCTTACGGAATAACTTTCTTAGAAAATAGTCCATTTTTATCCGGTAAGGATAAGCCTTATTCAAGCGATGGAGTTCACCCAAAAAGTTTTTACTATTTCTTATGGGCAAAACATATGACTAGTTATTTAGAAACATTGTAAAGTAGCTTCTAATACCTAGTTTTTTTCTTTAAAAAGGGTATAATAAAAATGTAGGAGAAGTATATGAATAAGAAAAACATTATAAGAGCAATATTAACAATAATTATTTTACTATTATTAAGTTTAATATTTTATCATTTTTCAAATAAACAAGTAGGAACTAACATTGATATAGATTATCCTGTATTTAAAAATAACAAAGATGCAATCATTAAAAGGTATTTAAAAGATGTTAACACTAAAAATATTACAAACATTAAATACGAGATAGGTAAATCTAATGATTATACGACGGTATTATTTAAATTTTATAATAAAGATAATTTAGAAAATGTTGAAACATTAATTTTTAATAAAAATAAGAGAATATCCTTGCAGGAGTTATTTGATATAGATAAATTAAAAAGTGCTATAGAATCTTACGAAAATAATAAAGAAAAATTAACAGATGCAAATATTAATATTTTATTTAATGATAAATCAACAACTTTTTATATTAAAGAAAATGAAAATATTAAAAATTTAGAAATAGTAAATAATGAGTTAAAAGACGCATCAAAGATATCTTTAAATTTAGATGATAATTATCATAAGGAGCATACTATTATAAAAGATGCAAAATTAGTAGCATTTACCTTTGATGATGGACCTAGTAAATATACTCTTGATATTATAAATATTTTAGAAGAATATAATGCAAGTGCAACATTTTTTGAAGTAGGATATAACATTAAAGCTCATCCAGAAATTACCAAAGAAGTGTCTGATAGAGGATTTGAAGTTGCTAATCATACAACTGATCACTCAAAACTAACAAAATTAACTGAAACTAAGTATCTATCAAAAATTAATGATAATAATGCTTTGTTTAAAGAACTTACTGGCAAAGATATGCCATATCTAAGACCACCTTACGGATCTTACAATGATAAAATTAAAGCAAATGCTGGTGTTCCAATTGTTACTTGGAGCCTAGACACTAGAGACTGGGAAAGTCGTAATAAAGATAAAGTAATTGAAATGGTTATAAATAATATTAAAGAGGGAGACATCATATTATTTCATGATTTATATGAAAGTACGAGAGACGCTGTAAAAGAATTAATGCCTCTCTTAAAAGAGCAGGGTTATCAAGCTGTAAGTGTTGGTGAATTATTTAAAAGTAAAGGTATCACTTTAGAAGCGGGAACAAGTTATAGATATGCAAGATAACTTGTTTTTTTCATATGATTTTAGTGTAGCGAACAAAGACTTGCATTTTACATTAAATTGTGGTATAGTATGGGCGAAAAAGAAGGAAAGATATTTAGAAAGAGGGAATTGGTATGAAAAAGAAAATTTTTACTTTATTATTTTTACTATTAAGTGTCTTTGGTTTTAGTTTAAAGGCTGATGCAGCTCCAGCTACAATCAAGACAACTTCTTTAGGAAAATCATCTAATTTAATTAGTGGAGTTCCAACAGTATATATTAAGCAAACATCAGATTCGATTTATTTATATTGTGAAGAAGCATTAAAGAAATATCCTGCAAATACGACAATCAAATTAAAAGGTGAGGCACCTAAAGGTATGGTTTATATCCTAAAGAATAGACCTAATACGGGAAATGCAAGTACAGATTATTATATTATGCAAACTGCAGTTTGGTGGTATAGAGATATTTGGTCTGGTACTAACAATATTAGTCAAGCTACAAAAAACAAGATTATAAGTGGACGTAATTCTAATACAACATATAATAAAATTTATAATTTAGTAGAAGGAGCTCGAAACTATTCAGAAGTTATTGGCTCAATGAGTATAAGTGGAAACAATAGGTTTACTGAACAAGGTTCTTACTATGTTTCTGATACTATTACAGTAAAAACATTAGGAATAGCTAACTATAATATCGATTTAATTGGAGCACCTTATGGAACTATTATTACTAATAGATCTGGTAATACTTTTAGAGTATCTGTTCCAGTTAGTTCTGTAGCAGAAGGAAAGACTATTTCTTTCCAAGTAAAAGTAAGCAGTTCTTATACAATTAATACGGCTTATGAATATGATTATGGTGCTAACTATCAATACGTGTTATATGGTAAATTAGATACTGCTAATAAGCCAGTATCAGCTTCATTAAATTTAAGCGTAACTAAACCAGAAGAAAACATTTTCAAAGTATATAAAGTTGATGAAGACGGTGACTATGTAAAAGGCGCAAAGTTAGCATTATATGAAGGAAACTGTACTAATAAAAAATGTTCTTCAAATAATTTATATGAAACATGGACAACTACAAACTCTGCAAAAGTATTTGAAAACATTCCAAAAGGTATTTATACATTAGTAGAAATATCTGCTCCATCTGGATATGAAATTGCCGATAAAATGTACGTTAATATTTCTTCAAATAGTGGTACTTTCAAAGTAGAAATGGTTGACTATGAAATTGAAGAAAACAGTTTAAAAGTATATAAAGTTGACGAAAATGATAACTATGTTAAAGGTGCAAAATTAGCTTTATATAAAGAAGATTGTACTAATAAGACATGTACAGAAAGCAAACTTTATAAAACTTGGACTAGTGGATCATCAGCTATGGTATTTACTGATATTCCAATGGGAACTTATACACTAGTAGAAGTTGAAGCACCAAATGGATATAAGGTAGCTGCTAAAAAGAAAGTAGTTGTAAATAGCACAAACAAAACATTTAAAATTACTATGGTAGATGAAAAAATTAAGTCAACTAAAGTAAAGATTAGTAAGACTGACGTTACTGGTTCAAAAGAAGTTCCAGGAGCAACACTAGTTGTTAAAGATGCATCTGGAAGTGTAGTAGAAAAATGGGTAAGTACTAATGAAGCACATTATGTAACAGTAGATCCAGGTGTATATACTTTAACTGAAACTATTGCACCAAAAGGTTACAAATTAAGTACTACAACTATTACTTTCAAAGTAGATGAAGACTTAAATTTATATGAATTAGTTGATGGCAAATATACTAAAGTAGATCATATTAAAATGATTAATGAACTTATTGATAAGTCAGCAATTAAAATTAATAAATTAGATAGTAAAACTAATAAATATGTTAGTGGAGCTATCCTTATGATAAAAAATAATAAAGGGGAAACAGTAGCAACTATTACTACAACAGACAGTGCAAGTTATATTCAACTTGATGAAGGTGAATATGTACTAAGCGAAGAAGCCGCTCCTAGTGGTTATGAAAAAACAGATACAAAAGTTTACTTTACAGTTGATGCTGAAGGTAAAATTAAAATTAAAGGTTCTAATGGATATGTTGATGCCGTAGAAATAACTATTTATAACCAAAAAGAAGAGGATGAAATTATTTTAGTTCCAGCAACTGGTTTATCAAGTACAATTACTTATGTTGTTGGTACATTAGTAGTATCAGCTGGTGCTGTAATGTTATACAGAAATGGAAAACAAAACTAGAAAAAAATACATAAGTACTGTTATATCAGTACTTGTCCTATTTATAGGCATTTGCATTTTAGGTAGCACTTACTTCAATACTAAAAAACACGAAGTGTTTGATGAAATGAATGAGTTATACTATGAACAAATAGCAAATGAAATCGAAGGTTTAGATGAAATTGATGACGATGCCGAGACTCCTTCGACTGAAGAAGAAATTGTTAATCCATCAGAAACTACCGAAAGTGTGACTACAACAACTACTAAGCCAGTAGTAAATATTGATTACACAAAATATTATGTTGGAAATATATCTATACCAAAAATAGATTTAAAAAGAGGGTTTGTAAGTAAGGATTCTAAATATAATAATGTAAACCGTAATATTTACATTGTTCCAGAATCTGATTATCCTGATAAAGAGGGAGGCAACTTTATACTTGCTTCCCACTCAGGAACTAGTTCAATATCATTTTTTAAGAATTTGTATAAATTAACTTTAGGAGATAAGGTTGATATAACATATAATAATAAAAATTATACATATATCATAACTAATATTTATACAGATTTAAAAGATGGTGATGTTGCAATCAAAAGAAATAAAAATAAAACTACACTAACACTTATAACTTGTACAAGAGGTGATAAAACAACTCAAACAATTTATATTTGTGAGCGTATATAAGAATAATTTAGGGGGAGAGGTGATAATATGGTAGAGTTTACTTTACTAGAAAAGATTAGGACTATTTTTAATCTGATTTTTTCGTCACCTCTTTTTTTAGTCTTATTATTTGGTCTAGTGCTTATTTTAGTAGATATCAAATTCATCTCTAAAAAAGATAATAAAACAAAAAAGACTTACTTAGTTTTAAGTTTACTAGTAATCGGTATTCTTATATCTATGTATTATGATTCTTTATTAGCACTATTAGATACTATTTCTAAAAATATTGTATCATTAATTTATTTTCCAACAGTGCTTGAGTATATTATTATGTTAATTATTAGTTTAATTATTTTAATATATTCACTTGTTAGTAAAAAGATTTCTTCAAATATTAAAATGTTTAATGCTTTAGCATTTATTTCAAACAGTTATATATTCTTTCTAATTTTAGATGAAATAGAAAATGCTAAAGTTGATTTATCTAGTAAAATTAGTATTTATACTAACGATCACTTAATGATATTATTTGAAATAAGTCTAGGCATCTTTATTGTTTGGATAGTAGCTTTAATATTAATTAAAATAATCAAAATATTATCTAAACCAAAGACGGAAGAAAACTTTTACGAAGAACCAGAATTACCCAAAACTATCGAAGAGGTAAGAAAACAAGTCGTTTATGAACCAAAAGTTGAAAATGTTGTTGTTGAAAAGAAAAATGATAATGATATGTTTACTTTAGATGAATATCGTCAAATGAGAGCAATATTAGAAGTTATTAAAGAAAATCAAAAGAAAGCTTAATCATCAGCTTTCTTTTATTAATTTTGCATGAACTACAAGTCTATTGTCATTACCATTAGCACAAGTTGATAAAGTAAGAATTTTATCATCAGTATTAACTTCAACATTAAAGTCATAAATACTTCTGCCTTTTACTAAATTAATATATGCTTGATATGCATCAGTAGTAGGGAAAGTAACATCTAAGTAATCATTAGTTGTAGGAATTTTATAAATTGAAAATATTTGAAATCTCATATTTTGCTTAGGTGTATTAAAAGTAATAATTTGATTAGCACTTTTTTTATACCAATAAGAGTTAAGCACATATCTTAATGTACCAAACATTGTCTGGTTAGCTAGATTATGCCCATATATTATTGTATTTTCATTTAATTCATCAGGATTATTACGATAATCCATAAATATCCAACCATGACGATTTTTACTTTGATAATAATCTCGTTTTAAATAATAATCATTATCTTTAGATTGTACAACCGGATAATCGATTCTTGTATTATTTACAGTAAGCCATCCAACGGTATCTTTATTAATCTCTTGAAGTGTAGAAAAAACTTTCTCATATTGAATATCATAAACACTAGTAGTAGTCGTTGTCGTTGTTAAATCTTCTTCACCAGGCTCAATAACATCTAATGGACTTTCATCTTCATTTTTCTTTTGATTTACCTTAATTATTTCTTTTAAATTATTTTCAATACCAAGATAGTGCTGCTCATCTACATAATTTTTATAATAATTAATACCAATCATAAAGATTATTACTAATATAACCGCACCAAGAGATACCTTAATAAAGTTTATATTTAACTGTTTAAACAGATTATTCTTTTTATATTCATCACTATAATTAATCTTAAAAGTAATATTAGAATTAATAAGTAATCTTTCATTAACCTTCTTATATTTACTTATAACATTAATATCCGTATCCTTTAAATTATCATAGTCGAAACATATCTTAATATTTTCTTTAGAGTTTTGAATAAGTAAATTCATTATAAAATCAAATGAATCTATAGTAAAAGTTTTAAAAGTAATCTCTTTTAAATATTTATTAATCTTAATAAATGTAATTAAATCATTTTGATCCTCTTTAGTAAGGGAAGAAATGATAATATTTTTTTTATAATAAATATCTGAATAAGTATTTAGATTATTAACTTTCATAAAGTTACTTACAAATAAAATTTCCGTTCTAGTTTTAACAACAATCTTTTTATTAGTATCAAGTCTATCTAAAAGTATTCTAGGAAAATCATATACTTCAAGATTCTCTAAATAATTATTTTCTAAAAGTTTTAAAAATATATCATAATTAATAACTTCATCAGCTTTAATAATTAGATTAGTAATATTTGGAATAGTTTTAATAATATCTAGTACAACACTAGTAAGTTCAAAGTCTTTAACACATGCAGTATTTATCTTACGCTTAATAATTATAACATTCAAAAATGAAGATACTAAATCAAGATTATTCTTAATATAAATATCAGAAAAAACTAATTCCTTAGTATCAATGACATTTGTCTTATTCAAATCTTCTTTTGGCGTATCTTTTAATAGCTTATAAGCATTTATTGAGTTACCATATATTTTAAACACTATCTTTATCATAAATTAATAATATCATAAATTATTAGTAAAGTGAATAATAAAAACTAAAATTAAGCAATATAATATTGGTGATCTTATGAAACTATTTGTTGCTATATTTAGGACTATGTTCTTTTATTTTTTTATTATGCTTAGTTATCGTTTAATGGGAAAAAGAGAAATAGGCCAGTTAGGAGTTATTGATTTAATAGTATCTATCTTAATAGCAGAACTAGTTGCTATTAGTATTGAAAATATAAACGATCCATTAGTTTTAACTGTAGCACCCATATCAGTTCTAGTTCTAATCGAGATTATCTTTGCTTTTATATCAATTAAATCACGAACCTTTAGAAATCTCTTAGATGGTAAGCCAAGCATTATAATAAATAAAGGTGTGTTAAACTATAAGGAAATGATTAAACAAAGATATAGTCTAGATGACCTTTTATTAAGCCTAAGACAAAATAATATTAAATCAATTGAAGACGTCGAATATGCCTTTTTAGAAACCAATGGTAAACTTAGCATCTTTAAATACAACTTATTTAAAACAGAAGGAACATATCCACTTGCTCTTATTGTCGATGGAGTTATTCAATCAAAAACACTTAAAGAAATAAGACACAGTAAGTACTGGCTTCTTAATTATTTAAACAAACAAGACACTGACTTAAACAATGTTTTTTATGCATTTTATAAAAATAAGAAGATTTATTTAATAAAATATACAGATTTGAAAAGTGTCTAATTACGTCAAGCAACTTGTAAATTAAATGTAACCTATTGCGAGCAAAAAATAAATGATTTATCATAAATATAGTAGGGAGAAGTTATGAAAGATTTTGCGGTTAATTTAATTAGATTACTATTAAGTTTTATAATATTATTGTTCTCTGAAGAATACTTTTATAAGTTTCTGTCACTGTTCAAAATAAATATTAGTAAGACATTTACAAGCATAATTTTATATGTTCTGATTTCCTTTTTTATCTATCTTATTTATAAGCCAGAGTTAAAAAGCGAGTTTAAGAAATTCAAAAGAAAATTTATGAGTAATATGGTTTATGCCTTTATAGCTTTTCTAATAATATTTGTAACAATGTTAGTATGCAATTATATTTTATCAGTAATAGCTAAGAGTTTTTACATTAATTATAATGGAATAAGTTTCTATAATATTTTTAATAAACCATTTAACTTAGACCTTATATTAGAGTTTTTAAAAAACATTATTTTGATTCCTTATTTAAAAGTTACAATTTTTGATTTAGGAGTTAATCGCTTATTCAGTTATAGTGGAAGCATTTTTGCTTCAGGACTAGCCGCAGCATTATATAACGCTTATCTAATTAAAGGAAGCATAGGTTACATGATAGTAAACTCTAGTCTAACATTTATACTATTTATGTTACTAGCACTTATCTATAGAAAAAATAATAATATAGTAACAAGTATTGTAACTTATAGTATTTATATATTACTAGCTAGTGTTCTTTATAGTAATATAATGTGAGGTAAATATGAAAGAAAAGTTAATTAATATTATTAAATTTGTAATTATTTTAGTATTCTTTTTTACACTTAGCTCATTACTTGCCCTTGGTATAAAGAGTATGAGCCTTGCAATAATAGATTATAAAGATATAGTAGTTATTTCATCAGCAACTGAAGTTCTCTTATCAGTATTAATATTTGCTTTATATGGTACCGATTTAATAAAAGATAAAACTATAATAAAAGATAATGGTATCGTTAAAAAGATTATAAAATACTTCTGCATGTTCTGGGTTATTAAAATATTAAGTAGTCTAGTAATGGCAGCATTATGTGCAGTAGGTGGTTTTGATATAAACATAAGCGAAAATCAAGAAACAATAAATTTATATACAACTAGTGCTCCAATCTTAATGCTACTTACAAGTAGTATTACAACGCCTTTTGTTGAAGAAGGAATCTTTAGATTAGGTATTAGTAAAATTATTAAAAATAAACATTTATTTATAATTACAAGTGGTTTAGTCTTTGGTTTCTTACATATTTTTCCAACAGACTTAAATATCACATATGCTTTAATAAGCAGTATTCCCTACGTAACAATGGGAATGGTACTTGCTTATATTTACAAAAAAGAAGACAACATTTACTATCCAATCTTCTTGCATGGATTAAATAATTTTATCAGCATGATCCTCTTCTTTTGCTCTTGAAAAAATAAAAAAATAATGTATAATAGAAAGAAATTTTGGTGTTATTATGAAAGATTTATTAGAAAATTTAATGGGGTTTATTTATTCACTTAGTATGGGAGATTATTTCTTCTTTATTGGTACTGTATTATTAATCATTTTATTAGTATATATTATTTATCTAATAAAATGTGGTGATGATGAAGAAGTAGTTTTAGGTAAAGATGGTTTTGATATTGAAGCAGTATGTAAAAATATAGAAAAGAACTATAAACCAGAAACTATAAAATTAACTAGTTATGAAGAAGAACAAGAAAACAATGCAATCATTAGTTACGATGAACTTATTAAAAATAAAGATAAAATCAACATTAATTATGATGATGAGTATCGTAATCCTATTCCTGAATTAGAAGTAAGAAAAATATCTATCAGTGAAGATAAAAATGAAAATACTCTTGAAAT
The DNA here is from genome assembly GCA_934098515.1 of uncultured Bacilli bacterium. Lineage (GTDB taxonomy): Bacteria > Bacillota_I > Bacilli_A > RF39 > UBA660 > CAG-533. The sequence continues at coordinate 39,487 of CAKOOK010000008.1, forward strand.
GCCAAAATTAAATGTAAAAATGTTTGAATATGAAGAAGAAGAAAATTTTCTAAAGGCATTAAAAGAATTACAAAAAGATTTAAGCCATTAGTGGCTTTTTTTTAGGAGGTAAACATGAAAGTAGCAATTGAAACATTAGGTTGTAAAGTTAATTTTTATGAATCAGAAGTAATTAAAGGAATCTTTCTAGATAATAATTATGAAATAGTTTCCTTAGAAGAAACGCCAGACGTAGTAGTAATAAACACATGCTCAGTAACAAACCAAAGTGATGCAAAAGACCGTAAAATAATTAGAAAAGCTAAAAGAGAAAATCCTAATGCCGTAATTATAGTTTGCGGCTGCTATACTCAGCAAGATCCTAAAGAATTAGAAGACTTAGACATAGATATTATACTTGGTAATAAAGATAAAACTTTAATCGTAACTCTTTTAGAAGAATATCTAAAAAATAAAAAACAAATTAAGAAAATCTATAATTTACAAGAAACTGAATTTGAAGAAATGCAAATTACTAAAAATTATGATCGAACTCGTGCTTTTATAAAAATAGAAGACGGCTGTGATAATTACTGCTCATACTGTATAATTCCTTATGTTAGAGGTCGCGTACGTTTTAAAGATTTTGATAGTGCTTATAATGAAATAAAAACGCTAGTTGCTGATGGCTTTAAGGAAATTGTTTTAACCGGTATTCATACTGGAAGATATCCTAATCTTACTAAACTAATTCACGAAATAAGTAAACTAGATGGACTAGAGAGAATTAGAATAAGTAGTATTGAAATAACTGAAATTAATAATGATGAATTTCTAACTGAATTAAGAGATAATCCAAAATTATGTAAGCATATGCATATACCAGTTCAAAGTGCTTGCGATAACACTTTAAAGATGATGAATCGTAAATATACAATCGAAGAATTTAATGAAATAATAAATAAAATCAGAAAAATAAAACCAGACATTAATATCACAACCGACCTTATTGTTGGTTTTCCAACTGAGACTGAAGAAGATTTTAATGAAAGCCTTAAAAATGCTGAGAAATTAAAATTTGGTAAAATTCATGTATTTCCATATTCTAAAAGAAATGGTACAGCAGCTTCAAAAATGAAAAATATTGTATCAGACAAACAAAAAGATGAAAGAACACATCAAATGCTAGAGTTATCTCTAAAATTAGAAAAAGAATATTATCAAAAATATATTGGCAGAGAAGTAACCTTTTTAACTGAAGAATATAAAGATGGTTACATATATGGCTACACGGATAACTACTTAAGAATTAAAGTAAAAAAGCACCTAGAAAGAGGAATGATGGTTAAAGTTAAGATAGAATCCTTAGAAGACCTAACTCTAATTGGGGACTTGTTATAATTAAAATAATATTATATACTTAAAATAGGTGAGAGTAGATGAAAATATCAGAAAAATACAAAGTTAATGGAAATGTTGAAAGCCAAAATGTTAATGGAGAAGTAACAGTATATCCAAACAATATTAATAAAGTATCTAAAAAAGCCGTTATTGCTGGATTTAGAACTAGCTTAAAAGAATTAAAACGTAAATTTGGAACAATCAGTATTTATGATAAACAAAAAACTGTTAAAGCAGCATCTCTAATACTTGCTGGTACTATTACATTAACAAGTTTAACTGGATGTACATTTGGTAAAAAAGAAGAAATAAAAGACACGACTACTTCTGAGACTGTAATGGCTGTTAAAGAAGAAACTCAAAGAATAACATATACAGTTGAGTTTGGTGACTCTCTATGGTCAATTGCTAGTAAATATTGCGATACAAATAGTGAAATAGTAAGTGAAATCAAAAATATTTGTAAACTAAATAACATTAAAGAAAAAAGTATCCTTGCTGCAGACACAACCTTAAAACTTGATGTACCTTTATCAAAACTTATTAACTTTGGTATTGTAAGTAATCCTGAAAAAGAAGAAACAGAAAGAATTAACTACACTTTAAAAAAGGGAGATACCCTTTGGAGTTTAGTTAAAACATATAAAACCAACGAGGCAGACATAACTAGTGAAATAAATCATATTTGTGAGATTAATGGTATTACTAATCCAGATAATCTTAAAGAAGGAGATACTATTAAGTTAGATGTTCCATTATCTAAACTTACATACTTTGGCTTACAAGAAAAAGAAGCACCTAGTGTTAAAGAAAAAAATGAATATGAACTTCTTGATGATGAGTGGGAAAGCAAATCTCAGTTCATCTATGATTCTTGGAATAATGCTAAAGAAAACGTTTCTCCGCAAAATATTATGTTCCAGACTGATTATAAGAGAATGTTTGAAAGCGATTCTGCTGAATATGATGGAGGACTATTCCATAAGGCTTATGGAGAAAGAGAAAAACTAAAAGAAATGCTTGAAATAGACGGGCTATACAAAGAAGAAAGTATAAAATCCCAAATCAATAAAATAAATGATTTATATAACCTTCAATTTGAAATAACTGAAGTAAATCTTGGAACAAACTATAACATGGAAGCCTATACAAAAGGGAAGTAACGTAAAGTTAATTCCTTTTTCTTTACAACGCCCGTTATAAATATTTAAAATATGATAAGATAAAGATGCAGGTGAATTATGAAAAAGAAAAAAAAGAAATTAAAAATATACCGAGTGTTAGCTTTAATACTTGTAATTTTAACCGTATTTGCAGCTGGAACCCTTACATATTTTAATGTATTACCATATAAATATTTAGTTCCAGGTATGGTAGTACTTGCATTCATAATATTCTTTATTGTATGTATGCTATGCCGCAAGACAAGAGGTTATATAAAAGTAATAAGTATAATACTTACACTAATTATAATGGGAATAGAAATAGCGGGCATTAACTATGCCTTTGGAACAATAACCTTCTTTAACAAAATATTTGATATTGGCGTCAGAACTGAAACATACGATGTTTATGTTTTAGATGATTCTAAATATGAAAAAGTTAAAGATTTAGACAACAAGAAAATATCTGTTTACTCCCCAAGTGATAAAGCAATTGAAAAGTTAAACAATGAAATTTCTTTTAAAGAAAAAGACTACGATAATATAGATGAAGCAGTAACTAGCGTATTAGATAAAGATAACGACGCTATATATGTCAACAGTGGTTTAATGGAAATCTATAAAGAAAGTTATGATAAAGCCAAAAAACTAAGATTAGTCGGTTCTTATGATATTACTATGAAAAGTAATAACAAACTAAAATCAGTTAAAGTTACTGAAAAACCATTTGCAGTATATTTAAGTGGAATTGATACAAGTGGTAGAGTAAATAAGTCAGCTAGAAGTGATGTTAACTTACTAGCAGTAGTTAATCCAGTAGAAGGTAAAGTATTAATTATAAGTATTCCTAGAGACTATTACGTTACTTTAGCAAGTAAAGGAGCTAAAGATAAACTAACACACGCTGGAATATATGGTGTATTAGAAAGTGCTAATACAGTTGGAAAACTACTTGATATAGACGTCAACTACTACGCTAGAGTAAACTTCACATCATTTATTAAAATAATTGATGCCTTAGGAGGTATTGAAGTAAATGTAGATAGACCAGACTATAGATATAATGACTCTATAGATTGTGGCTCTAACACAATATGTGAACAAAACTCTCAAAGACAGTTCGGTACTAAAATGATTTATATTAAACCTGGAAGACAAACATTAAGCGGTGAAAAAGCACTAGCATATGCAAGAAATAGACATCAATTTGCTGGTGGTGATAATGCTAGAGGTAAACATCAAAGTCAAATAATTGAAGGTGTTATTAATAAAGCAATAAGCCCAGCAATCCTAACAAAATATAATAAACTTCTTAGCAGCTTACAAAATGGTGTCATGACAAACATAGAGCAAAAAGACATAACAGATTTAGTTAACATGCAACTAGATAAAAATATTAAATGGCAAATAGAATCTATTAGTTTAACAGGTTTAGATAGTTATGATACAACATACTCAACTGGTGGCCTAAAAGCATACGTCATGAAATCAGATGAAAAGAGTATTGCTAATGCTAAAATAAAAATATCAGAAATAATGAAAACAGAGTAGAGGTAACAAAAGTTATCTCTTTCTTTATGAAAAAAAAGACTACAAGTCTAAAATCTCATAGTCTCTAGCTTTATTATTTATTTCTGAGTCTTTAATAGTTTCTTCTAAACCTAAGTTTGTATTAGTTCCTAAGTCATCTTCTAAATCAATTAATTTAAGTATTTCTTCAAATGTTGTCTCACCACTTACAACTTTAGCTAGTCCATCTTGAAGCATTGTAATAGTTCCTGATTTATAAACTAACTTTCTAAGTTCTGGCTTTGGTGCATTTCTAACTATCGCATCTCTTATTTCTTGATTTATTAAAAGTACTTCATGAATAGCAATACGACCGGCATAACCTTGGTGACAATATTCGCATCCGTGTGGTTCATATATTTCTTTAACATCTATATTTAATGCTTCTTTAAATACTTTTTTCTCATAATCAGTAGCAGCTCTACTAGTTCGGCAATGTTTACAAAGTCTTCTAGCAAGTTTTTGAGAAATAATACCAGTAAGTGCTGCACCAAGTAAGTATCTTTCAACGGACATATCTGTTAAACGTTCAATAGTATTTAGTGAGTTATTAGTGTGGATAGTAGAAAGTACTAAGTGTCCAGTAATTGATGCTCTAACAGCAATTCTAGCGGTCTCATCATCACGAATTTCACCAATCATTATAACATCTGGGTCTTGTCTTAAAATGCTTCTTAATACATTAGCAAATGTAAGTCCAATTTCAGATATAACTTGAACTTGGTTGATACCTTCAATATTCATTTCTATCGGATCTTCTACAGTAATTATATTTCTATCTTCAGTATTCAATCTTTGAAGAATAGAGTAAACAGTTGTAGATTTACCTGTACCAGTAGCACCAGTAACTAAAATAATACCATTTGGTTCATTCATCATTTTAATAACTTTATTATAGTTTTCTTTATTAAAGTCTAATTCTTCAATACCAGCACTACTCATTGAGTAATCCAAAATACGAATAACGATTTTTTCACCTAAATTAGTTGGCAGAGAAGAGACACGTAAGTCCACATTTACATTTTCAAGTTTATTCTTAATTGCTCCATCTTGTGGAATACGTGACTCAGTAATATTCATTCCAGCAATAATTTTAATTCTTGTAATCATATTCTTTTGAATATATAAAGGAACATGACTATAATCCATTAATGAGCCATCTATACGCATTCTAATTCTAAGACCTTTTTCATATGGGTCAAAGTGAATATCTGATGCTTTTCTTTTTATACCATCTAAAATAATATTATTTACTATATCAGTAATAGGTACTTCTTCATAATTAAAGTTAACTAGGTCATTATTTGGTGCAGAAAGCTGACTTGCATCTAACATAACTTCATCTTTTTTTTGTGATTCATCCATCTTTCCACCACCTTTTATTCTAAAATAATTATAGCAATATTTTATTTCTTAAGCAAGAGTACACTTGATAATTTTTAAAAAATAATATATAATAACTTTAGTTTTCAGAGAAACTGAGGAGTAATATTTATTTTGTTTATAGAGAGTTAACATTTGGTGAAAGTTAATAATAAAAAAATATGAAGGTTGCAGTGGAGAAAAATCGTTAATATGCGTTAAATATCTAAAGAATAACAATAGTTATAAAAGTAAGGTGGTACCGTGAATTATCTCACCCTTACGTTTATAACTATTTTTTTAAAGAAAGGGATTAATATGTATCGTGAGTTTGAAGAATTTGTTTATAATAATTTTGATTTTAATGAAGGAGCAATTAGAAGAAAGTACTATCACTCTAAAAGGGTAAGCACTTTATCTAAAAAGATAGCAGAGAATTTATCTTGGCCTTTAGAGGATGTTAAGTTAGCTACTCAAATTGGTTTACTTCATGACATTGGCAGATTTGATGAGTGGACTATGTATAAATGTTTTAATAAGAATATGGATCATGGCTCTTACGGAGCATATCTTCTAAACAAAGAAGAAAACACTTTAAGATTTAATATTAAAGAAAGTGACAAACAAAAATTACTAGATGCTATTTATTACCATAATAAATTAAAACTACCAAGCACACTTAAAAAAGATAAATTTTGTATGCTTATAAGAGATGCTGATAAGCTAGATATTATCTATCAGTTAAGTCAAAGAGAAATAGTTATGGAAAATAACACTAATGTTATTAGTAAAGAAGTATTTAAAGAATTTAATAAAGGTGTAACTATTACAAATAAATATGTTAAAACATATGCTGATAAAGTATTAAGTATTTTAGCACTTGTCTATGATATCAATTATGCTTATACTTTTGAATTATTAAAAGACTTTAACTACATAAATAAAATATACGATAATTTAGAAAATAAAGAATTTTATAAAGATTATTTTGATAAAATAAACAATTATATAGAAAAGAGGATGAAAACATGTTAGATACTAAATATAATCATGAAGAAGTTGAAAAGGGTAAATATTCATTTTGGCAAAGTAAGGGATATTTTAAAAGTGGAGATAAAACTAAGAAGCCTTATTGTATAGTGCTTCCTCCACCAAACGTTACTGGAGTTCTTCACTTAGGTCATGCTTGGGATGTAGCACTTCAAGATGCTATCATCAGATATAAAAGAATGGAAGGTTATGATTGCTTATGGCTTCCTGGAATGGATCATGCTGCTATAGCAACAGAGGCTAAAGTAGTAGCTCGTCTAAAAGAACAAGGAAGAGAAAAATATCTTATTGGTCGTGATGCTTTTTTAAATGAATGCTGGAAATGGACTAATGAACATGCTGACGTAATTAGAAATCAGTGGGCTTCCCTTGGTATATCTCTTGACTATTCTAAAGAACGCTTTACTTTAGATAAAGGTATTGAAAAAGCCGTTCAAAAGGTATTTATTGACTACTATAACGAAGGACTTATCTATAGAGGTGAAAAACTAATTAACTGGGATCCAGTAGCAATGACAGCTTTATCAAATGAAGAAGTTGTATATAAAGAAGAAGAAAGTGCTTACTATCATATTAAATATTACTTAGAAGATGATACTAATTATGTAGTAGTAGCAACAACAAGACCAGAAACTTTATTTGGTGATACCGCTGTAGCAGTAAATGCTAGTGACGAAAGATACAAAGATTTTATTGGTAAAAAAGTTAAATTACCTCTTACAAATAGATTAATTCCTATTATTACTGATGAGCATGCTGATATGACTAAAGGAACTGGTGCAGTTAAAATAACTCCAGCATCAGACCCTAATGACTTTGAGGTAGGACTTCGTCATAACTTACCAAGAATTATTATTATGAATGATGATGCTACTATGAATAGTGAATGTGGTAAATATGAAGGAATGACTAGAGAAGCATGCCGCAAAGAAGTAGTAAAAGAACTAGAAGCACAAGGCTTACTAATTAAAACCGAACCAATCAAACATGAAGTAGGGCACTCTGAAAGAACTGGTGTTATCATTGAACCAATGATTAAAAAACAATGGTTTGTTAAAATGAGACCACTAGCTGATAAAGTACTAGAACTTCAAAAAGATTCTAAAACTAAAGTACACTTTGTGCCATCTAGATTTGAAAAAACAATGAATCACTGGATGGAAATAACTTACGATTGGTGTATATCACGTCAGTTATGGTGGGGACACCGAATTCCAGCATGGTATAAAGGTGATGAAGTTTATGTTGGTGTAAATCCTCCAGAAAAAGAAGGATGGACTGCCGATCCAGACGTACTTGATACGTGGTTCTCTAGTGCATTATGGCCTTTTGCAACCCTAGGATGGCCTGATAATACAGAAGATCTAGAAAGGTATTACCCAAACAACACTTTAGTTACTGGTTACGACATTATTCCTTTCTGGGTAAATAGAATGACTTTCCAAGGCGAAAAACTACTAGGAAAAAGACCTTTTGAACACTGCTTAATTCATGGGCTAATCAGAGATAAACAAGGAAGAAAATTCTCAAAAAGTTTAGGTAACGGGATTGACCCATTTGATATGGTTAAGCTTTATGGAGCAGATGCCCTAAGATACTACCTAGTAAGCGATGTAGCACCAGGAACAGATATGCGTTTTGACGAAGATAAAATTAAAGCGGCATGGAACTACATCAACAAAATTTGGAACGCATCAAGATTTGTTTTATCTAGTACAAACTCCTTAAAAGAAATAAATTTAGAAAATCTTAAACCAGAAGATAAATGGATTTTAACTAAATATGAAAAAACAATCCTAAAAACTAAAAAATATATGGATAAGTTTGAATTCAATAATGCATGTGCAGCTATATATGATTTCTCATGGAATTACTTCTGTGATTACTACATTGAAATGGCTAAATATACCACTGAAGATGTTACAACTAAGTCGGTTCTAATTACAGTTCTAACTGGCATCTTAAAACTTCTTCATCCATTTATGCCATATGTAACCGAAGAAATCTATCAAATGCTACCTGTAAAAGAAGACGAATCTATTATGATTTCTAAATATCCTAAACATGATAAAAAATATGAATTTGCACTTGAAGAAGAAATAGTGGATGACGAAATTGAATTTATAAAGAACTTTAGAAATATAAAAGCAGAAAATGCAATGACTAAAGACTTAAAAGTAATGTTTGATACAACTGATGATAACAATCTTATCGTTAAAATGCTTAAACTAGACGACAACCTAGTAAAAGAACCTTTAGGTATTAAATCTTATAAAGTATTCTCTAACAAAATAAAAGCAACTATCTTCTTTGAAAAACTAGAAACAGAAAAAGACGTTGAAGCTAAAAAGGCAGCAATTAAATTATTAGAAGCATCTATTCTAAGAAGAGAAACTCTTCTAGCAAATGAAAACTATGTAAATAAAGCACCGGCAAAAATAGTTGAACTAGATAGACAAAAACTTGAAGAAGAAAAGAAAAAATTAGAAGAACTAAGAAGGTAAGGTAAATCTTGCCTTTTTATTATATAATAAGAGTAGGAGAGTACTATGAAAATAACTAAAAATAAAAATTTAAAAAATTATAATACTTATAAACTAAACTCAGTATGTAAAACATTTATTGAAGTAGAAAGCGAAGAAGAACTAACTAAATTAATAAACAACATTAAGAAGCCCTATAAAATAATTGGTAATGGTTCAAACCTTATCTTTCCAGAACATATAAATGGAACAATTATTCACCTAAACATAAAAGACATAAAGATAAAAGACGATGAAATAACAGTATCTGCAGGCGTCCTTTTACCAAATCTTGTAAATATAACCATAAATAATAACTTAACAGGTTTAGAATGGGCTTCTGGTATTCCTGCAAGCCTAGGTGGAGCAATCATGAATAACGCTGGAGCATACAAGCATAGCATCCTAGACTACATAACCAAAATTAAAATTCTAGAAAATAATCAAATAAAAGAAATAACTAAAGACGAAATTAAAGCATCTTACCATCAAACTAATTTAAAAAATAAAGATGTTATAATTTTAAGTGCAACCATCAAACTAGAAAAAGGTAATAAAGAAAAATCGCTGAATATAATCAAAGAATGTGCTCAAAAAAGAAAACAATCACAACCAGTAGAATACCCATCAGCCGGAAGTGTCTTTCAAAATCCAGAAGACGATTACGCAGGAAGAATAATTGAAAGCCTAGGTCTTAAAAACTTCCATATAAATGATGCATACATAAGTGAAAAACACGCTAACTTCATAATAAATAAAAAAAGTGCAACATCAAAAGATATCCTTAAACTTATCCAAATAATTCAAGATAAATGCCAAAAAGAGTATGGCATTAACTTAAAACTAGAACAAGAAATCATAACTGAAAGCCTATCATAAGAACACTTGTTTGACTAAATGCAAAAAATATGTTATAATCTAGCCAAATATGGGGGTTATTATGATTAGTAGAAAAGAATTACAATACGTATCAACACATACAAAAGATGTACCATTTCCAGGCATTAACTATGCTGCCGAAGTAATGGAAAACTTGCGTTCAGCTTTCAAAGCTTACGAACAAAAATATCAAGATAAAAGTTATAACTTTATGTTAAGTGATGGAGAAGAATTTACTTTTGAAATCTTAGCAAAAAACCTAGCCCATCTTCTAGGCATTAACTATAAAAATCTTATTAGTGACTTCATGGAGCCAGTAAGAATAAAAGAATTTGGCTTAAAACCAGGCACACAAACATCATCATTTGAACTATTAAAAATAATAATAGAAAGAGCAGACGATATCATTAAACACGATGCAACCTCAAAAAGTTACAAAATATTAAACTATTATAAAATAATGATTAGATGTATAGCTTTTTCCAAACTATCAACATTTGAAACATTCGACTTTGGTGTTATAAACTTCGATAAAGAAAAGTATAAAGAAACAGGTTCAATGTTCCCTGGAGATAGTACAAAAATCCTTTTTACTCCAAGTGACGAAGCAATTACACCATACTTTATAATGGGCCTAAAAAAAGCCGAAGATGGTATCTATATTCCAGAAACAGTTATGGCACCAGAAAACTTCTGCAGATATTTATTTGAACAAACATTATTATTACCAATTCAGGTAATCATTTCAAACAACGATGAACTAAACAAAATATGTGCTACTCCGGTTGAAAAACTAAACTTACTAAACATGTATAAAGGCTTAATTGACCTATACAAAACAAATAGTTTTATCGATATCTTCGCCGATTACGAAAGTACATTAAAAGAAAATAAAAAAAGACCTGCTATAATCCATTAAAAACAATTGACTAAAAAGCAAAAATAATCTAAAATATTAATAGAAATTTGTAAGAGACATATTTATTAAAACTAATCTTAAAGAGAGCCTATGCTGCTGTAATATAGGTAGATAAAGATAATAAATCCTCCTCTTAAAAAAAACAAATCGGGTAATTCCGTTATCAAAATTAAGTAAAAATAAGGATGGTACCGCATAACACATGCTCCTTTAGGTATCATCTTTTTTCATTAGAAAGAAGGATAAAAATGAAACTAAAAACAAACTTTTTCTACACATTAAGAGAGAATGCTAAAGATGAAGATAGTACAAGTGGTAACCTACTTGTAAGAAGTGGTATGATTAAAAAAATAGGTGCAGGGATCTATATGTTCATGCCTCTAGGTTTACGTACCTTTAATAACATAAAAAATATAATTAAAGAAGAAATGGACAACGCTGGAGCCCAAGAACTATTAATGCCAAGTCTAATTCCAGAAGAATATTATGAAGTATGTGGTAGAGTAAACTCTCTTGGTAGTTCAATGTTCCACTTAGAAGATAGATACTCTAAACCTTACGTTTTAGGGCCAACCCATGAAGAATTATTTACTGTAGCGGCTAAAAATATGGTTAGAAGTTATAAAGACTTACCTTTTACAATCTATCAGCAAGCACCTAAATACCGTGATGAACCTCGTCCAAGATATGGACTTATCAGAGTTCGTGAGTTTACTATGAAAGATGCATACTCATTTGATAAAGATGAAGATGGATTAGATATTTCTTATCATAAAATGTATGAGGCTTATAAAAAAATATTTAACCGTATTGGACTAAATTATGCAATTGTTAAAGCAGATACTGGCGTAATGGGTGGCTCACTATCAGAAGAATTTCAAGCAATAACTGATATTGGTGAAGACACTATAGTATTATGTGATAAATGTGACTACTCATCAAATATAGAAGTATCAAAGCATATTCCAGACGAAGTTAACAAAGAAGAACTAAAAGAAAAAGAATTAATTGAAACTCCTAATATGCAAACTATTGAAGAAGTATCTAAATTTTTAAATATTAATATTAAGAAAACAGTTAAAGCCCTTTTAATGAACATCGATGGAAAACTAACTATTTTTTTCATAAGAGGAGACAGAACTCTAAATGAAACCAAAGTTACTAAATTATTAAAATGTAATGAAATTAACTTTGCAGACGATGCTCTTATTAGTACATCTAATGCTTGCCCAGGCTTTACTGGTCCAATTAATTTAACTGGAGCACAAATTATTGTTGATGAAGAAGTACTAAACATGACTAATTTTGTTGTTGGAGCTAACAAAGAAGGATATCACTATATTAACGCTAACACTAAAGACTTTACCTATGATATATCTGCAGATATCGTCAACGTTGAAGAAGGTGATACATGCCCAGTATGTGGTGGAAAACTATACTTTAAAAAAGGTATTGAAGTAGGTAATACATTCAAACTAGGAACAAAATATTCCGAAAAATTTGACTTAACATACCTAGATGAAAACAACAAATCCCACCCAGTAGTAATGGGATGCTATGGTATTGGCCCAGGAAGAATCCTAGCTTCATACGTAGAACAGAACAACGATGACAAAGGTATTATCTGGCCACTAAATATAGCACCATTTAAAGTAGCAATATGTGCACTTAACACTAATGATGAAAATTGCATGAACTATGCCAATAAATTACATGATGATTTAGAAAAAGCCGGAATCGATACCCTATTAGACGATAGAGAAGAGCGTCCTGGTATTAAATTTAATGATATGGACCTAATTGGTATTCCAATAAGAATCACTATAGGTAAAAAACTAAATGATGGTTTAGTTGAATTTAAACTAAGAAAAGAATCTGAAAGCATCGACTTACCAAAAGATGAAGTCTTAGAATACATTACAAAATACATTAAAGAAAATATCTAAAAAATCTTTAAAAAATATTTTGATTATGATATCATTATAATAGGTGAGAAAGAATGAACAAGAAAAGTAAAACATTACTAGCAATTGGAATTTGTGCTATCACCATAGTAGCAGGTTTCTGGTTTGGAGTTCTATTATTTCAAGCTGTAATGTAAATCGCAAAAATGCGATTTTTTTTGTAAAAATTTAAAAATTTGTTCATAGAATAAACGTTAAATTCAAAGATAACTTCTCGTTAGCAATAAAGTGGAGTTTCTTTTTTTAATTTCCCTAAAAATCCAGTAAAA
>CAKOOK010000009.1 GCA_934098515.1 uncultured Bacilli bacterium
ACGACAAAAAAATCAATCATTTCTGATTGATTTAATCATTAACATCGCTTTGGTGCGACGATTTTTGCTTCTGGAGCAAGTGAGGAGAATCGAACTCCCATCCCAACCTTGGCAAGGTTATATTCTAACCATTGAACCACACCTGCAACGCATATTCATAATATCAAATTTTTTTTATAATATCAAGTCATTTAGTAAAAATTTAACTAAAACTATAAAAATATACGTCATCATTTAAATCAAAGAAATTAACACAGAAATTACCACTCTTTGTAACATTATATATTTCCGTACCTATTATACTTTTATTTTTATCATAAACAGAAACATTCAAAGCACCTGTGCCACCACTCACATAACCACATAAATTAAATAAATTCATACTTTTAGTAACACCATAAGAAATATTATTTATCTTTATGCTAGAACTATTAATAGTTACATAATCATCTAATCTAACAATATCCCCAAAACTTGCTAAATTCTCAGTTATAACTTTTGTTTTTTCATTATAATTAACTGTAAGAATAGTCTTGTCATCTTGTTTCTCTGCATGAATAACCCCGAAATCTACTTCACCAGAAATTGTTTTTAAGCAAACATTCAAAGCATCATCATAAGAAACTCCTAACTCACTTTGCACAGCACCAACAAAATTGCAATAAAACTCATCTTCGCCAGTCTTAACATCCATCAAATAATATCCATTCTTCTTAGTTATTACCTTATCATCTATTTCAATAGTATCACCCAAAATTTTAACCTTTTTATCCTTAAAATAATCATTTTTAGTAAGAAAGTCATTACTTATAACATCTGTGTTTTCATTCCTATCTTTAATATAAGCGTATCCAAATAAAACACCTAAAACAAATAAAATAACTAAACAAATAATAATCCCAATTCTTGTCTTACTCATATCTACTCCTCTTCATAAATATAACTAAATCTTAAATTATTAACATCTGTATAAGCTATACCTCTATCAACCGCATACTTATAAACATTAAATGAATAATTACTGCTATCACTTGTCAAATATTGATTAACACCAGTATAAGAATTTAATAAAGTACTATTATAATAAACTTCAAAAGGGTTATTCTCATTAATAATAGCTTTACCTAAACTAAGAATACCTTTATTTGCCGTAGTACCACTAGCATTTTCTTCTCCGGCACCAATCTCTACTGTTATATCCGTTATAATATCATCAAATATTTTATACAACCCATTTAAACTATCTGAATCACTAACATCATCATATGAATAATAATTATCTCTTGACGTAGCTAAAGGTATTAACTGAGAAGCAACTGCTCCACCAATCCCTATTGTATAAACTTTTGCTTTATTTTTAACATAATCAACATCTGAACTTCTTGGTGTATCAGCACTATCTCCGTCACTTAAAAATATTACATAATTATCTTTATCATTTACAGAAGTTTGCAAAAAAGATGCAGTCTGTCCAATAGCAGATAAGAAACTAGTTCCACCACTGGCACTCAAACTATTAATTGCACTATCTATTGAAGATTGATTATTACTATAAGAAAGAATAGTTGAAGCAGAAGATTCAAACGTTATAATTGACACTGTTGAATTTTCCAAATTTAACTTTTTTACCATTTCTTTTGATACAGTCTTTAGATTATAAAGTCTACTATTACTACTCATCGAACCAGATACATCTAAAACAAGAATTAAGTTAATTTTTACCTCAATCGTATCTGTACTAGTAATTTTTTTAATCTTATTTTGTTTAATATCTAAATTCTTAACATCATAAGTACATTTTAACTCTTCATTATTAGATATTGTAACTTTACCATCTTTTTCATCAACTATATACTTTGAATTAGTACACTCAATTAACTCTTTATAATCATCGGAAGACTTTATTTGTTCATCTGGAACATCAATCTGACAATATCTTTGATCATTAACTAACTTACAAGTTTTCGTAGTCTTATCACCATTCATATTAATCCAAGTTGCACTCATTTCTCCTTCACTTATTGCATATACATAAACACGATTATTTTTAACTTCAAAAGAACTATTTGACAATAAATCACTTAATGCTGAACCTTCCATATAAGTTGCTCTTTCATCATCTTTATTAGTACTCCAACCATAAATAATACCATTATCTCTCTTAATTGAAGGAAGAGTAATTCCTTTAGAACAACTAGCAATTTCATTATTTGTATCACCATCACAAACAACGGCTTGTACATGTCTTCCTACTGATGTTGCTCCATTTTTTTCATAAACAAACAATATATATCCATCATCATCTTCAGTATACTTAAAATCATAAGCACCATCTTTTAATTTAGTAAACTTTACAACGCCCTCAAATTCTTCGTTAGTTTTAGGATTAATTGGTATCTTATTTAAAAATCCATCATCAACTAAATCTTCAAGTGTTATATAGCAAAAAGTCTCTTCTTCATTCGCTGCCGTGTATTTAATAATCTCATACTTACTATCACTACTAGACTTATTAGTCATTACATAAGTGTCTGCAGCACTTTCAATTTTTTTAATCTCATTATTATAATTTTCTTCTAATTGATTATTATTTTTTCTACTAAAATTAAGAACAAAAAACCCGCAAATTACTGCTATAAGTGCAATAACTGCTATAATTTCAACTAAAGTGTACCCTTTCTTATTCATACTTACACCATCCTATTATAAGTTTAACATAAAAAAGAATAATTGCCTACTTCACTTTTTAACATTTACAGAAATATTTCGTCCTTTATTAGGTTTTCTAAGTGAACAACAATTATCAATAATAAATAAAATGATTAAAACTAATGCAAGTAATAATCTATTAGAATATCTAAAATTACTAATTTTAATAATTAAATAAGTAGCAATATAATACGTACAAATAACGCCACCCACTCCAAAAAATAACAAACCGACAAAACAAACTCTTCCATTTATATTCAAAAAAGAATCTTTATAATCCCACCATTTTTTATGAAATAATTTTTCTAATAAATAAGACGTCATATATTCTAAAAAACCACAAAGTAAAATAATTAAAATAACCATAAGTAACGGTTTATTCATAAATCTACTGAAAAAAACTAATACCAAAATCATTCCACAACCATAAATCGGAAGCCATGGACCTTTCAAAAATCCTCTATTTACAAATTTCTTTTTCTTAAAAATAAATAATATCATTTCCCATAAATAACCAATAAAAGAAAATGCAAAAAATAAAAGAATTGTTGTTAATATATTATCCCTACTTAAATAATCAAAATTTTCCATATATATATTATGGTACAAAAAAAGAAAAAACTTTAATTATTTTTTCTTTGATTTTTTAGAAGTCTTTTTCTTTTTACCTTTATTAGTTTTTTTCTTTTTTGTTGTTTTCTTTTTAGTATTTGTATTTTTAGTAGTCACCTGCTTTTTAACTTCCTTATTAACTACTGGTTTAGCACTAGTCTTTTTATTCTTAACTGGAGCCTTCTTACCAGCAGATTTCTTAACACTAGTATTCTTAACACTATTTTTAATTTCAAACTTTTTAGAAAGACTCTTATAAGTATCCTTAATAACACCTTTATACTTAACTACAATATAACCAACTCCAGCAACTGCTACTACCAAAAAGATATATAAAGCATAATTAACAGACTTATATTTTACGGTTATCTGATAAGTTGCTCTTGCTCCATTTTCTGCAGTAACAATAATCTTGATTACACTGCCCTCAGTTAAATTATCATTTCCTTTAATAATATAAGATGCACTATCATCCTCTAAAACAGGTATAATATCTAACTTATTAACATTCTTCTTTATCTCTAATACATAGTTCTTAACTCTTTTACTAAATTCTAAATTATATCCATCTATCTTTAAATTAGAAATATAATTATTATTAGAAGCATTCTTTATTGTTTTAGTTATAAAAATAAAATAAGTTCTTATATTTCCATTACCATCTTTAAGTTTTATTTGTACTACATTATCCCCATTTAAAAGTTTAACAGTTTGCTTACCGTAATTCTTAACAAACTCACCACTTTCTGCCTCTGGACTAATTTCTAAACTTGTAACACTAGAGTTAACATTTAAATAATACTCATAAACATCTGATTTAAAATCTATAATTAAATTATTATTTTTATTATCTTTAATTAAAATACCATTTAAACTGCCAGATTGTATTTTATCATCTTTATAAAATCTTATTAATACAACCTTCTGATTTCCATTTTCTGATAAAACAGTTATTGGCACAATAAGTTCATTACTATTTTTTGCAAAAGTATAATCCCCAGCCCCAGTTATAGTTGCAAACTCATTTTCTAAAGTTACTTCAATATTAATTTTCTCATCTGATGACTGCAGACTATAAAGTTTCTCTGTATTAGTAAATCCTTCAAGAACCTTTCCATTAATCTTTATCTCCTTAATATTATTGTTTGTAGAAATTATCTTAACATCGCTATTTACATCATCATATGTAGTTTCCGTATTATCACTAGAGTTCTTAGATTTTATATTAGTTAATTTAATAGAATGAATTCCATCTTTTTTTGCCTTAAATAATAAGATACCATACTCTTGTAATCCAGTCTCTTGTGAATCACTTTTAGTCTTAGCACTTATAACTTGCTTATCATTAGTTATCTGCCAAACTTTTTCATAATTACTTCTTACATCAACAAGTTCAATACCATCATCAAATTCATAATTAAAATTGATCTCATCATAAGATGCATCTTGATTAATTGAAACTCTACAGATAAACTGATCGTCAATATAATACTCTCCCTTATCACAAGTTAACACAAACTCATCTTTTGCAAAAACCATAATTGGAAATAATAAAAATGATATTAAAAAAAAGAATTTCTTTGACATAATCTCACCTAAGAAAATTATATCATAAAATTCTTATTTATATTCAAAAATATATTTAGTTTTTTTATCTATTCCGTATAAAACTAACTCTTCATTAGCTAAAACAAATATATCTTGCGAAACTTTTGCTTCATTTATCTTTTCATTACCATCTAGGGAATAAAAATATTTATTTGCTCTAAGCTTTAAATAAGTATTATCAACATTCATTACTTCAAACTCTGTCTTACATGCATCACTCTTATCAAAAGATAGTTCATATCCAGTTAAAACATTATAATTAGAGCTCTTATTTCCACAAGATACATATAATTTTTTCGTATCATTACTAGGTTTTATCTTATACCAAATAAATACACCAGCTAAAACAACTATCAAACAAATTAAAGCAACCTTTAAAATTTTCTTCATACCATACCTCATAATAAATATAGCATAAATATCATTTTTTTAATAGTGCAATTTTTATTTTTTAACTTTTAACAAATCCAAAATTTTTAAAACAAACTCCCAAATTTTTTCAAATAATGTTTTAGTTTCTTCTTTAACCTCTTCTTTTTTATCTTCAACCGGAATATCGGGCTTAGCTTCTTTATTATCAGTTACTTCTGGTGCCTTAGGTTCTTCTATCTTTGGTTCCTCTTTTGGCACTTCCTCCTTAATCTCATCTTCTTTAACAATTTCTGGTTCATTCTTAACATAAGATAACCACTTACTCTTAGTCCAAGTCTTCCAAGGTCTAGCGCCTAAATTTGATTTACACACTTTCCCATACTTTATCCCAGATATTTTTTGATTAGACGTGCACTCAATAACCTTACCATCACCAATATACACACCACAGTGCCCTTTCATATACAAAAGCACACCTTCTTCCTCTGGAAGCGTAGAAATATCTCCTTTCTCACTAGCAGTACCTACAGTTATCCCATACGCATCCTTATCATAACCAGCAATGTAACTTACCTTCTTATTTCCATAATCGCTCATAAAATAAGACTTAATTAATCCAGCACAATCATAAGCATAATAATCCTTACCAACTAAACTTTTCAAATACTTAACTTTTGCATCATCATAATGACTAGGATACTGCCTCTTCTTGCCATCAATCGTATTATTTGTTACCAGTCTACCAAACTCGCCCCACATATAAACCGTATTACGATCAAGTAAAGTCTTTAAATAACTAACAAACTCTTTATTCGTCTTTATTTTTATCACCTCCTACCTTCAAAGCATCATAAGCGCCTCCAGCAGATAAAGCTCCAATCAAACAAAGAACAATCGAGCGAAAAATACTAGTCTCAATCTCAGCAAAATAAACAATAACTCCTGAAATAATACCAATTATTACATTTTGCAAAGGAATATACTTCCTATTTACAATCCTTAACTTCTTACTAATAAAACCAACAATAAGTGTAACTAAAGAAATTACACTAAACGCAGTCAGTTCCATCCTTTTTTCTCCCCTCTAATACAGTAACCCTTTTATCAAGACTAGATGACATCTTAGTTAGTTCATCAACCTTATCTGTAAGTAACTTGGTATTCATATTTAGCTTAGTAATCGACGTATTAAGCTTTAGTAAAGGTGTAACTATTGCTATAAGTGATACAACTAGCCCAGCAATTTTAATAATTTGACTATCCATAATCTCACCTATTTTATTATATAAAAAAAGCACTCATAACGAGTGTTCCTTTAACCTATATACCAAACTTTTTATTAATTAAATCAGCAATATCATTTGCCATTCTACTAATTTCCTCAGTATTTTTACCTTCAATCATAACTCTAATTAAATTTTCCGTGCCACTAGCCCTGATTAATATACGTCCATCACCATTAAGTTCATCTTCATACTTTTTAATCAATACATTGATTTCATCATCTTCACCAAATAAAGCCTTACCCTCTCTAGTAACATTAACATTCACAAGAACCTGTGGATATTTATCCATAACACTCGCTAGTTCACTTAACTTACACTGCCTTTCACTTAATATATTTAAAACCATAAGAGAAGTAAGCTCACCATCACCAGTATTTGCATACTCTTTAAAAATCACATGTCCCGACTGCTCGCCACCCATAACGTAATCCTTATCAAGCATCTCTTCTAAAACATACCTATCACCAACTTTAGTCGCAACAAAATTAATATTCTCACTTTCACAAAATTTCCTTAATCCTAAATTTGACATTACAGTTCCAACTATCGCATTATTATTAAGTTTCCCCTTTTCCTTTAAATATTTACCACAAATTGCAAGTACATAATCTCCATCTATAACATCACCATCATTAGTAACAAATAAACATCTATCTGCATCTCCATCATAAGCAATACCTAAATCTGCCTGAACTTCTTTAACTTTACTAATTAAAGCATCCAAATGAGTAGAACCACAATTATCATTAATATTTACTCCATCAGGATTATCAAAAATAATTTCTGCATTAACATTTAACTTTTCAAATAAAGTAGGCGCAGTAGCCGAAGCTGAACCATTAGCACAATCCACCACAACTTTAAGACCATTATAATCATTTGCTAAAGAATACAAAAAATTAATATATCTATTTTTTAAATTTTCATCTCTCTCATACCTACCAATATTAGTACATTCTGGTAATTCTTCATCTAAAATGTAATGCTCTATTTTTTCTTCGATCTCATCAGCAAGTTTATACCCTTTATTATTAAATAACTTAATTCCATTATACTTAGCGGGATTATGACTTGCCGAAATCATTACACCCATATCAGCGTTTAAATGTGTTACTAAAAAAGAAACTGCAGGAGTCGGTACTACACCAACAAAAATAACATCAGCACCCATACTTAATAGCCCAGCATTAACAGCACATGCAAGCATATCCCCAGAATACCTAGTATCCATTCCAACAATAACCTTAATCTTTTTATTCTCACCTAAAACATAAGCAGAACTAGCGCCTATCTTCATTGCTAAATCCGCAGTAAGTTCACTTCCAGCAATTCCTCTAGCACCATCAGTTCCAAATAATCTTCCCATTATCTTTGCTCCTTATCTATAATATTATCCATTGATTTAACTATCTTCCAATCACCAATAACACCTCTTACCATCGTAAGTGGATACACATTAGTATGAGCACCAATTATAGTTCCTGGACACAGTACACTATTACATCCAATATCACTATAATCCCCAAGTATTGCACTCATTTTTCTAAGCCCAGTTGCTATTTCACCATCATCCTTAACAACAACATTACTCTTATCACTCTTAACATTAGATAAAATAACTCCTGCACCAGTATGAGCATGATCACCTAAGATTGCATCACCAACATAATTATAATGAGGACACTGACAATTATCAAAAATAATTGCATTCTTTACTTCAGTACTATTACCAATTACACAATTCTTACCAATAATCGCACTTCCCCTAATAAATGCTCCCGGTCTTACTTCAGTCCCTTCGCCAATAATTACTGGTGCATTTATATCAGCCTTCTCACTTATCTTTACACTTTTATGAACCCAAACATTTTCCTTATATAATATATATTCATCAGATAAAGTTGGCCCCATTTTCAAAATAAAATCTTTAATAAGAGGTAGTACCTCCCAAGGATAATTAACCCCATCAAATAGTTCTTTTGCTATAGTGGCATCCAAATTTAACAAATTTTCGTACTTTTTTAACATCTTCTTCACATTCTCCTTTGCACCATAATACCACAAACATTGATAAATGTGCACTTTTTTGCTATAATCTTCATTGACAAAAAGAGGTAATTTAAATGAAAAAATTAGAAAAAAAAGATTATTTACTAATCGGAACACTATTTGTTCCAATGATAACTTTAATAATATATCTACTTTGTAAAGGATACATATTCGGTTCTAATATTGACTGGGCTAATCAGCACATCGTACTACCAGAATACTTTAGAAACCTATTTTATAGTAATGGTAAAATAATTCCATCATTTGCTTTTAATCTAGGAATGGGACAAAACATCTTCAACTACTCATACTATGGATTATTAAGCCCAATTATTTTGCTATCATACTTACTACCATTTATACCAATGTATATCTATATGCCAGCAATCTCTATTATTATATATTTTACAAGTATCATAATGTTCTATATATGGATTAAAAATAAATACAACACTAAAATAGCTTATATCTCATCACTTATCTTTGCTTTAAACGCTCCATTTGCATATCACTTCCATAGACACCTAATGTTTGTCATATATATGCCATTTATGATTGGTGCCCTAAAAAGTGTTGACCTATACTTTGAAAAAGGCAAAAAGATACCGCTAATTATATACACAATCCTATTAATTCTAACAAGTTACTACTTTAGTGTACCTGGAATTATCACAATTGGTATTTATACAATTTACAAAATTTTAAAAACTAACAAAATAGATTTTACAAAACTTAAAAACGTAATATTCTTTGTAACAACAGCAATCCTAATTACCGGAGTATTACTCCTTCCAACTGCATATGCTCTAATAAATGGAAGAATTGAAACATTAACAAGTTCAAAACTTACATTCTTAGATTTAATAAACCCAATGAAAAACTACTCATATACATTCTACAACTCATACTACTCTTGGGGAATAACATTTATCTACATTATTGCAATCATAAATGGTATTATATCTAAGAAAAAAGAACAAATTTTTCTAAGCATAATAACAGCACTATTTATCATATTCCCACTAAGCAGTTACATCTTAAATGGATTCATGTATATTGATGGCAAATGCTTTATACCTTTCTTACCACTAGCAATCCTACAAATTAGTGAACTAATAAAAAATATATTTGATAATAAGTTAAAACTTAAAAAATTATTACCTTATATTCTTTTAAGCGGAGCTATCCTTATTTACTTTGCCCTAGGTAAAAATAATATTTATCTTTTACTTACAGATATAATACTAATGTTAATAAGCCTGTATTTATGCACAAAAAAACAAAATAATATCTTACTTTACATAACAATAATCGGCATATCACTTACAACATTTATTGCAAGTTCTACAAGTGAATCATACATGAAAATATCCGATATTAAAAATATAAATAACACATCTTACAAAGAACTAATAAATAAAACAAATGATAAAACTATCTACCGTACTAGTAACGAAGATTACATACTATATAATCCAAATAAAATTTATGATATAAACGAAAATATAACAACAACATATTCTTCACTATCAAATAAATACTATATGTCATTTATTAGAAACATCTTTCAAAATGAAGTTATTAACCGAGATAACACCACAGTAACACAAACATCAAATGTATTATTCAACATCTATAGTGGTACAAAATACTTAATATCAAGCGGTAATCCTGAAATTGGTTACACAGAAATTGAAAACATAAATGGAACAAAACTATACGTTAATGAAAACGTTTTACCAATCGCATATGCATCTAACAAAATAATGAGTCAGCGTGAATTCGACACTCTAGAATATCCTTACACAATTGATGCTCTACTAAATTATATAATTGTTGATAAATCACTAGACAACGTTTACAAAAATAATATAAACGAATATAAAAATGGTTACAAAATTAAAGAAATTAATAATCTGACATACACTGAGGAAAACGGTCACTACATCATTGATGCAAGCAAAAATGCAAATTTAAAAATTAAATTAAATTCAAAAATTCAAAACAAAATATTAATAATAAGTTTTAATATGAATAAAGCAAAAGAAGGCTTCGCTTGTAGTAGTGACATCACTATAAATAATGTAAAAAATGCTCTATCATGTTCAAACTGGAAATACAATAATAATAACAACACTTTCGAATATGTTCTATCATCAAACAATGCAATCGATACATTAAACATCGAACTAACAAAAGGCTCATTTGACATAGATAACATCAAAATTTATACAATGGACTACAACAAAGTAAGTTCAATAAAAAATAACGTTGATGAAATGACAATAAACAAAGCCAAAATTGAAGATAATCACACCTCTGGTGAAATAAATGTTAAAGAAGATGGTTATCTAAAAATTACAATTCCATATGACAAAGGTTTTAAATTATACGTTGATGGAAAACGTGTTGGTAAAGTGTTAACAGACAAAACATTCCTAGGATTAGAAATTACTAAAGGTACACATAAAATAGACATTAAATATACTCCACCACTTCTAAAAGCCGGAGCAGTAACATCACTTATCGGTATTTTCCTACTTATCAACATCCTTATATATCCTAAAACAAAAAACAAATTACAAAAAATCAAAAACTATATTTTAAATCTTTGCAAAAAAACAAAAGCTGTAATTAAAGATTTCTGTAAAACAAACCGTTCATACATCTACCTATTTGGATCATTGTTAATACTCGATCTAGCATTAAGAATATTCTTAACAAGCCAAATAAGCTTCTATCACTGGTTCATGCCAGTACCAAACTTATTCACAATCTTATGGATTATTATAATTCTATACATAACTAAAAATCTTAAAAATCCATATAACAAAATATTCTATATTATATGTTACATCATAAGCATTGCCTTATTCCTAACACATGCAATATACTTCTCATACTTCAAAATATTCTTTGACTTTAGTGTACTTGGTGTTGCTGGTGAAGGTGCTGCTTACTTTAGTTCAGTATTTAACAACATTAAACTATGGGTAGTAATAACCACATTAGTAAGTTTAAGTCTAACCATTATTGGTCTTAAAAAAACAAAAAAACAAGCAAAAAATAACTATCTTAAAATTCTAATTGCTTTAATAATCTTTATAATTATTCATAGCGTTCTTCCAATCTTCCTTGGTAAATCAAGCACCGAACTAAACTGGGACGAATGGCGTAATCCAAGAAGCATATATCGTTCATTTAATGACAACAACAAAAGTTTAATGGTTAGTGGTATGTACGAATACAACATTAGAAACTTCATATTTACATACTTTAAAGATAGTAACTCCCTAACAGATAATGAACAAAAAGTTCTTGACGAAAACTTTGCAAACAGCACAGAAGCCAAAGAAAACGAATTCACGGGAGCCTTCAAAGGTAAAAACTTAATAATAGTTCAGTTAGAAAGTGTAGATAACTTCCTATTAGATAAAGACATCATGCCAACCTTCTACAAACTAAGTAAAAACTCAATCAATTTTGTTAACCACTACTCATTTACATCTGGTGGAGGTTCAACATTCAACTCAGAATTTATGATTAACACAGGATACTCTACTGCATATAACTACAACATGAATGCTTACTCTTTTAGTAAAAACGCCTATCCTTACAGCTTACCAAACCTACTTAAAGAAGAAGGATACACATCAAACGTATTCCACATGAACTCAGCAGAATACTACTCAAGAGGTGCTAACTACAAATCATTTGGTTATAACGAATATTATGGATTAAAAGACTTAGGAACCTACAAAAATAATGAATTCTGGCTAGACACTGAACTTATCAAAAATGAAACATTCAATAAAGAAATATTTAAACACAGTGGCCTAAACCTTTCTTACATAATTTCCTACTCAGCACATATGCCATTTAATTCAAGTAAAGGAACGTGCTCAAAACTAACAAATGAAACAGGCTTAACTGAATTTGAATGTTTAAAAATACAAGCAAAAGAAACCGATGATATGATTAAATTACTAATGGAAAACCTAGAAAAAAATAGTGAACTAGATAACACAATTGTAGTCCTAATAAGTGATCACTATCTATATACACTTGAAGACAAAACTCTATTAGACAAATACAAAGAAACAAACACAAACCTAATAAATCATACACCATTCATAATCTGGAGTAATGGCCAAATTAAAAAAACAGTAAAAGACGTAAACTCTCAATTAGACGTGCTTCCAACACTGCTAAATCTATTCGGAATAAAATATAATGAAGCAAACTACATTGGTAGAGATATCTTCTCAAAAGACTATGATCCACTAGTATTCTTCCCAGATGGAAGTTGGTACAACGGAAGCACATATGTCGCAAACGGTGAATACCTAAAAGGCCAAAAAATGTCATCAGAAAAAATAGAATACTATAACAAGTTAGTTAAAGACAAAATGAATCTAAATGATGCAGTCTTAAAATCTAACTACTTTGCCAATAAATAAGTCGTAAAACCGGCTTATTTTTTTATTAAAAATATTTATAATTAAAATAAAATAGTGTATAATCAAAATATAGGTGCATAAAAATGAAGAAGAATAAAAAGAGAAAATTTGGAAATTTATTTAAAAAACTTAAAAAAACAACACCAGGATTTCACTTCATGTACATCGTTGTACTTGTTCTTTTTATAATGAGTGTAATCTTACTAACATACTCTTTAACCTTATTAAATGGAATAGAAACCTTTATTAGAATACTATTCATAATTGCTATGTCTGCATACACGATCCTATTCTTCTTTATAGGTAGTGCTTTACTAATAACTAAAAAACATACAATACTAATTGTAATAAGTATAATTACAACACTCTTTACAACTATTAATAGTTTAGGATACTACTATATTCAAAAAACATACAACGTAGTAGATAACATAAGTAAAGAAGAAATAACTTATACAACAAATCTAATAACTTTAAATAAAGACGAAACAATAAAAACCGTTGGTATCTTAAAAAACGAAAATAGTCCAGAAGGCTATATTCTACCTCAAGAATACCTAGTAAAAAACAATAAAAAATGGAAAATTGAAAATTATGAATCAAATGAAGAACTAATAAAAGCACTTATCAACAAAGACGTTGATGCAATATTTATCACCGCAAACTTCAAGCTTCTATACGCATCAAATTATCCAGAATTAAATAGTGCAGTTATCCTTGATACCTACAGTAAAAAATTAGGAAATAATGATACAGTTGCTTCAACAAACAAAGACATAACAGAACCATTTACAATGCTTCTTCTAGGAGTAGATTCAGAATATGATGGCCTAGCTAATAATGCAGCATTTAATGGTGACTCAATCATGCTATTAACATTTAATCCTAAAACATTATCTGCAACAGTATTTAGCATTCCAAGAGACACATATGTACCAATTGCTTGCAACAATAATAAACAAAACAAAATAAACTCAGCAGCTGCATACGGAACAAAATGTATGATTAACACAATTGAAAACTTAACAGATGTTACCATTGACTATTTTGTAAAAATCAACTTTAAAGGTGTAGTTAACCTAGTTGATGCCCTAGATGGAATTGATGTAAATATAGATGAACCTGACTTTAAAAAGAACGGTTCAGTAGACTGTAAAGGAATGGTCTGTGAGCAAAACTCTAATCGTGAATTCGGCGAGCACATAGTCTATATCAAACCGGGAATGCAGCACTTAGATGGCGAACAAGCACTAGCATATGCAAGAAATAGACATCAATGGGCTCTATCAGACTTTAAAAGAGTCGAACATCAACAAGCAATCGTAACCGCAATCGCAAATAAAGTAAAAACAATTAGAAACATCAACACATTCTATAAAGTACTTAACGCCGTATCAAACAACATGGATACAAATATGGAAACAAATCAAATGTTAAACTTCTACAACGTCGGTAAAAACATCTTACTAAAAAGTAACTTTGGTGAAGGAGAATTCTTAAGCATTCAAAAAACATTCCTATCAGGTTACGACCAAACAGTGTACCAAGGATATAATATGTATACCTATCAGTACTATGAAGAAAGCTTAGCTGAAATAGTTAAAGCCATGAAAGTAAATCTAGAATTAGAAAAACCAGAAATCATCAAAACATTTAGTTTCTCAGTTAATAAACCATACGAAGTACCAACAATAGGGCGTATGTATACTGGCGTAAGGAAAAATGAAACACTCCCTAACTTCGTAGGTCAAAACATTAACTACTTAGAATCATGGATAAGCACAAGAAATATAACACTAAATAAAAATTATACAGAAAGTAATTCATGCATCGAAGGAAATATCCTAGAGCAAAACGTTCACTCTGGAGTAATTGTTTCAAGTATATCTAGTCTATCAGTAAACGTATGCAAAAACGTACATGTTAATGAACCAATAACTCCACAAGAACCTGAAAATAATAATGAAGGAAATAATAATCAAATAGATGACCCAATTGAAGATATGCTAAACTAAAAGCCGCTTACAAAAAAGCGACTTTTTTTATTAAATAACTAGTGCTATAAGCACGGCCTAACTTGGAACTACTAATCTTTGCCCAATCCTTAAAACATTTGATTTTAAACCATTTAAACTCTTAATTTCATCAACTGTACTATTAAACATTCTAGCTATACTCCAAAGAGAATCCCCACTCTTAACTACATATACATTAGTTTCTTCATTTTGCTTATTACTATAAGGTGGTATCTTTAAAGTCATACCAATACTTAAATTATTAGAACTAAGATTATTTAAAGACTTAATATCATCCACACTAACATTAAACTTCCTAGCAATAGCCCATAACGTGTCCCCAGCACTAACTACATAATCATTAGAAGAATCTTTTCCAACAATAAGCCTCTGCCCAACACTAAGAACATTACTACTTAAATTATTTAACGCCTTTAATTCATTAACAGATAAATTATACTTCCTAGCAATACTCCACAAAGTATCACCATTCTTAACAACATAATAAGTATCATTACCAGCATCACCCGTGCTATCAGCACTACTTATTAATAAAGTATCACCAACATGAAGTACATTACTACTAAGATTATTTAATGATTTCAACTCATCAACAGTAAGCCCATTTGCTCTAGCAATACTCCACAGTGAATCTCCCTTTTTAACAACATAATAATTAGAACCACTTACTGGAACATACTTATAACCACCATATAAAGTAACTGCTCTTACTACCGCCTCAGCATACTTCTTATAATTACTCTTAAGCCTTTTTGCATCAGCTTCATTATCTAAAAAACCATACTCAACTATCAACGTTTCATTATTAGGTGTATTACGAATTATATAATAATAATCCTTAGAAGAATCACTAGGAAGCCTTCTTTGATAATACTTTCTAACTACTTGTCCACTCTTTTCAAGCTCATTTAAGATACTTGAAGCAAGCTTATCACTATTACGTAAAGCATATATAACTTCTGCACCTTCGCCACCACCGGCATTTATGTGATTAGATATTACCACAACATCCTTACCATTGCCAAACTTATCTAAAACAACACCCGGCCTATCATTCGGTTCTAGATCAACATCATTTGTTCTCGTCATCTTTACTGGCACTCCAAGAGCTTTAAATCTATCATACATATACTGACTTATCTTTAAAGTAAGATCTTTTTCAATAATTCCATTTCCAGAAGAACCTTGATCATTTCCACCATGTCCACTATCTAAAACTACCCCTTTTAAAGCCATATTAAATCACCTAATCTATTTTATTCGTTTATTAAAAATTAGGTTCTATCATTTCATTGTTTTTACGTTAAACTATATTAGCATTATCATTTTTTTAAGAAAATTCAAAAAAAGATTAACCATCAGTCCTAAAATAAGGATTAAGATTAATTTTGAAAATAATTGTATAATATTATATTGAAGTGTTACACTTCAAATTTAAATTAACATTGCAAAAAATTAACTTTTTACATAAAATATAATAAAGTACAAATATAATTACATTTGGCTGATCGTAACCCTTAGGGTTGCGGGCAGCCTTTTTTATTTCTTTTATAAATTACAACTACATTTTCATTTTTAGCAATTATTTAAACTACACAATTTTCGTTTTAGAATTATACATGTTTCTTAATTGGTCAAGCATCAAATTTAAATACCATTTAAAGATGACATAGAACTAAAACTTTATAATATAACAGTTAAAGACTATTCTAGTTTTAATACCATTTAAGATGACATAGAACTAAAACTAAAATTAGTTTTAATTCTAAAGATATCTAGTTTTAATACCATTTAAGATGACATAGAACTAAAACTTCCAAGTACAGAATATAACGCTTATTCAAGTTTTAATACCATTTAAGATGACATAGAACTAAAACCTTTCTTACTAGTAAAATCAAAGTGAGCAAGTTTTAATACCATTTAAGATGACATAGAACTAAAACATGTTTTTTATATCTGATAACTTTCTTTTTGTTTTAATACCATTTAAGATGACATAGAACTAAAACCTGTTTACAAAACCTAGTTTCCACTTTTTAGTTTTAATACCATTTAAGATGACATAGAACTAAAACCACCTACAACCAGGGCTACCCGTTAGACCGGTTTTAATACCATTTAAGATGACATAGAACTAAAACTTACACTACCTTTTGATACTGGGAATACTCGTTTTAATACCATTTAAGATGACATAGAACTAAAACATATTGATTAGCACTTAAACCTGCTGTTTTGTTTTAATACCATTTAAGATGACATAGAACTAAAACCCAATGATACCACAAAACCTTTGTTTAACTGTTTTAATACCATTTAAGATGACATAGAACTAAAACATGAACTTTTTATAGACACCTTAGAAACGAGTTTTAATACCATTTAAGATGACATAGAACTAAAACTTTTTCTTTATCATATTTTGCTTGATTTACGTTTTAATACCATTTAAGATGACATAGAACTAAAACGCTTCCTTTAACTTTACGAAGATATGTTCGTTTTAATACCATTTAAGATGACATAGAACTAAAACCAATTTGAGCATATAAAGTATTAACACAAGGTTTTAATACCATTTAAGATGACATAGAACTAAAACTGACACAAGTTGGGTAAGTTTAAGTGATAAGTTTTAATACCATTTAAGATGACATAGAACTAAAACACCCAGTGAAGCCTTACGGGTTTGGACTGTGTTTTAATACCATTTAAGATGACATAGAACTAAAACTAGGATTAAAATAATCTGTTAAATAAAATTGTTTTAATACCATTTAAGATGACATAGAACTAAAACTTTTAAATGTTTGTATATCTGTGTTATGTGGTTTTAATACCATTTAAGATGACATAGAACTAAAACTTGGTGTTCCTTGTTGTATTTTAAAAGTTCGTTTTAATACCATTTAAGATGACATAGAACTAAAACTTGCCATTTATCGCTTGGCTGATTATTTCAGTTTTAATACCATTTAAGATGACATAGAACTAAAACTTCGTGGTATCTTTGGTGTTTATTGTTACTGTTTTAATACCATTTAAGATGACATAGAACTAAAACATGGAAACGGGCATCATGGCGTCGATCTAGGTTTTAATACCATTTAAGATGACATAGAACTAAAACTATCTCCCATAATTCCAACAATGGTGTTTTGTTTTAATACCATTTAAGATGACATAGAACTAAAACAATCATAAGCAGTTACATTTACACTCTCAAGTTTTAATACCATTTAAGATGACATAGAACTAAAACTTTATTATCATCTTTTTTATCATTCTTAAAGTTTTAATACCATTTAAGATGACATAGAACTAAAACTCTTAGCAGTAACAGTATAAGTGCCACCAGGTTTTAATACCATTTAAGATGACATAGAACTAAAACCTCAAATTATTCTAATTCTATTACTACAATAATAGAGATATGTAGTTCTTAAATGATAAGTTCCATCTCACACTATAACCATTATATCATAGATTCATCTAAACTTTGATCAACAATTATAATTTTTTCATAATCTGTAAAATAATCATATTTTGTAGATTCAATCATTATTACTTTTATTGAATTATATGAAGCATACTTGTAAAATTCTAATATTTCTTCAGAGGACAAATATTGTTTTAAATTTATAAAACACAATACCTTATTTGAATTAAGTGCAGTCTCCAAATCAAGTATTAAAAGTAAGTTGTCTAATAAATCTTCACTTCGATCAATTTTATATTTAAACATTTTGATTATATTTTCAATATTATCATCAATAGAAATAGATAATGGCAACTCTGTCTTTAATAATTCGTTATTAATAAGTTTGCAGAGTTTTGAATAAGTTTTCATTATATTACCATTATCAATTTGTTCAATATTAGAAACTATATATTTGGTAATATCATTTAAGTATTTTTTCGAATCAAATCCAAAATCAAAATAATCTGAAAAAAATCTAATTTTACCATTTACTTTTATTTCGTTATTCTCTTTATCAAAACAATCAACCTCTTCAGGTAAATCACTATTACTAAGCAAGTAAAAAAGGTTAGAAATTCTATATAAATATTTCTTGTTATAAATTTCAAATGAATAAATATTTGAAATATCAAAATCTATGACAGAATCAATAAAATCTAATTTAATTTTCATAATATAACTAATCTTTCTTCAGAATTTATTATCTTATCATTACTATTTCCAGTAATAAACTCTATTTGAGCAAACTGTTTTTCAGTAACATTCATTACTTGAATTATTCCCTTTTTAGGTGCTTTTTTTCTTATTCTCTCCACCAATGCATTAGATTGTTGAGAGTTCAGCACTAACTTTGAATAAACAGACTCTTGCATCATAATAAATCCTTCATTAATCAAAAATTTTCTAAACATTAAATAATTTCTTTTATCTTTTGAGTAAACATTAGGAAGATCAAAAAATATAATTGTTCTCATAACTCTATCCCTCATAATATATAAACCTCTTATAACTATCAGAATCGCCTATAATTTCTAGAGTACTTTTTACAAACATCCTTATAATGTCCTTCAAAGTATAATTTTTATTAAGATAATTAAATGTATTATTCAAAATATTAACAATATCCATTTTATATTCTGTATCAAACTTTCTATCTTGATTATAGTAAACAAAATTATCCACAACAATTCTAAAAGGTTCCATTAAATCACAAGTTAAATTAAATTCATTAAATTCATTTTTATGATGAATCCCTAATTGAGTTAAATAACCATTATTGATAATTTCTTTATTTATTGTAGAAAGTAATATCGCATATCCGTAATTTAAAGCAGCATTTATGGAGTCATCTGCATTTCTAACAAATTTATTTCCAAATAACGCATTAAAATATACTTTTGCTGCATGACCTTCTCTATTAGTTTTATCGCCATTAACTACTTCATCAACATAACTTAAAACAAGTTCATACTTTGATGATTTTAACTTTCTTAATAATAAAGCTTGGTTCATTATTTTATTTTTAACAATCTCTGCCCACATTTTATCTTTATCGGTTGCTTTCCAACTTATTTGTTCTTTAATCATCTTACTTGTATTATGCTTAGAATAATATGGCACAAGTTCTCCAAATGGATTATGTTTCTCATCACAAAACATAATATTTATTTTATTTTCTGCAAGTTCTTTTAAAAGATAAGCAGAAATAGATACTGATATAGAGTCTACTATTATTGTATCTATTTCTGATAAATGAATATATTTTTCATCTTCCTCTCGTTTTACAACAAGAAATCTATTTTTATAACTTATTTTTGATTTTCTTGAAATAACAACAGTTCTAAAACTCATATTTAGACCTAGATTCTCTAATTCCGGTAACAGATTTTGAAATTATTATTGCTTTTTCTATTATCATATTCTTTTTTCTGCCAAAAGAACCAGAATATTTTTGATCTAAAAATTTAAAATTTGCACTTAAACTATTAAACTTTAATAAATTTAATAATTGTATAATAATTTTTTCTTTTTCCTCTAAGTTAAATTTTTTATAATTTTCATAGTCAACAATTTTTTTCAAAGCACATACATCATATAATAAATACCGTTTTTCTATTCTATCTATTATATATGTAATAATTTCTTCTAAATTTTTTTCATAATTAATAACCTCTTTATAATATTTTTTATCATAAAGTTTTTTCAAAGTATATTTATACTCTTTCATAAAGGTTTTATCAAAATTAAACTCTACAGCATTACAAACTTCAACCTTACCAGAAGCACCAACTAAAGAACAGATTGAATTATTCCATTCTAGTATAGAATTAAATGGTACATGCTTTTTACCTAATTCGAATGAATCACTTTCTGATAAATTTAACAATTTCTTATAATATTGATTAATAATATCATCTGGTTTGTTTATTAAATATATTGGAAAACCGACCAATTTTTGCGTAGTTACACATTTTTTATTTATCTTAGCAAGAACTGCATAAGCAGGATTTAAACTTGTATAACTTCCATATAATTTAGTTGGCATATTTGCCTTTAAAGGTACTCCAGTATCACCTTTTTTAGATTTAGTTTGATTATAAAATTCTCCAGTTCTAAATTCAACTTTTTTGCTAACCAAAATATCATTCCTATATAAAGTATCTTCCACTCTCTTATTAAAGCTATGAGCATCAAACAATAATTCACCAGTATTTTCATCAATTAAATTTGGAAATATTTTAAGAACAGTATCGCACAAATTTTCATCTAAACTATTAATAACAAATCCATATTTCAAATTTTTACTCCTACCATCTTCCATTTTTAATATTTCATTATTAAGTTCTTTTATCATATCAAAATTTAATTTTCTATGCATATATTTTTCTTTATATTCACCTAATACGGCTGCTAAATAAGCATCATGTGCATGATGATAATCATTAATATCTCTAAATTTAAACAATTCATATTTTTCTCGATAATTGTGTGATAATTCTGCTTTCAAATATATAATATTCGAACTCTTATAGAAATTTTTTAAAATATTAGCAACATGCTTTGTTATTTGTCTAGTTTCAACCAATTGTCTATTAATAAAGCCGTTAATATCATCTTCACTATATTTATCTCTAATTAAATTATGAAATTTTTTAGCAGACATTAAATTATTATCTTTAAGATGTTTCCACCAAGCTTTTTGATAATCATTTCTGAATCTTGCTGGTAACACATAATTTGCTTTTTTATCTTGATTGCATTCTCTTAAAACCAACGCCTTATTATCTATTGAATCATCTTTAACTAGAGTTCTTGGAATAATATGATCAATTTCATATAATGATTGATTCTCTATATCCTCTATATTTAATGGCCTTCCAGAATACAAACATTTACCCTCTTGAATAAAGTATAAAAATAATCTTTGACTAGTAATCTCATGACTGTCAAGTTCGTGTTTCAATGTTTTATAATTATTTATCGAATCCTTACATGCTTCATATATTTTTTTGATATATTCTTTTCTAGTATCTTTTCTGACCTTTTCTTCATCACCTCTCGCCATTTCAATCATTATATTCTTAGGTTCATACCCAATATAATCAACAAGTTCTTCAACTACTTTTAATGCTTGATAAATACCCCTTTTTACAGCTGGTGATGTTGCAAGTTCAGCTACTACTTCATAACTTAACTTTTTATCATTCTTTACATTATTAAATTCTTGAATCATTTCTTGAAATTTATATTCATCATTATTTAATATCTGCATAAAATTTTCATCAGTTTCATACATCAAATCTAGTATAGATTTATGTAACTCTGTTTTCTTGTCTTTATAATATTTAGTTGTTAAAAGTTTTTTTGATAGGCTTCCCCAACCTTTATATTTTTTCGTCAAAATTTTCTTTATTTGAATTTCATTTAATTCCTTGTAATTATCTCTAACTTTCTTCTCAAGAATATCTTTATCTTCAAATATTGTTATCCATTCAATTATTAGTTCCGCATCTTCCTCATTATAACCCGTGTTTTCAAATATTCCGTCAGCCCCAAAGAAATCCAAATAAGATTGCATATTGTTTGCAAATTTACCATCAGAAGAGTAACCAGTAATTCTAAAATCTCCATTATCCATATTATATTGATTAGAAGACATTAAATAATTTTTAAATTTTCTCTCAGTAATAACACCTTTCGTTTTCATAAAGAAATCTTCAAGTAATTGTTGTTGAAAATCTAATTCTATCTTTCTATCGTTAACTCTTATTTGTTTTAACTCATTAAGAACTTTAAATCTTGAATATAAAATTGAATTATTTGCTAAAGCATACTCATCTAATAAATATGTACAATGAGATATCATTCTTTTAATAAACTTTTCTGCAGTTTTTTCTTTATCTACAATTCTATCAAAATTATATGGAGTTATTCTTTCATCATAACTTTTTCTTTCTAACCAAGCATTCTTACTCTTATCTTCTGAAACCAAAGGTCCAACATAATATGGTATTTTAAACTCCAATAATCTTACGATTTTATAAACTTTATCATCCTCAGTTTTTTCTAATAAGAAAGGATAATATCTGCCTTGATTTTCAATAATTTTTATTAATTCATATTTATTTAATTGATAAGGGTATTTTCCATTATCAGTAGTTGTTATTCTAGGAAGGAAATTACCATTTTCAATTCTGTCTTTAATTTCTAAGGTGTATTTATCTCTAAGTTTATTATCAATATTTATATCAGAATCAAATAACTCAGTAAGTAGTTTTTTTAGTTCTTTTATAAACTCATCAGAATCTTCTTTATTAGTAATATATTTCTCATAAAGGCATAATTCCTTCCCATTTCTAAAAAGTTTATTATAAAGTTTTCTATCATTTCTAAACAATTCTTTTAAAAATTCCAAATCTTCTTTATGTTGTTCATAAT
The DNA here is from genome assembly GCA_934098515.1 of uncultured Bacilli bacterium. GTDB lineage: Bacteria > Bacillota_I > Bacilli_A > RF39 > UBA660 > CAG-533. Next base: position 23,555 of record CAKOOK010000009.1, read on the forward strand.
ACTTTACCATTAAACTAGAAATATTTGCATTTTGATTACCATTAAAAAGTTTCTTTAAGAAAACACAGTCATATATTTGTTTTAAATTATCTAATACTTCAATATTTTCACCTAAAATATTTTGATATTCATCATATCTATCTTCATAATCAGTTCCACTAAAACTAATCTCAATTTTATCATCTGTTTCAATTAATAATAATTTTGCAATGTTAGCTTTGTTGCCAATCATTAACTTTGCAAATTCATTAACAAAACTTTTATTAACAAAATCACTTAAATCAGTTGTTATTAATCTCTTTGCATCAGTTTTACTGATATTTAACATATCTTCTTGAAGCTTGCTAAAATCAACCATATTAATGCTATTATCATAGATTTCAAAATCATGAATACTATTTGAAAGCATTCCAAATAATTCAAACAATTTTTCTTTAATATTCAAATTATTTATATTAAAATTTGAATTTTGATACAAAAAATTCCCTCTATATTTTATAATATGATGAATTGCAAGATATACTAATCTTATATCTTTTTTCTCAGTAGAATTAATTAGTTCATTTCTTAAATGATATATAGTTTTATATGAATTTTGATAATCTTTTATCATTTTCTTTTCTTCATCGGATATAGTAATAGTTTTATTTATTTTATCTTTTTCTAAATATTTAGATTCATTAAGTTTTTGAAAAAAATTATTATCAACCTTATTAATCTCGTCATTAAATTCATCTTGTAACAATCTTATACGTTCTCTTCGTCTATCATATCTTCTACGCACACTTCTTTTTTCTCTTCTATCAGCAGCGGTATTTGCTTTTTCAAAAAGTCTTACTCCCCAAAGAGCTTTATTTCCTTTTCTCATGACTTTTTGATTATTTACTTCAACTACACTCCAGCCAACAGATTCTGTGCCTATATCAAGCCCTATATTATAATCTTTCTTCATTGTCATTTGACATACCTCCTACATTATGATATTATTTAATTGTCTTAATACCATTTAAGATGACATAGAGAGTTAAAATAAAGGTTTAACCCTAAATACTCGTTCAAACGAGGGACTGCATAGGCAGTCATTTTTTTTGCTCAAATATCATCCTTACACCCAAATTATAACATATAAAAATTTTTAAATATATGATAAAATTACGTTTTAAAAAATAATTGTATTACCAAAAAACCTATGCTATAATTAATATCATAGGAGGATAAGAAAATGGAAAAAAATAGAAGTAGTCAAATAATCGCAATTATAGGATTAGGTATTGGCATAATAGGCTTATCAATTGGATTTGCAGCATTTTCAAACGTATTAAATATACAATCAAGTGCAAACGTAAAACCAGATAGTAGCACTATGAATGTTGATTTCTCAAGCGCTGAAGATAAAGTGGAAATTGCCGAAATCACTCCAACAGCAACACCTAACACAGTAACTGCAACAAACGCTGTAATTGACAACAGTGGTGATCCAACTATTTCAAATTTAAGTGCTACATTTACTGAACCAGGACAATCAGTTGTATACAAATTTTACGCATACAACGCTGGAGAACTTAACGCATACTTAAAAAGCATAGTATTTGGAAATGTTACTGGACAAAATGCTACTAAAATATGTACTTCTGCAGAAGGAACAACAGATGCTCTAGTTCAAAAAGCATGTGAAAAAATCTCAGTAAAAATTAAAGTTGGAAATGAACTAGAAACATCAACTGGAAAAGCATCTATTACTGCTCATGATTTAGCAAAAGGAACAAGTGAATTAATCACTGTAACCCTTGAATATGAAGCAGGCGCAGAAAGAGCAGACGGAGACTTTACAGTTTCATTTGGTGATATCTCTTTAAATTATAGTTCTGCTGACTAATACTAACTTATAACAGTAGACATCACTTCAAAGGTGGTAGAAAGCAATGAAAAAAAGCTATATTAAAATAATATTATTTACTTTTACACTAAGTTTATTCCTATTACTAAATAGTTTATATTTTAAAAAAATAAATCAAATAGAACTAAATATCTTACTAATAATAACAACAATTATAACTTATTTACTTTTTGGTTTTGAAAAAGATAGACATAGATACAGTAAAGATGTAACTTTAAAAATAATAATTATTTTAATGGCTTTTTTTCTGCTTTATTACTCATCCGGTATATTAATTGGTTTTGCTCAAAATAATAACTATCTAACAGTAAAATCAATAATTAATATAATATTACCAATATTAATATACATACCATTAAAAGAATTTTTACGTTACCACCTACTAACAAAGTCAAGTGAATCAAAAATTCTCATCGCAACAACTTGTATTCTTTTTATTCTTATAGATAATACCATCCCATTTTCTTTACACACAATAACCTTTAGCAAGGAAACATTCCTACTAATTGCACTTACCTTTTTACCTTCTATTACAGAAAACATTCTTTGCACATATTTAAGTTTACATTTAGGCTATAAGCCTGGTATAATATATTTAATAATAATGAATCTATACAAGTACATACTCCCAATAATTCCGAATCCAAATGAATATTTATACTCTCTAATCTTTCTTATACTTCCATTAATTGTACTAGTAAAAATTAAAAATTATTTTAAGCAGGATAGAACCAATGAACAATCATACTCAAACTATAAAGAAAACAAAAGAGAATTAATAAGTTTCATTCCCTTAATAATATTAATTATTGTACTGGTATGTACAGTTTCAAACTACTTTAGATTCTATGCAATCGCAATTGCAAGTGGGTCTATGACCCCACATATCTCCAAAGGAGACGTAGTAATTGTTGACAAAAAATTTAAAAATTTAGAAATTGGCGATGTCCTTGCATATAAATATGAAGGAAAAATTATTGTCCACAGAGTATACAAAATCATAAATAACAATAATGAATACTTTATTTATACAAAAGGAGACGCTAATAAAGACTTCGACAATTACAAAATTACAGAAGACATGTTTATAGGGCTTGTTAAAATAAAAATTCCCCTAATTGGATATCCAACAGTATTACTGAATGAAAGGTGGTAAAAATGAAAGAAGTACTAAATAAAAATAAAAAGCAAAAAATAAAAACAAAGATTTTTCTCAATTTATTATTAACAAGTGCACTTGCACTAACTGGACTTATACTTATCACTAATTCATTAAGCATTAACCCTAAAGAAAAATTACAATATCAAGAAAAAGGTAATGTAAAATATAGTGTATGTTTAAAAGAAAATAATTTCTTCGAAGACGAATGCCTAAACTCTAACATGTCTTACATAGCATCTCTAATAAAAGATATAACCTTAAACTTTAACTATCAATTTAATAGTAACCTTGATAAAATAATGAAGTCTGTAGACTACGAAATAGTTGCAAAACTAGTAATTAAAAACAATGATACCAAAACAAATTATTATGAAAAAGAATACATTCTAACCCCAAAGACAAATGACAAAGTTAATTCAAATCAAAAACAATACAATTTAAATAAAAAAATAACAATTGATTATGACTATTACAATAACATAGTTACCAATTTTAAATCAGAGTACGGAGTAAACTCAGAAAGCTATTTAGAAGTATATTTAAAAACATATAATAATATAGAAGAAGAATATCGTGATATTCCTACAACTACTCAAATATCAGTTCAAATCCCATTATCTCAAAAAGCAGTTGAAATAAAATTTAATACCCAAGAAATAAACAAAAATATCAATAAAACAATAACATCTAAGGACATAATAATTAATGGTTACAAAAAGCTTATAACAGGTGTGATACTACTTTTCTTCTCATTAATCTGTATGATATCAACTGTTATAAAAATTAAAAAACATTATAAAGCAAAAAGTAATTATGACAAATTTATCAAGAAAATTTTAAAAGAATATGACCGTATAATAGTAGAAACAAAAACCCTTCCAAATGAAAATAAATATAACATACTGATAATAAAAAGTTTTAGTGAATTGGTTGACGTAAGGGATAATCTACTATCTCCAATAATGTTTTACAACATGCAATCACAAAAAACATCAATATTCTATATTCTTAACAACAATAACCTATATATTTATATGGTAAATGAAACAAATATAAACAGTGGTGAAAATAAATTATGAAACCACATAATAAAATAAATAAGCGAAAAAAACATAATATAACATCTCTAGGAATATTTATAGTATCTATAGCAATTATGTTCTTAAGTATAGGGTTCTCTGCATACCAAAATAATCTTGCTATTGAAAACATAAGTGCAACTGTACGAATAGACAAAGATATAAGAATTACAAACGTAAACATTACAAACTTAAATGATGCCAAAACTTACTACGAAGAATATAACACTTCAAACATATCTGGCAATATCAAACTAAATTCTTCTGCATCGTATGTTATATATGAAATAGAAATAAGCAATCTAGGTAACACAGAAATGGGCATAACAGAAGCAACCATAAATAATGAAAATTTACAATTTGAATTTTTAAATTATAATTTAAAAGAAAAAATCTGTGAAAATGACGAATGTTCTTTAGGAATTAAGAAAAAAATACAAGTCAAAATTTCCTACAAAGAAAACGTTAATCCAAATCCTAACGAAATGAAGTTTACATTAAACTTTAATTATGGTCAGTTTTTTAAAATTTCATATTATAATATTCCAAACAGTGAAACTCTTCCAAAAGAAATAATCGAGCATGATACAATAAATATAAACATATCAAATCAAAAAGAGAATCTTATAAAAACATATATGGCAGGTAAACTACTACAAAAAGATATAGATTACCAACACATCAATGATAACTTAACCATACCTGATGTTTCTGGGGATGTTCAAATTAACTATAAAATGCCAATATGTCGAAGGGCAACCTTATTACACACAGAAGAATGTAAAGGAAATATTTGTAATGGTATGGGTTATAAACCAGGCGGCACAATGGGTTCTAGAACAATAACATACGGTTCATTAGGAACCACAGGAGAATTAAAATCAGGCGATGCCTTCGACTGTGATGTAAATGGTGATGGTATATATGACCCCGAAACCGAAAGATTCTACTATGTTAAAGACTTAGAAAATAATGATAATATAGCCGTATTAATATATTATAACAATGTAAGTAATGGAACTCCTAGCAACGATACGTACTATCAATATTATACAATTGCCGAAAACTGGCATGGACCATTAAATGCAATGAGCAAGCTACCAACAACAACGCAGTGGAAAAATGTAAAACTATCACAAACTAGCAGAAAGCTTGTAAATGAATATGGAACAACAAGTTCAAAAGATGGACACAGCTATCCAGAAACTCTAGACTATTCAAATTATGCTGCCCGCCTTTTAACAATGGCTGAAGTAAAAAAACTAACAACAGCTTATATCCCGTCTTGGAAAAATGGAGAATTGGATGCCCATCTATATCTAGTCGAAAATACAAATTTTTCCAAAAAAGATAACTCAAAATTTGATGGTTACTGGCTAGAAACACCAAGAAACACCATGTCTAATCATGGCTGGATAATCTACGCTACTGCAAGAAGAGTCCATAGTGTAGAAGTTCAGCGAACCGACGTATTAGTCGGAGTTAGACCAGTAATAGAAGTATCTAAAGCAGATATATCATACTAAAAGAAAAAGCAGTACAACCTCTACTGCTTTTTTAAATACAACAAAGAATATGCAAACAATCACAAAAATGTTATAATTAAAATGTGAATAATATGAAAAAAAGAAAAAGAATAAGAATAAAATGGATTAATCTACTACTTTTAATAACAATTATTATCTGTACTAGTAAATTCTTATCATCATCCATTCAAATCATAAAATGGTCAATTGACAATAAAAATACAGATTCTCAAACTAACAAAATAACTGAAATTACTAAAATCAAAGAAATTGAAGATAACGAAAACACTGAAATTATAAATAATGAAATTACAATAGATAAAAACGCTCCGTACTGGAACTTTATTAAAATGAATATGATTGATGCTGATTTTAATGAACTTAAAAAAATTAATAAAGACGTCAAAGGATGGATTGAAGTAAATGGCACAACAATAAACTATCCTTACGTTCAAACAAATAATAATGACTTCTACTTAAATCATACCTTTGATAAAACCTCTAACGGGGCTGGCTGGATTTTTCTTGACTACCGAAATGACACAAACTTCGAAGATAAAAATACCATAATATACGGCCACGGAAGATCAAACTCATCTATGTTTGGCTCACTTAAAAATATTACTAAATCGTCATGGTTTAATAATACCAATAACTACGTTATTAAAATAGCTACTGAAAAATCAAACACCCTATGGGAAGTATTTAGTGTCTATCACATACCAACCACATCTGACTACTTACAAATATCCTTTAATTCAGATGACGAGTTTTTAGATTTTGCAAACAAATTAAAAGAAAGAAGCTACCACAAGTTTAATACTAGCATTTTTAAAACAGACAAAATAATCACTCTATCTACATGTTTTAATGATGATGAAAAAGTCGTCATGCATGCAAGACTAATTAAAATCCAAAATAAAAACGCCTAACCAGCGTTTTTTATAATAAAAATATATAACATAAAATAAACACAAATACATTATTAAGAAGGTTAACCGCATCATTATTCATCCAGTACAAACCTTTAACTAATTTTGTTGGTTCTCCGCAATGCATATATTCCTCAACTTCCTTCTTACACTTAGAACAAACAAACTTACCTTGCAAAGAATCACCTAATAAACTATCTGCAACAGACCCAAACAAGCCCATAAGAATAATTAACAAATAATTCATTGAGTTTAACTTCTCAGCATAATAAATAAGCCCTAAAATAATACCACCGGCTAAAGACGCATTAATACCCAAAAAGGAAACTGCACCACTAGTACCAGCCGGTACTCGTTTAAGTGTAAATATACTCACTGGTCTATTTTTAGAAAGCGTTCCAATACTACTAGCTAAAGTATCAGCTAAACTAGAAGAAAGTACCGCATAATACATTACATAAAACTTATCATTTAAAGTAAAATGATATAAAACTATACAGATTGTCGGCAATAAGACATTACTAAACATCTGGTATATAGTTCTGCATTCATCATTAGTTTTCTTTTTTATTTTATCACTTAATATCGTAAGCACAAAGGTAAGAGCAAGTGCTCCAAAAGCATAAAGACCGCCAAAATAAGTAATTATCACTCCCATTAACCAAGCAGCAATAATCCCCGGTTTAGTAACCTTCTTCTTCCATAGAGCAAAAAGTGCAAACACACTAGGTAACAAAATAGATAAATACATTTATATCACTTCCATTAAATATACAACCAATGAAACTCCCAAAGGCAAAAATAAATTATCTAAGCCCTTTCTATCAAACAACTCTAACGCAGCCGAAACAACACTTATCAAAATCATATCAATAACATTAAAACCAAATTTAAAATAATAATTAAATATAATAATAATTACTAAACTAAAAGCAAACACAGTCGCTGTTCCACTTATAGTCTTATGATTATATATTTGTCTTGACTTCAAATAACCAGCAACTAAAGGAGCAAAACCATCTCCGAATGCCATACAAAATAAACCAACTCCAAATGCTCCATAAAACTCTGGAACAAAATAAGTTACAAGTGCCATAATAAACACACTTATTGGATAATAAATAGTACCTAAATTACCACTACCATCTTCCATCGATTTAAACAACTTAAACTTATAAGAAAGTATATTTATCACAATAAACGACAGCGGTGGAATAATAATATGAATGCTACTCCCAAAATATTTATACAATATCAAATAACAAAAAGATATCATAATATGTATAAACTTCTTTGTAAACAAAGTTCTTAAATTAAATATTTTTCTAAGACCAAATGCAAGCAGTAAAATAACTATTAAATATCCATAAGTAAACAAATACCCCTTTAAAATCATAAAGCTACACTAGTTCCTATACCAAGTGGTAAACCTATTAAATAAAACAAAATTAACACTACAATCCACATAACTAAAGTATAAAAACTATAAGGAACTAAATACTTAGTATTACCCCAAAGCCCATCTTTATCTGTATTAGTACTATAAAGTTCCATAAATGCTAAATAAACAACAAAGTAAGCCATAACTGGAGTTAGCGCATAAGTAGCACACTCACCTGCTCTAAATACTAACTGAGCAAGTTCTGGACTTAATCCCGCATTCATAAACACATGAACAACACTACCACTCATTATAGACCATTTACTAACACTACTAGGAAGTAACAATGTAGCAAGTGCACTAAATCCAAGCGTAAGCATCATAAGTGGAATACCAGTAAAATTAGTCTTACTAATAATACCAGCAAGATAAGCAGTAAACACTGTACCTATATTAGTTTTCTTAAATATAAATATAAATGCAGATGCAAAGAATATAAGTACTAACACCTTACCAATATAATCTAAAGAATAACTTAATCCATTACACAAATCTTTAACATTTCTAATTGATTTATTAACAATACCATACACTAAACCTAATATAATAAATAATATTGTTACAACAAATACAAATCCTTGATTAAAGAAGGAATTATAACCAAATAACTTATCAATATATAAAGTTTGTGAATAATCTAGTAGTGCTCCACCTAAAGGTGCATTTGGTATAATATTATAAACAAATATGAGCAAATAAATAACACCAGCAAAAAGAGAAACAACTAGCGCCCTTCTTTCAGTCTTCGTAAAATAATCTTCCTCATCATCAAGTAAAGCATACTTACCAAGTTTAGGAACTATAACCCTTTCCGTAATACTTGTAACAATACCTGCTAAAACTAAAGCACATACAAGCATAATAAACACATAACTAAATGTGCTCATCTGATAATCAGGAGATAACAAATTAGCACTAGATAAAGTATAACTCATTAAAGAGCTATCTATTGAATTCATAAAAACATTAATACCAATACCACAACTCAAACTAGCAAAAGCGCAAATAATACCCGCTTTAGGATGTCTCTTACCATATTTAAACAGTACTGCAGCAAGTGGTATAAGCACTATATAACTTAAATCTCCACCAATAGATGCAAGAATACATACAAGAGATAAACTAAATGTTACAACCCTCTTACTCACCTTTTTAGTAAGCACATAAAAGAAACTATCTAAAAAACCACTCTTATCCATTACACCAAAACCAATAAGCGTAATAATTAACATAGATAAAGGCGTAAAAGATGCAAAACTTGACACTGCATTACTAAATATAAATTTAAGACCACTTAAACTAAATAAATTCTCTACATATACTGAATCACTAACATATGATCCGATATTAGAAACTTTACTATAAGTAGCACTAGCATTAAAAAGAGTAAGTACACCACTTAATATAATTGTTCCAAAAATAAGTAAACAAAACGTTATAATTGGGTGGAGCATTACCTTCTCATATTTTCTCTTAATCCTCATGTAAAACTCTCCTTAGTTTCTTCTCAAACTCAAGTCTATCCATCATAATCTCATGATTACAATTTACACATTTAAGTTTTATATCAACCCCAACACGTGTAATAAGCCATAAATTAGTTCCGCATGCATGGTCCTTCTTCATTACAACTTTATCCCCTAAACTATATTTTGCTTCCATTATGCACCTCAATCTGATTATAAGGAATCTTTATATTGTTCTTATCATAAGCATCCTTAACAAGAGTAAGAATTGCTCTTCTAACGGCATATTCACTTCCTTGCTTACACTTAACACTAATTAAATAATTTACTGCACTATCTCCAAGTTCATTAACTCCAAGATAATTGCACTCCTTATCATCAACATCTTTTATTTTTTTAACGTCCTCTAAAACATCAAGTAACACGCCTTTAACTTTCTCTTCCGTAACTTCATAACAAGTCGGAATATTAAGTAAAATAACATGTTTTTCTTGGCTTAAATTTACTATCTTATCAATATTTCTATTAGACACAACCATTACATTACCATTAAAATCTTTAATCTTAGTAGTCTTTAATCCAAAAGAAATAACCTGACCCGTAAAATCATTATATTTAACATAATCACCAACAACATAATAATTATCCATGATTATATTAATACCACCAATAATATCCTTTAAAGCATCTTGAAGAGCAAGTCCAATAACAACACTTGCGACTCCTAATCCAGCAATAAAAGAACTAGTATCAACTCCAAAAATATCTAAAATCACAAGAGCCGCAATAATTAAACAAACATACTTAGTAATATTCTTAAATAATACTAAAACGGTAACTCTCTTTTTCTTCTCAAATTCATTTGTTCCCCTTATAGTAGCTTTATTAAGTACTGAAATAATAATTTTATATATAAACATTACTCCAATAATAACTACAATAGGTCCATAAAACTTTTTAGATGATACTATATCAGCAATCTTTACCCAAAATTCCATTATTCCTCACTCACATCAATATCTAAAATTTCTAAAATACGTGCTAAATCTCCCTCACTATCAAAAGGTATTAAAATTTTATTCTTATTAATTTGAACCTTAGTTCCAATCTTATCACGCATAACACTTTCATAAATTGAAAACTTAAGAGGCTTAATATTAACTCTAGTTACTGGTTGTTTCTTGCCAACAGACTTCATTGAACATAGCTTTTCAAGCTCTCTTACTGAAATTCCATCACTGACAATTCTCTCCGCTAAAGTAATAATTAAATCATCATCATCTAACTTTGATAAAGTACGTGCATGACTCATTGAAATCTTACCTAAATTAATTTGTTCACGAACACTTTTAGGTAAGCTAAGTAGTCCAAGTAAATTAGTAATATAACTTCTACTCTTACCAAACTTCTTCGCAATCTCATCTTGCGTTAAACCTGTATGATTAATGTAGTTTTGAAAACCTTCAGCAAGCTCAATTGGTGAAAGATCCTCTCTTTGAATATTCTCTAAAATAGCAATATCCATCATCTGCTCATCAGTAAAATCTCTTACTATAGCAGGTATCGTTTTCATTCCCGCAAGAGCTGATGCCTTAGTTCTACGTTCACCAGCAACAAGCTCATATCCATGTAAACTCTTCTTAACTATAATTGGCTCAATAACACCATGCTCTTTAATTGACTCAGCAAGTTCTAATAAAGCATCTTGATCAAAATGCTCTCTAGGTTGATAAGGATTGCTACGAATCTCAGCAACCGGAATTTGCTGAATATCACTTTCACTAGAGTTCTCAACAATATTTTGCTCTATAGTGTCAAAATTAATTTGCTCACTATTAAATAATTGTTCTAACCCTTTTCCTAACGCTTTTCTCTTAGATTCCATCTCTCTCTATAACCTCCTTGGCTAAATTAGTATAAGCCTCAGCCGCTCTACTAGTTGGATCGTATTCATTAATTGGTTCACCATGACTTGGAGCTTCAACTAATCTTATTAAACGTGGAATAATCGTATTAAACACTTTATCTTTAAAAAACTTTCTAACTTCCTCAACAACTTCTAACCCTAAATTAGTTCTAGAATCTAATAATGTCAATAATACGCCTTCAATTTTTAAATTAGGATTTAATCTAGTTTGTGTCATAATAATTGTGTTAAGTAGTTGGGTAATTCCCTCAAGCGCAAAGAACTCACACTGAACTGGAATAATAACTGAATCACTAGCAACTAATGCGTTTGTAGTAAGTAATCCTAGTGATGGTGGACAATCAATAATCATATAATCATAATTATCCATTATAGTTGCTAGTGCATTCTTTAACTGTTCATTCTTCTTAAACTCAACATTCTGATATCCCTTTTCCATAAGTTCAATATCAATACCTGCTAAGTTAATAGTTGCCGGAATAATAGAAAGATTAGTAAAACCAGTCTTTCTAACTGCCTTCTTAGCCTCACAAGACCCATTTAACACATCATAAACACTATAATTTATATTCCCCTTATTAACACCTAATCCAGTTGTCGCATTACCCTGTGGATCAAGGTCAATAATAAGCGTTTTTTTTCCTAACTTACCTAAAGACGCAGCTAGATTTATACTAGTTGTTGTCTTACCAACACCACCTTTTTGATTTACTAAAGATATAATCTTTGTCATATAATATCACTGCCTTCTTTACTTCTATAAAATATTTTATCATATATAATAATATTTGTCTAAATAAAAAATACTATTTTTCATAACGAGAGCGCCTTTTCTTTTCAACCCCAGAGTAATGTTAATAAACAAACTAAAAAAAGATTCTATTTATTAGAATCTTCTGCTTTTTCTATAGCTTTTTTTAACTCTTCATCAGTCATTTTAGTATAACCTTTAACACCAAGAACCTTAGCTCTTTCCTTTAAACTAACAGTATCTTCACTAGGTGTAAAGTTATCACTAATATGTCCAGTTTCAACAAGTTCTTCAATTTCTTCTTTAGTAATAGTTTCTCTTTCAATAAGAGTATCAGCAAGTAATCTAACCAATTTCTCGTTTTCTTTTAAAATTCTAGTAGCTTCACTATAACACTGATTCATAATCTTTCTAACTTCTTGATCTATCTCAAGTGCTACAGCATCACTAAAATTCTTACTCTTATTATAATCTCTACCTAAGAATACACCTTCACTCTTTTGTTCTAACTGAACTGGTCCTAAATCACTCATACCATATTCAGTAACCATAGATCTAGCAATCTTAGTAGCTTTACTAAAGTCATCACTAGCACCAGTAGTAATCTCACCAAAGAATAACTCTTCACTAACTCTACCACCAAGTAAACCAGTAATAGTTGAAAGAAGTTCACTCTTAGTCATAATAGCAATCTTCTCTTCCTTAGGTAGCATCATAGTATAACCACCAGCTACACCTCTAGGAATAATTGTAATCTTATGTACTACCTCTGCATCTGGAACTTTCATACCAATAACAGCATGTCCACTCTCATGAAGAGCAATCAATTCTTTTTCTTTAGGAGTAATCGTATGACTAACCTTAGCTGGTCCCATCAATACTCTATCAGTAGCTTCATCAATCTCAGCCATTGTAATAGCTGGTAAATTTCTTCTAACTGCAAGAAGTGCTGCTTCATTAAGTAAATTTTCTAAATCAGCTCCGCTAAATCCTGGAGTACGTTTAGAAATATTCTCTAAATTAACACTCTTATCAAACACTTTATTACGTGCATGTACTTCTAAAATAGCTTTTCTTTCCTTTTGATCTGGTAAACTAACTGTAACCTGTCTATCAAATCTTCCTGGTCTAAGTAATGCAGGATCAAGTACATCTGGTCTATTAGTTGCAGCAATAATGATAATTCCTTCATTAGCACCAAAACCATCCATTTCAGTTAATAACTGATTTAATGTTTGTTCTCTCTCATCATGTCCACCGCCTAAACCAGTACCTCTTTGACGTCCAACAGCATCAATTTCATCAATAAAGATTAAGCATGGTGCAGATTGCTTAGCTTGTTTAAACATATCACGAACACGTGAAGCACCAACACCAACAAATAACTCTACAAAATCAGAACCACTTATATAATAAAATGGTACATTTGCTTCACCAGCAACAGCCTTAGCAAGTAAAGTCTTACCAGTTCCTGGAGGACCTACAAGTAATACACCTTTAGGTATTCTAGCCCCAAGTTTTTGAAACTTCTTAGGATTCTTTAAGAAATCAATTAACTCAGCAACCTCTTCTTTTTCCTCAACAAGCCCAGCAACATCACTAAACTTAGCTTTAGACTCCTCATTTAACTTAGCACGGCTTCTTCCAAAATCCATACTATTTTTATTGCCACCACTTATCTTAGAAAATAACCAAATAGTCGCACCAATTAACACAACAGTTGGTACCACATTTATTAATACAGTAACAAAACCACTATTCTCAGGATTAGGATTAGTAACTACTTCAATCTCATCTTCATCAACATACTTCATTACCTTATCAAGCACAGTCTCAGCAAGCGGAACATTAACTCTAAAACTTTCAGTACTCTTATAATCCTTTAGTTTTCCATCAATAACATAAACACCAGAAGCATTCTTTGGTGTAATCTCTAACTTAGATACATCACCCTCAGATAATTTCTTAATAAACTCATCATAAGAATAATCATAAACTTTATATTGTGATAAATTAAAGAAAACTAACACTCCAATAATAACAATCAATAAAATTGCATAAGGAACAGTTTGCTTTGTATAATTCTTTTTCTTCTTCATACTATTTCTCCTTCTTTACATACTTAAGTATTATATCATAACTTTCATTCATTTGCTTATCAAATTTACTTTTTTTTACGCCAGGAATCCACAAAATATTTCCATCATCATCACAAACCAAAGGATAACTATCACGAATCTTTAATGGAACCTTCTCATCAATAAAAATACTCTTAATTTTTTTAGTTCCATTCATATTCTTAACAACCATAAAATCCCCTGGTTTTCTTGTTCTTACGTGAAGAGGAAGCTTAACTTCATCACTAGACAATCTAATATAGTAATTACTCTTCCCATCATAAGATGGTACTTCCTCAATTACTCCCAAAGGAAGTTCTATCCTCTTATCAAATATATAATCATAAGTTAGAACTAAATCCTCCTCATTAAAAATAAGACTATTATAATATTTATAAACTTTAACCCCATTAGGTAAACAAACATACCCATTAGGTTTTCCCTCAATTAAATTAAAGATTAGATCTAAATGTTTATCGTTAATATAGGTAATATCATCACGATAAATCTCAGAAAGAATTGCGCACAAAGTATGCTTTTTAAGTAGAAGGGGTAGAGAATTAAAACCATCCAAATCTAATCTATTATTTGAATACAATCTATCAAGCAAAGAAATAACTTCTTTCTCAACATAATCATTATATTCATCTATAGTATGACTGAACTTTATGAATTTTTCGTGAATTTTCGGATTAATTTCCTTTAAAACAGGCAAAACATCCAATCTTATCTTATTTCTAGTATGTACCCTTTCAAAATTAGTATAATCATTTGCATACATTATCCCATATTTTTCATTATATTCTAAAATATCCTTCTTAGTAACAAAAATAAGTGGTCTAACTAATCTTTTACCTCTAAACTCAGACTCCTCACTAAAACCGGCATACCCACCAAAAGATGCTCCCCTACTAATTCTCATCAAAATAGTTTCTACTAAATCATCACCATGATGCGCCGTAAACAAATAATTTGCATTATATTTAGTTAATATTTCTTCAAAAAAATTATACCGTATTTTCCTAGCCTTAGACTCAAAATTACCATCAATTTCTTCTAAAATACTCATTCCCTCAAAAGGAATATTGTTATCCTTAGAGTACTCTTCTAATAATCTATACTCCTCATCACTTTCACTTCTAACCTTATGATTAACATGAGCTACAACTACCTTTAATCCGCATTTACGCAAAAGATCAAGCAAGCACATTGAATCAGGTCCATAAGAACAAGCAAGAACAACATATTCATCTTTCAAAATATTTAAATTATTTATAAAATTAATAACCTCTCTCATAAACCCTCCAATCACAAATAGTTTACCTTACAATTAACGAATAATCAACCAATTTTCAAAATTTGATAGTCCCTATAAAAATGCAAAAACCTTGAGATAAACTCCCAAGGTATAAGAAACAAATTAACGTTTACTAAATTGTGGTGCTCTACGAGCTTTCTTAAGACCATATTTCTTACGTTCTTTAACTCTAGGATCACGAGTTAAGAAACCAGCTTCTCTAAGAACTTTCTTATAAGCGTCTTCTCTAGCTTGATCAGCCTCAGCATCAAACTCAACTAATGCTTTAGTAATAGCAAGTCTAATAGCTCCAGCTTGTCCAGAGAATCCACCACCATTAACCTTAACATCAATATCAAAAGTATTTTCGTTATTAGTTAATACAAGTGGTTGTTTTAAATCCATTACTAAAGTAGGAAAAGGCATGTATTCATTTACATCTCTACCATTAACAGTAATCTTTCCCTTACCAGTAACTAGTTTAACTTGTGCAACTGAACGTTTTCTTCTTCCAGTAGCAGTAACTTCACTTTTCTTCATAATCTCTCTCCTAATCAATTGTTATTGTAGTTGGCTTTTGAGCCTCATGTTTATGTTCACTACCAGCATAAACGAATAGCTTACGATACATTTGTCTTCCTAAAGGTCCATTTGGAAGCATACCATTAACAGCTCTTTCAACCATTTCTACAGGATAACTTTCTAACATAGTTTTAGCATTACGAGTTCTTAGTCCACCTGGGAATCCAGAATGATTATAGTACATCTTATCATTAATCTTATTACCAGTTAACTTAACCTTATCAGCATTAATAATAATTACATAATCTCCACAATCAATATGAGGTGTAAAAGTTGCTTTATGTTTTCCTCTTAAAATAGTAGCAGCTTTAGTCGCTACACGTCCTAGAGGTTTATCAGCAGCATCAATTACATACCACGTGCGTTCTACAGTTTCTTTTGTTTGCATAAATGTTTTCATAAAATAATTCCTTTCATCACTCAATTATCATTTGACGTCCCAAATCAGCAAATAATTAAGCAAATCAAAATGTACCAATATGAATTATATGAAACCTTGCCCATAAAGTCAATAAAAACTTACTCAAAAACAAGAAAAAATGTGAATAACTATCAAATTATCCACATATTTTACTAAATCTAGCCCTAACTTCAGCATCCCCTAATATATTAATAATCTCATATAAATCAGGAGTTGTAAGTTTAGTAGTTAGTGCTACTCTTATAACATTACTTATATCAGCGGTACTACCTCTATAATTATCTGGGTTTTCTTTATACTCTTTCATATTAGAACAATAACCCATCTTCTCAGTTAACTCCTTAATCTTATTAAACCAAGTTTCCTTATCATCATTAATATCAAAATACTCATTTAAATAAGTAGAAATAATTTCCTTAGCATCCTCTACATGCTTTAAGAAACTAAAATCAAATATAGCTCCATTAAATAATTCATTATACATATACCAAATATTATCTTTAACTTCACTAAAACAAGCAAAATCTTTTCTAGGTTTCTTCTGCTCTCTTTCAATATTTAATACGCTAATTGTATAATCCTTATGTTTATTAATTAAAGCATTAAAATCAGTATCATAAATCTTAGACCACTCATCTAATCCATCAAATACTTCACTAGCCTTTAACTTGCTTAAATAATTCTTAGAAATATTATCAAGCTTATCTAAATCAAATAGTGCTCCAGCAGAACTCATCTTCTTAGGAGAAAACTCAAACTCAGTAAAATCCGCATCAGGATGACCTTCTCTCCACTGCTCATAATTAGAATTTGCTATCGTCATAATTGCTTCAATCAATGAATAAACTGGATAACCCTTCTCTTCATAATAAGTCATTCTAGCCTCTGGATCTAATCTCTTAGATATCTTTCTAATCTTATCTCCATCCTTCTTTAATATTAAAGGAGTATGAATATACTTAGGCATCTTAAATCCAAATGTCTTAAATAACTCATAATGAACTGGCACACTACTCATCCACTCTTGACCACGTACAACATGTGTTGTTCTCATTAAATGATCATCAACCAAATGCGCAAAATGATATGTTGGTAGTAAATTACTAGACTTCATAATTGGAATATCTATATCATTTTCTGGAAACTCCATCTCACCAAACACTAAATCATTAAACTTAAACTTATTAAAGAAATTACCAGAGCTCTTTAATCTAACAGTATACTTCTCGCCATTCTTAATTCTTTCCATAGCTTCTGCCGGACTTAAATCACGATACTTAGCATACTTACCATAAATACCAATTCTCTTCTTACCAGCAGTCTGAGTTGCTCTAATTTCATCCATCTCTTCCTGAGTTAAAAAACATGGATAAGCCTTACCTTGACTAACTAACTCTTTTATAAAAGCATGATAAATATCTTTCCTCTCTGACTGAATATAAGGCCCATAATTACCTGCTTCCTTATTAATATCACGATACTCATACTCATCTGGATTAATATGATAATGCTCAAGTACATGACGAATATACTCAACTGCTCCACTAAGTTCTCTAGATGAATCTGTGTCTTCATTTCTTAAAAAGAACACACCACCACTTTGCTTAGCAAGAACATAATTAATAACAGAAGAATAAAAATTACCAATATGCATAAATCCTGTTGGACTAGGCGCATATCTTGTAACCTTAGCTCCTTCCTTTAAATTTCTCTCAGGATACTCCTTCTCATAATCAGCTACGGTTTTCTTTATATCCGGAAATATTAAATCCGCAAGTTTTTTATAATCATCCATAAAATCACTCGTCTTTCTTCCCTACAATTCTAACAAAATAATCCCATAAAATCAACTACACATGGTAATTATTACCAAGCCAAATTCTTGAAACCGCATCAATTATAAATAACGCAAAAATCACATAATACAAAAAATCAACTTTCTTATTTTTAACATTTGCTAATTTCAAACATAAAGGATAAACATAATAAATACTAAGAAGAGCTAAAACTCCAAATCTAAGTCCCGGAACAAGTGCTATTCTTCCTTCAAAATTCATAAACTTATCACTATAATCCCACAAACTTCTAAAATCAATAATATAAGATGCAATAAGTTCCACTAAAACACAAATAATCGTTGTCTCAAAAAACAACACTAGTGGTCTAACATTAACATTATCAATCATAATCTTCTTATCTTTATACTTATAAAAGAAATAAACTACAATAAGACCACCAAATCCATATATTGGAAGCCAAGGCCCCCACAAAGAACCTCTATTAACTAACACATGATCTTCTACTATAAAAAGGAACTCCTCATATAGCCATCCACAAATTGCAAAAACTATAAATGTCAAAAAATACTTTTTTAAATTATTCACTACTATCACCTATTATTCTTCAGTATGTCCTTCTTTTCCATATTTATTAGATATTGGGTCTTTAAATAAAAAATTATGAACAGGTTCTAAAGTTCCAACCATATAAGTTCCAAATACCATAAACAATATTATAACAGAAACATACTGATAAACAAAAACAAATGGCTTCATATTTACAATATAATTAAAGATAAACTGTGAACAAAAAATAGTAACATAAAAATAAATAATATCAAACCAAAGCACTGCCTTCTTCGCAATTGCTGTATAAGTATAAAAAATAATTGGTATTAAAAATACTATAACAAGTAAACTAGCACTCTTCGCTATAAAATAATTAGGATTTGTCCCATACTTAAATCCATCTAACAAACTCCATAAAAAAGTTGGCGTTAAAGCAATCTTAATATGCTCCCAAGTGCTTTCATTAACTGCTGCAAATATAGCAACTACCTTATTATGACCGCTTATTTCATATAAAAAATGTAAAAGTGTTCCAACAATTGAAATAACAATAAAACCTATCCACATAACTAATTATCCTTTTCTATTCTAAATTTATTTGTAATCCTTAAAGTATTTAATATTGCAAGAAGCGTTACACCCGTATCAGCAAAGACTGCAAACCACATATTAGCAAGCCCAAACACTGAAAGAAGTAAAATAATAACTTTTACTGAAATTGCAAATATCAGATCTTCCTTAATTATCTTTTTCGTATACTGAGAAATTCTAATTCCTAAAGGAATCTTCTCCAGATCATCATTCATAAGAACAATATCACTAGCTTCTATCGCCGACTCAGAACCAATACCACCCATAGATATTCCAATATCTGCTCTCTTTAAAACAGGTGCATCATTTATTCCATCACCAGCAAACGCCGTTACACCACTCTTATTAACACTATCAAACTCATTAAACTTATCTGTTGGAAGCATCTCATATCTAATCTCATCAATACCAAGTTTTTCTCCAGTAATCATCGCAATATCTTTCTTATCCCCTGTAAACATATAAGTTTTAACCCCAAGAGCCTTAAGCTCATTAATAACATCACTAGCGTTCTCTTTAATTCCATCATTTAACATAATAGAAGCCTCATGCTTACCATCAATAACTACATGCACATCAGCATTCTTCTTACATCCACATATCTTCTTACTACCAATAAGCACATCTAATCCATCATAAACAAAACTAATTCCCTTGCCATCTATCTCTTTAAAATTAGTAACCTTCTTACCACTACTTTCCCCTAAAGCCTTAAGCGAACTAGCAAGTGGATGATTACTCATCTCTTCCCCACTAACAACAATATCAATAATATCATCCCTGCTATACTTACTACCCTTACTAATTTCTATACCATTAACCTTAAATTCTCCACTAGTAAGCGTTCCTGTCTTATCAAATACAATATTTTTTATATCAGATAAACCATCTAAATAATTACTTCCCTTAATCAAAATACCATTCTTACTAGCAGCACCTATTCCCGTAAAATAAGATAAAGGAACTGATATTGCAATTGCACAAGGACAAGAAATAACTAAAAACGTAAGACCTCTATAAAAACTTTCTTTAACAGATACCCCAAAAAGTGGAAGAATCAAAATTACCAAAACTGCTAATCCCAAAATTATAGGCGTATAATATCTGCTTAATTTACTAACAGTTGTCTCTAACTTAGTTTTCTTATCACTAGCATTATCTAGTAACTCAAGTATCTTTGCAACAGTAGAATCAGCATACTCAGAAGTAGCTCTAACTCTAATAACATCACCCTTATTTATAGAACCAGATAATACTTCATCACCATATTTAACAAAGCGTAAAACTGACTCTCCAGTAAGAGCAGACTCATCCAAATTAGTCTCTCCACTTATCACGTTCCCATCAACTGGAATACGTTCCCCCTTCTTGATAACAAGTTCATCTCCACACTTAACATCCTCTACACTAGCCTTAACGATTCTTCCATCACTAACCACATTAGCATACCCTTGTTTAATCTCCAAAATCCCTTTAATAGACCTCCTACTATTATTTAAAGCCTTCTCCTCTAAAACCTTACCAATAGTATATAAACCAATAACCATAGCTCCTTCCATAACCTTATCAATACATAAAGCACCAATACAAGATATAGTCAAAAGCATATTCTCATTAATAACATGACTCTTAAATAAAAGCTTTATCGCCTTAACAAAAGTCTTATATAAAAGAAAAACATAACTAATAATATACAAAATAATTCTTACATTATCACTTACTGGCAAATACATTCCCATAAAAAGAATAACTAAACCAATAATAAGAAAATAAATATTAGTCTCCTTCTTAACCTCTTCATCAGTACTAACACTCGCATCAGGTTCAGCAGCCCTAACTAACTGATTAAGCTCTCCCAAACTAAAATCTTTATCAGACTCATAACTAATCTTACCCGTACTAAAATTAACAACCACATTTTTAAAATCATCATTCTTATTTAAAGCAATCTCAACCTGCTTAGCACATCCAGCACAATCTAAATTATTTATATTATATTTATACTTTTTCATCTAAAATCTCCTTAACGTGAGATAACGCTACCTCATAAACCTCTTTAACATGCTCATCATCTAAAGAATAATAAACCTCTTTACCAACCCTATTACACTTTACAATTCTCTCATCCCTCAAAACCGAGAGCTGATGAGAAACAGCCGACTTCGTCATATTTAACACATTTGCAATATCACAAACACACATCTCATTAGAATCTAAAGCAAAAAGTATCCTTGCCCTAGTATTATCCCCAATAACCTTAAAAAAATTAGCAATTTTCTCAATAACCATACCACTAGGCATCGCCTTTAAAGTATTATTAACAACTGCATCATGAATAACATTACAATCACACTCTAAACATTTACAATCCATATTCCCTCCACTATCATTATAGTTGAACGTTTATTCAACTGTCAAGTAAAAAAATTAAATTTTATTAACCACCATTAAACTTCCATCATACTTAATTTTAATTAAATCATCATCAACTTCAAAATTTACATTAATTTTATCATCTTTAATATCATTTATCTTAATTCTAATCTCACATTCAATCTCAGAATCCAAAAACCTCACCGTATCAAACACCTCAAAATACATAAAAGGATAACCATCAAAATTAAGCCCAGAATACTCCTTATTAAGAAACAAATTAATATCCTTCTCTTTTTCAAACCCAGTATCTAAATTAATATAACCCTTTTTCTCTCCATCTATAAAACGCAGTTCAAATCTTATATTATACCCATTAACTTTATTATAGCTAATATTACCTAGAAACGCAGTCTCCTCAGTTACTTTAAACTCTCTTCCATCAATTAAAAGCATTATAAACACCACCTTAATAATTATTAAAAAATATTATTATTAATTTCTCACAAGATATTCTTGTTTTAAATACCATAATATTGTATAATGCAACTAGGGATATAGTCTATAGGTGTTACCTCCACGCATTTATATGTGCAAGGAGGTGATTGTATGAAAGCATATAAATTAAAATCTACATTTAAGATATGGATTACTTAATAGCGGTAGTACTTATACTTTCGCTAATACTATTCATCATTGTAGCACTTGCTATCATATTAAAATAAAAGCACCTATTCATTAGGTGCAAATTCCAAATAATGTGGAGATACATCTAACCCAAAAGACTATATCTCTATTACTTAAATAAACTTGATAGATAACTACTACTATCATAATTAAATTATAACACAAGGCACTTAATTTGCAAGTGCTTTTTTTGTATTGCTTTGTATTATATTGTAACTTTTAGCATTTGTCAATAACCTTCTTGTCTTTATATATTATGTTAAATAATAATTATAATATACCATAAATAAATAAAAAAGCCCCCAAATAAGGAACTTTAAATAACATATGGTGACCTATATGGGATTCGAACCCATGAATGTTGCCTTGAGAGGGCAATGTGTTAACCATTTCACCAATAGGCCTTGCAACAAACATTATACACAAAAAATAATGTTTATGCAATAATTTTATCTCTGTTTCAAATACTTACCAATATCTTTCAAACTAAACTTATTACCATAATTAATTATTGCATTAGAATAAACCTTAACTGAAATATATCCAATAAGTGCAGCAGTCATAACTAATATAACAAGTGAAACAATCACATCACTCACACTTGCAAGTCCAAGCATATATCTTGATGGCATACTAAAAGGAGAAGAAAAAGGAAATAACGAAGCAAATACACTAACACTACTCTTAGAATTCATCATTGAAAAATAAGCTAAATAAAAGGCAAACACTGAAAGCATAGACACTGGACTATTCACACTTTGAATATCCTCTGGTTTCTGCACCAAAGATCCAGTAAGTGCAAATATAAGTGCATATAAAGCATACCCTAAAACAAAATAAAGAAAAACAATAACCCAAACTCCAATAGTAATTGAATCTAAATTAATTACTCCCTTTAAAATATCACCAGGCAAAAATGACTTAGCACAAATAACTCCAAAAATAAGTAGCACAGCAAGTTGACATAAACCAGTAAAACCAACACCCAAAGTCTTACCTAAAACAATATTCTTAGGACTTGTTGACGTCGTCAAACTCTCAATAATCTTAGAAGTCTTCTCTGTCGTAACAGACGAAGAAACCTGACTAGCACAAAAGAACACTGCATAAAATAACACTATCGAAAACATCATCATCGCAAACGTACTATTACCACTATCTGAATTAGACAAATAATTAGTATTCAGCTTAAAACTTACATTAAGAGCATTTAACTCATCTTGTGATAAACCCAAAGACATTAACTTCATATTATAATAAGCACTAGTAACCTGATTAACAATAACCTCAGCATTAGATCCAACCAAACTCATATCAGCCCGATAATTCTCAAACATAATCGTATTATTATCTAAACGGAAACTTAAAACCTCATCATACTCATCATTATCAAGAGCTTTCTGAGCATCGCTCTTATTATACTCTCCAGACATAACCTTTATATCATATCCAAAATCTTTACTATCTTCTAGACCAGATAAATAATCCACCAAAATATTACCCTCATCAACCAAAAGTAATCTAGATAATTCATCATCCTTACTAAAACTTTCCATAATTCTTGGAATATTAGTCCCCACAAGGATAACCGCTAAAAAAATAATATTCGTAACTATAAAACTCTTTCTTTTAACCATATCCTTAATCGTAAACTTAGCAACAGTTAATAAATCCTTCATCTACTCACCAGCCTTCTCAATAAATATCTCATGCAAACTAGGCTTAACCACACTAAATGTTTTAACATTAATCTTACACCTAACAAGTTCTTTCAATAACCTGTCCCTATCCCGTGCCTCAGCACCTATCATATAAACCCCTTCACCCTCACTAACAACATCTAACTTTAACCTATCTAATATATCTTTAACATCATCATCAGTTTCAAGCATAACCTTATTAGTCTCATAACTATCCTTAATCTTCTTCAAATTACCCTTCAAAACAGTCTTACCCCTATTTAAAATAACCAAATCAGAACAAAACTTCTCAATAACACCCATCTGATGAGAAGACATAATAATATACTTACCTTCAGAAACTAACTCTTTCATAATATTACTCAAAACCTCAGTATTAACCGGATCAAGTCCACTAAAAGGCTCATCTAACACTATCAAATCCGGATTATGAAGCATCGCTGTAACAAATTGTACCTTCTGCTGATTACCCTTAGATAACTTCTCAGCTGGACTATTAATATACTCCATCAAACTAAGCTTACCTAACCAATAACGTACCGCCTCATCAGCCTCTTTCTTACCTAATCCCTTTAAATTAGCAAAATAAACTAACTGATCATAAACAGTACTCTTAGGATATAACCCTCTCTCCTCGGGTAAATACCCGAAATTAACATTACCCCTAGTAACCTCTTTACCATCCCAAGTAATCTCACCACTATCCTTCTTAATAATACCTAAAATCATTCTTATAGTAGTAGTCTTACCAGCACCATTAGTACCAAGTAGTCCAAACACACCAGGCTTCTTTAATTCAAAAGATATATTATCAACAACATGCTTATCTCCAAAAGACTTATTAACATTCTTAACAACTAAACCCATCAAATCATCTCCTACACCAAAAGTATATAAACCTCAAAAGAATTAGTCAACAAAAAAGCCACCTAAGTGACTTAATTAATAATCTTACTTCCGGACACTTTTTTAAATATATTAAAAGAGTACTTTTTAACATTCGTACTCTTTCACCTCTCTAAATTGA
>CAKOOK010000010.1 GCA_934098515.1 uncultured Bacilli bacterium
GAAGAAAATAATTAAAGTTAATTTAGTGGACTTAAAACTAAAATCTAATAAGGTAAAAGAATTATTAGATTTAGAAGGAAACAATATGATAGATAAAATAATTGGTAATGGTGTTTTTAAAGCAAGTATAACCGAAGTAAAACACGATAAAGATGCGATAGATTATATGGAGTTATTAAAAACCAAATATAAATTTGCTGCCTTTGATTGTTTTAATGAGGAAGAATACTACACTAACCCATTATTATTTAAAATAATTAAGGTTAATCCTAAGAGTTATGTTGAAAAGAAAAAGATATATGGTTTAGTATTGTTAGAATATACTAAATTATTAAAACTATGTCCTACTACTTACGATAATACTAATCAAAGTGCTTAAAGGTAGTTGTTAAATGGTAAAAACTATGTTAAAATAGTATTATATTTATGTGGAATATATCATAAAAAGTGGTAATTAAAATTTGGAAACTCGTTCTGTTTCCGTGCCATATAGAAATCTGCTCCAACTTTTGGAGTTTTTTAATTATAAAAATATATTCACAAAAAAACACTATTTCTCTTTGCTAGTGTTTTTCTTTTTCTTATCATAGTATAAACTATTTAAAACTTTTACTTTTATACCCTTTTCAAGTGCAAATTGTTTTCTTACACCCTCAGGTAATCTCTTTTTATAAACCTTCATCATTAACCTCCGCTCTTTAACGGCACAATTATACCACAAAATCGCAAAAATTAAAATTTTTTTTAAACATTTTACGAAAAATAACGATTTATATGATATAATAAAAACATTGATAAGAAAGTAGATGATTTAATGAAAGACAGAAAAGATGGTAAAAGAGTTAAAAACATAGACGGAATGCACGGGCTTATGGCACACATTAAACCATATAGAGCAGACTCTGACGTCTATATTAATACAAAAATAGATGTAACCGAAATGGTAAAATATGTAGAAAAACTAAAGGAAACTAAAAAATACGAAAATTTAACGTATTTCCACGTGTTTAGCACAGCAATCGCAAAATTAATATATAATAGACCTTTGCTAAATAGATTTATAATTAACAGAAGATACTACGATAGAAACTTCGTTAACTTATCATTTGTTGCAAAAAGAGAATTTACTGATACCTCAGAAGAAAACTTTAGTTCTCTAATTGTTGAAAAAGATGACAATCTAAAAACAATCAGCGATAAAATATCGGGTAAAGTTAAAAGCGTTCGTCAAAGCAAACTAAATAGCGCTGACGATTTCATGGATAAAGTTGGAAAGCTACCTGCAGGACTCCTAAGAATCATTTGTTCTTTATTAAAATTCGCAGATAACCATGATCTCATACCAGAAAGTCTAACTAAAAATTCGATATATCATTCAACTGTTATAATGACAAATTTAGGTAGCATTAACTGTGGCTCCATATATCACAACCTAACAGACTTTGGAACAAGTAGTATTATAATAGCAATTGGTAAAATTACCGAAGAACCAATGGTAATAGATGGAAAAGTAGAAATAAGAAAAGTCTGTGACTTCGGTATAAATCTAGACGAAAGAATAGCTGATGGCTTCTACTTCACAAAATCATTAGAATACTTTAGATATGTTCTAGAAAATCCAGAACTTCTAGAAGAAAACGCTAACGTAGCAATTAACATAAATAAAAATTGATACTTTAAACGAAGTACCAATTTTTTTATTCATAAATATTATTTGCTTCTTCCATGCCATTTATAATTAACAACTTCAGGAATATCAACACCATTTTCAACGATATATTTTTGATGATAATTTAAAGTATCATTACATTTACTTATTAAAGCATTTTTTTGTTTAACATTAACTTTAACATATTTTAAAACATCCAAAACCAAATGAAAGCGATCTATCTTATTTCTAACTCGCATATCAAAAGGAGTCGTAATAGTTCCTTCTTCTATATAACCATGCACATGTAAATTTCTATTAAATCTTTTATAAGTAAGTTGATGTATTAAATCTGGATAACCATGAAATGCAAAAATAATTGGTTTATCTTTAGTAAAAATTGCATCATACTCATCATTAGTTAAACCATGAGGATGATCAACATTTGAAACAAGCTTCATCAAATCAATAACGTTAACTACTCTAATCTTTAGACTTGGAATATTGTCACGTAAGATATCAACTGCTGCAAAAACCTCCAATGAAGGAGTGTCACCAGCACCGACTAAAACAACTTCTGGATCCGTGTCACTAGCCCAGTTTAAAATAGAAACGCCTTTTCTACAATGCTCTTTAGCTTCATCCATACTAAGCCACTGCAAGCTTGGATGTTTAGACGCAATCACCACATTAATATAATTTTTTGTTTGAATTACATGTTCAAAAGTACACATCAAAGTATTAGCATCAAAAGGTAAATATATTCTTACAATATCTGGCTTTTTAGTAACTATATGATTTAAAAATCCTGGATCTTGATGAGTGAAACCATTATGGTCTTGCTGCCAGCAATGACTAGACAAAATATAATTTAAAGAAGGGATGTCTTTCCTCCAACTAATTTCCTTGCACATCTTCAACCATTTTGCATGTTGACTTGTCATTGAATCAACTATTCTTATAAATGCTTCATAACTATGTAAAAAGCCAAATCGTCCAGTTAAAATATATCCCTCTAGCATACCTTCACAAACATGCTCTGACAATATACTATCAATAACCTGCCCATTTCTAGAAACATACTCATCATTTTTTAAAACTCGCATATTCCAGCGTCTATTTGTAACTTTAAAAACCTCATTAAATCTGTTAGAAAGAGCTTCATCAGGACCAAAAAACATAAAATCAGCATTCAATTTAATTAATTCTTTAACATATGCCCCCAAACAATACATATCACTATTATAAGTATTACCACGAGAAATAACATCTATTTGATAATTATCAATATCAGGCATTACTAACCCGTGCTTTAAGCCCAGATTAACTATTGAAGAATCACTCATTCTTTTATGTCCCTTTGGCATTTTTGAAACTAAAGTATTAACAATGCTACCATCAGAATTAAATAAACTATCAACATTATAACTCTTTAACCACTCTTCCAAAATCGACAAATCTTCGTCATTTTTAATAGTAAACGGAATTTGATGTGACCTAAAACTTCCTTCAATAGTGTGTCCATCATAGCTTTTTACACCAGTCCACCCTTTAGGAGTTTTCATAATTATCATAGGCCATTTAAATGAAAAACTATTATCCGTTTTTGATAAACTTTTAATCACTCTAATTTTACCAACAACGGAGTCAAGTATATTGGCCATTTGTAAATGACATTCTTCCATATTTTTATCATTTGCATCAAATATAAATGGTTGAAACCCTAAAGCATTAAAATAATTTTTTAACTCTTCATCAGTAAATCTTGAAAAAATAGTAGGATTTGCAATTTTATATCCATTAAGATGTAAAATAGGTAAAACAATACCATCAGTTAACGGATTCATTAATCTATTTATATTCCATGACGCAGCAAGAGGCCCAGTTTCCGCTTCGCCATCGCCTATAACACAAGCTACAATAAGTTGTGGATTATTTAAAGCAGCTCCATATGCATGGGATAAACTATAACCAAGTTCTCCTCCTTCATTTATACTTCCAGGCGTTTCTGGCGAAACATGGCTTGACACGCCACCAGGAAAACTAAACTGTTTACAAAGTTTAATAAGTCCTTTTTCATCCTTTGTAATTTCGGGATAATATTCAGAATAAGTTCCCTCAATATATGCATTAGAAATTATTGCTTGACCTGAATGCCCAGGGCCAGATATATATATCATATCCAAGTTATATTTCGTAATTATTCTATTTAAATGAGCGTAAATAAAATTTTGACCAGGCGCACTTCCCCAATGCCCTACCAATTTTGACTTAATATCATTCATAGTTAATTTTCTATTTAGCAAAACATTACTTTTTAAATATAATTGTGCACAAGATAAATAATTAGCAATTCTAAATTGTTCATCAACTATTAATAAATCATCACTCATAAAAACACCTCTCTATTCTTTAAATATTATACTATAAAATTATAAATTTTAAAATATAATATTTTTTTTGACAAAAAGACTTTATTTTTTTAGAAAATGTGATATACTATCATTGTATTTTTAAGAAATGCGCCAAAAGGACGCGCTCATAGCTCAATTGGATAGAGCGTTAGACTACGGATCTAAAGGTTAGGGGTTCGACTCCCTTTGGGCGCACCATTAAATCGAGAAGTAGCACAATTTGGTAGTGCACTTGGTTTGGGACCAAGGGGTTGCAGGTTCAAATCCTGTCTTCTCGACCAATGTTAAATCATACCATCAAGCATGGTATTTTTTTTGTCTAAATTTTTGCAACCCCTTTGGTCATTCTAAATTTACAACATCAAATATTTCAGTTAAATGTTCTTCCATTATTTCAAATGTAGTTCCTTTATTGTGTAACTTACCATAATAAGGTTCTTTATCATAAAAACTTATCTTTATATTCATTCTAACATAACCATTTTCTATCGCGCTTAAAAACGAATCTAAACTTTTAAATTTATACACAGTCATTTTATAATATTTAAAATATATTGAATCCTTTTCAGGAACATAAAACTTTTTTACATTAAATAAAGCTAATAAAGTAAGTTTCTTATTAAGACGCAAAGATATCTGCTCAAAAGACCACGAGATTCTACTATCAATATCACACGTAAAATTATTTTTTACTAGCAGCTCTACCCTATTTAAATTATAATTTATATAAAGTTTATAAGAAAAGTAATATCCAACACTATTAAATTCATTTCCATATATCTGTGCATAAAAGACTTTAAAATTTTTATCCTTTCTACTGGGCCAACCATAATTATTCAAAAGCCGATTAATCAATAATGGTTCACTATCTGGAGCCATTGAGACTAAACCAATATACGAATCTGCTCCATCCATTTTAGTTTTCAACTCAATACCATCAAAATCGGGAAGCGAATCGCAATCATCACTTTTTCCTAAAACGTTTTCCAAAGTCTTACCGGCTGCACTATATCCTTTCCCCATATTTTTAATCCAATTCATACATTGTATCTTATAAAAAGCATCATTAAGTTTATTTATATTCTTCATAAAATACCTCCCTCTATTATTTATTGTTGTAAAAAAGTATTTGATTTCCTTTATTTTTCGTAAGAAAATAGACATTTTTGTTTTTTTTTAGTAAAATTAAGATGGTGACAATAAAATGCTAAATAAAATAGAGAACATTACAATCAATTTTGATAACAGCGAAAAATTAACTATACCAGCAGAATATATTAAAAAATTCTATATTTCTAATATTAATGAAAACGGCGACGAAATCCCGTATGAAGAATCCGGAATAAATAACAAACTAATCGCAAACTTTGTCATGATCATATTTAATGAAAATACATTAAACCAAAAGGAATTTAAAATCTTTAAAGAAAATAATATACACTCATTTTTCCTAAAATTCAAAAGTACTAAATCAATCACATTTATAATAACAAGTGCTATAAGCCCTTTTACTAATGTACCTCAACATAACATATTTCAAAAAGAATACTTATTTAATAATAATAAAGCACTTTTAATATCAGAATATAAAATCAAAAATATTTCAGCACTGTTTATTTAAAAAAAAGGGCAAAAAACTTTGTCGTTTATAAATCAAAAAAAGATTATACAAAGTATAATCTATAAATCCTCTTAAAACGAAGAAATTAAACAAAATGGTGGCTTCAGCGGGAATTGAACCAGCGACACAAGGATTTTCAGTCCTCTGCTCTACCGACTGAGCTATGAAGCCAAAATGGCGGTTCGTACGGGATTTGAACCCGTGATCTTCTGCGTGACAGGCAGACGTCATAGGCCTCTAGACTAACGAACCAAAATTGGTTGCGGGAGCTGGATTTGAACCAACGACCTCAAGGTTATGAGCCTTACGAGCTACCAGGCTGCTCTATCCCGCGATATCTATGGCGGAGAAAAAGGGATTCGAACCCCTGCGCCGTTGCCGACCTCCTGGTTTTCAAGACCAGTCCCTTCAACCAGACTTGGGTATTTCTCCGTTTCCTTCATAGGAACAAATTGATTATAACACACAAATAAAAATTTAGTCAACAAAAAGTAAGCTTTTTCTAGAAAAATAACAAAAAATAACAAAAATGTTAAAAAACCCTTGCCAATCCAGGAAAAAATTGATATACTCAAGAAGTCTTAATTAATTAAGACAAATGTGCCCGCCCGAGTGGCGGAATAGGTAGACGCACAGGACTTAAAATCCTGCGAGCATAATAACTCGTGCCGGTTCAAGTCCGGCCTCGGGCACCAAACTTATTTTTTCACATTTATATGTGGGCGATTAGCTCAGTTGGTTAGAGCACCTGCCTTACAAGCAGGGGGTCGTAGGTTCGAGTCCTACATCGCCCACCATTTGCCGACATAGCGTAATAGGTAGCGCAACTGACTTGTAATCAGTAGGTTGGGAGTTCGATTCTCTCTGTCGGCACCATTATTTTGGAAGGATAGCGAAGTGGTCAAACGCGGCAGACTGTAAATCTGTTCCTTAGGGTTCCATAGTTCAAATCTATGTCCTTCCACCATAATACTGCCTTGTAGCCAAGTGGTAAGGCATCAGACTTTGACTCTGACATTTCGGCGGTTCGAATCCTCCCAAGGCAGCCAATTTTTTATTATGTCCTGTTAGCTCAGCAGGTAGAGCATTTGACTTTTAATCAAAGGGTCTGGGATTCGAGTTCCCAACAGGACACCATTTTATGAGATAAAAGGTTTGTACATTTTGTACAAACCTTTTTTAAAACTTATTATCCATCCATTGAGACATTTTCTCATATAAAGGTCTAAACCCAGAAATCGTCTCATCAAAATCAGACGTATCACGATAATTCATACACTTTATAGATAAATTGACATGCTTGGTTTTCTCATCGATCGATATAATCTTCGCAAAAATTTCCTCTTTATTACTTACATATTTTCCTATATCATTCACAAAAGCAGTATCAAGCTCAGAAATATGAATCATTCCAGTATATCCGTTTTTTAAATTAGCAAATACTCCATATTTCGTCCAACCAGTGACGACAACCTTAACTATCTGATTTATTTTATACATAAAATACCTCCACCAAAATTATAACATTGCATCAACAAGAAGTAAAATACTATAATTGAATAAAGCAATAATTTATGATATTATCATTTATATAAATTAATTAATAAAAAAGAAAGGAAAAAATATGAAAGAAGAAAAAATAAAAGAAATTATTGAAAAAATTGTACCATATCTTAACAGTGACGGCGGTAATTTAGAATTTATAAAGTTAGAAGACAATATCGTATATATTAAACTAACAGGAGCATGCGGATGCTGTCCTCATAAAAATGAAACAATAAAATATGGTATTTTAGAGTCAATAAAAGAAGAAATACCAGAAATTAAAGATGTAATTAATGTTGAGATATAAATGGTATCTTAATAATAATTTCATACTTATCAAACAATAAATTAACTAAGTTTAAAATAAAGTTTTCATATTGAGAACTTTTTTTTACTAAATTACTAAACGCATCTAAATATATACTATCCCTACTTTGAACGTCATACACTTCCAAAAAATACGTAGGGTAAATAAGTCTTACGAAGAACATATTAATCGAAAAATTATCAAACTTAAAACTATTTATTATATCAATTGCATCATTAATAGATAAATCAGAATTAAAAAATTTCATCTTTACATACTCTGCCAAATCGCGAAAATCAAAATCAAATAGATAATTAACAGGATTAAAATAAGAAAAAGAATATATTGGAAAAGACACTCTATTATGCTGAATAGTTAAACTATTCCTCACTCCATATTTAGTATTAATTAAATTATAATTATAAATGCAAATTTCAATCAATCCAATATAATAATTAAGTATATAGAAAACATCTTTATTTAAAGATAATTCATTTTTTTGTTTTGTTAATTGATTAACACGATTTTCCCATATTTCGTTCCAGTTATTATTTTTATTTACTAAGCCACCAATCATTAAAGGAGCATCAATAATTTTATTTTCACAATTACTTTCCATTAACACATACTTTTCTCCATTAAATTCTGAAAAAAAACTACCATTTCTATTCATTACAATTTTAAAAAATTCTAAATTATTACTTATTAAAAACTGCAAAATTTTTTCAAACTCAACTACCTCCCGATTAAAAGGTGAAATAATATAATATTTATCTACACACTTGAAATATAATAAATCACAAATAATCGATAAATCATCACATTTTAAATCATAATTATATTCTATAAACTCTTTCATACTTTTATATATGAAAAAAGCATAGTATTTATACTACGCTATACGTTTACTATCACTTGGTACATCAAAAATATTGCTTGAACTAGGCTCAAAAATATTACTTGAATTCAAAGCTGAACTATTATTTTCAGCAACAATTGCACCATCAGAAATATTTGCATCTATCTTTTTTCCCTTTTGACGATATTGTTCTATAACAGAGTGTATTGATAATTCAGCTATTTTAATAACCTCCATTAATCCATCCTCAAGTTCTTTTAAATCATTATCAGACAATACAACATCACCTATTGCCTTTTTCACGGAAGCATCAACAACATTACTCAAAGAATTATCAGCAATTTCATGCGGTGAGCTAGTTGATGCGTCAACAGCCTTTTCATCATTCTGAGAAGAAAACAAATTATTCTGATTGTTTGAATTAACAACCTCATTATTTTCAGGAGAATCAAATAACACTTGTTCTTCTTGAATAGGTTTTACATCAGTTACATTAGTTGTTTTTTCGCTTGCAATACTATTTATATATTCATTATATTTATTTTTCATACTATTTGACTGATCAAAAGTTACTGCAATAACTTTTGGATAAGCCATAATTATTTTTCCCATTCTAATCCTCCCACTTCAAATATTTAATTTCAACACTATTACTATTAGTTAAAATAGATTTCATAACAGCTTTAATTTTATTCCATTCATCATCTGTAATGTTATCAGTAATATTCATACTATCAGAAACTTCAGAAACATACATTTTAACAAGACCATTCTCCACTGCCTCATTTAAAGTATAAAACAAATATCTTTTTTGAGTCCCTACAATTTCAAAATAACTTATTATTTCCGCTTGAATCTTTTCCCCATTTTGTTTAGTCAAACTAACCGTACTATTCATATTTCCTACCTTTCTAATATCACACATAAAATATTAACATATTTTCAAAATTGTATCAACTAAATTTCTCGTTTTAAAATGAAATATTTGCACTTATACGCGCAATTATTTTCAATATAATTATCAACAAATTTAATATTATTAATATCACTAACATTTTTATTTTTTTCGTCCAAAAAACCCTTTAAACGCAATTTCCCATATGCCCAATCACCAACAATATAATCAAAATTATCATAATATTCAGTAAGTTTGCTTTCAACCTCTGGTTGTACAAAACCATCATTATCCTTAATTAATTTAAATTTTTTTCCATTAATTTCTTTTATCTCCATAACTTACCCTTTCATAATTGAAACAGCAATAATAATACCTATCATTATTTCAGTAGCCATTACACTCAATAAAACTAACGTATCAACAAATCCATTTCCAGAAGTAATAGCTAATTTTAAAGGAATTATAAATTTATTTTTTTTTCGCTCTGTATCTGCTTCCTCAACAACTATTTTATTATTTATTTTTTCAACAGTTTCATTGGATAATTTAGACATATCATTTAAAGATATACCAAATTCTTTATACTTTTTTTCAGCAAAGAAGTCAGGCAATAATAAGTCAAATTTAAAATTTATCTTTTTTCTATCTATAAACCCTTTTTTTAAATTCCACATTCTATAAAAATTTACATTATTATCCCCCATTAAAATGCATGTTTCCCTTAAACCAATTATTTTATTGTCAAAAAATCTAATATAATATTCACATTCTTCTTTTGAAAGATTTTTCTCGCTTATTTTGTTAAGTACCATTTGTAATAAAATAAATTTAATCTTTTCAATCAAATTATTATTTTTCTTACTAAAACCACTTACCCATTTATAATATTCGTCCATTAAATTAACAAATTGATACGCATTAGCTGAACTAAGACCATATAATTGTAAATTTTTAATAAAGCTCTTCGAATCTTTTAATTTATAAGGATTAATAATATTAATCTCACCATAAATACGTACTAACATTTCAACAACAAGCACTTCAAAAATATGAGATTTATTATATTTCTCATTATTTTTCTTTAGTAAGTAATTTTCTATTCCGCAATCTATTGCACGATTAACAAAAAAATTCATATATCCTCACTATTCATAATATATCACATTTATAATTTTATTTCTATAGGTAGATACATCATATATTTAAAAATCCTGTATTTCTTTCAAAGCCACTTCCATAAAATGATGGTATTTTACCATTAATTATTTTTGAAGATAATAAAATACTATAGTCAGTTGAAAAATTTTTATTTTCATAAAAGAAGACCTGGCTTCCTATCTTGAGATTCAAATATAATTCAACATGTAAACTATTTATTCCATAGTTATTTACCATAACTTTTATTTCATAAAGAAAATCTCTTATATAATTAAGCTTTACAATTTGTTTAGGACCTATATTTAACATTATCGGATTCTGTAAATAATAATAAATTGGAACTTGCATTATTATATTTTGTTCATCCTTTTCAATAATATTTATTAAATTGCTTTTATACTCAAATTTAGATATTTTAAGTTCATTACAAATTTCTGAAGCCAGATTATATGCATCATTAATCCTAAAATCAACATCACTAATTTCGTTGTCATCACCATATTTGATTATTATCAAATTATCAACATCGTAATTTTTCAAAATTGAAAGTTTAAAATTGTCGGATAACGATTTTGTTAAATTTTGTTTCACCATTTTTTCGGTTAAAGAAACTAAGCCTCCGCTAAAATTTTTAGAAATATTTACATATAATGTAAAGGTTAAAAAAAATATAATACAAATAATTAATAATCTAAGATCAACATCTTTTTTAGTTTTAAATCGTCTCATAATAAATTATATGAAAAAAGACTATTTAAAATAGTCCTAAATTTAAATATTTGTTTAAAGCAAAAACCGCGATTCCTAAAATTACCATAATAAAAATAAAAATTAATATCTTTATAACAATAGAATTTGAATTGATATCATCCTGAATTTCTTTAAAATCATCGTAGTCATTTTCTTTAATTGCTAACTTTCCAGTATAAAAAGTTTCTTCATTATCATCCTTTTCTGTAAGTTCCTGAGCCGCAATTAAATTTGGCGTATCAACATTATCATCAAGTTCCACATTGTTTTCTTTATTTTGATTTTTTAATTCTAACTCCGTTATTGTATTAATTAGATTTAAAAGTTCAGCTGCTTCATCGCTTTCATCTCTAGGTTTATATTTTTTATTAATTTCATCTATCAGCTTTTCACTCGAACTGGTTTCAATACGATTAAATCTTTCTTCTTCATATGAAACTTTTCGATTTTGTTTTGCTTTATCAAGTATCGCATTCAAATCATATTCTTTTTCATCATTTTTTTCAGTAACAGTCTCTTCCTCATTATAAATTGGATCAACACTAATAGATTTTCTCTTAGGAATATTATCTCTATATTTTTTATCTAACATTTCCCTTATTTGGTCCACATCAATACTACGAGCATTATCTTTAAGAACAGAAATATTTGAATCAACATCAAATTTATCATAATCACTTGAATTATTTTTTTCATATAATTCAGAATATTTATCAATTCTTCTCCTTAATTCTGGAGTTTCATCGTTGTATTTATCCATTCGATTCACGTTACCACCTACTCAATATTATAATAACATATTTTACATTATTTTTATAGTTTTTGTTGAATTTATAAAATCTTTGGGTATAATGGTATTGGAGGAACTATGGAAAAAGTTATAGTAAATAAAGATTTATGTATTAAGTGTGGGATGTGTGTAAGCATGTGCAGCGAAAACTTTGCCTTCGATAAAGAAGGCAAAAGCCACGTTATTAATGAAACAATAACGGAAAACACAAAAAATACTGCAGAATGTTGTCCAACAGGTGCAATCGAAATAAAAGAAGCATAATTCAAAAATAAACATAAACTAAAAACAAAAGACTCTAGATATTCTCTAGAGTTTTTATGATTCTTCAATAAAATTTTTCCCTTTAAACGGCTCATCAAATAACAAATTCATATAATTATTTTGCCTTAATGCTTCATAAAGCGCTACAGCAACAGAATTTGAAACGTTAAGTGCCCTCACATTGTCACTCATTGGAATTCTATAACAATTTTCAATGTTCTCCTTTAATAAATCAAGTGGTAATCCAGTTGACTCTTTTCCAAAAATCAAATAGATATCATCTTGTCCATCAAGTACAAAATTAGCGTCAGAATGAGGTTTATGTCCATATCTCGTAAAGAAGTAATATTTACCTTTACACTTTGAAAAAAAGTCATCCAAATTATCATATAAAAAATAATGACAATTATCTAAATAGTTTACACCACTTCTTTTTAAATATTTTTCACTCAAACTAAACCCAAGTGGTTCAATCAAATGAAGACTACATTCAGTAGCAGCACAAGTACGCATTATATTGCCAGTATTCCCTGGTATCTCAGGTTCAAATAAAACAACATTTAATCTACTCATTGCCTTTTACCTCATAAGTATCCAAAAGGTTATTAAAATCACTACAATTTAAAACATGCATTGAGCTATCCAAAACTTCCACTACACTACCGCTTTTCAAATATACTATAGCCGGAAATTTTTGAATTTTTTTCTCATTATCAAAAACTTCATTAACTTCAGAGACATTCATTTTAGTTGCATCAACATACAAAAATTCATCCTCCAAATGATTATTAACAACTGATTTTTTCAATTCCTTTTCCATTTTATAAATTTCATCATTACCTGTAACGCCAAAATAGACAAATGTATTATCACCAGATTCAACTATTGTATTAGATAAGTCTTTAATTGAAATATTAGTAACATACTTAGAAATATAACTTTTATTTAACTTGTTATTTTCATAATTTCTATATAAATTGCACACCAAAATAGTAACGACAACGGTAATTAACAATATAATAAGCAACTTTATGTATTTATTCTTTTTCATCATACACCTCTACTTAATTTTATCATAATGCATAAAAAAAATGAAGATTATTTCTTCATCTCTTTGTATTTTTTATAAAGCATTTTAAACATATTATAATGAACAATTTCTCTTTGTCTTAAATATAATAAAACATCAATAACATCCTCATCATCAGCTATGTCAATCAGATGTTCATAAACTATTCTAGCCTTCTCTTCAGCAGCCATATCCTCAGCTAAATCAACTATTGCATCTCCGGTTGAAGCTATAGTTTTAGCATCAAAAGCTACTCCATTAACATCCATTGGATAAACTCCTAATCCATGCTCTACGTACGTCCCAATTAAACCAGCATTCATTAATTCTTCCCTACTAGCACCGTCAAGAAGTTGATGTACCATAATACAAATCATTTCTGCATGTCCAAATTCTTCTGTCGCAATATCATTTAATAAAGCACGTCCTTCATCAGTCGGCATTGTAAATTTTTGACTAAAATATCTTAAAGCTGCACCAAGTTCGCCAGCATAACCACCATACTGTGTAATAATATATTTTGCAAGTTTAACATCTTTTTTACGAATATTTATCGGATAAGGAAGTTTCTTTTCATACTTAAACATTTTTCTTTACCTCCCATGGCCAAAGTCCACTTTCCCAAGTATAAGAGCCATTTACATCTTTATTTAATTCCAAAACTTCATATTTTTCTGAATATAAACAAGTTAACTCATTTAATTCATTCATATACTTTCTAAATAAATTATATACTTCACGATCTTCTGGATACAAATCCAAATACAGATTTAAATCACCAACTGCATGTGATAACTCTCTAATTTTGCACATCAATTTTTCTTCTTCAGTTTTCGCAACTATTTCCCTAGGTTTGTAATTTTTGTATGGTTCGTACATATCAAAGAAAATATTACCTAAAATCAATCCTTCTTTAGGCTCCAACAAATTACTTTTCTTCTCCAAATTAAAATATCTTTTTAAAACATCTTCATTATTAACACTAAATAACATTTTTTTACCTCCAATATATCATATGAACTCTAGGCATTTTGATATAGGCAATCATCACAAGTGGTTAAAATTTCTAATTTTGCCCACAATAAACATGAAGTGATAATTATGAATTTATTTTATTTGTGTCTCAAAATTTTTGGTGCAAGAATTATAGATGTTTCCATGAATACCATTCGTACAGTTTACATTGTAAAAGGAAAAAGATTGATTTCAACGATAATCGCCTTCTTTGAAGTATTGATATGGTTTGAAGTTGCAAGAACAGCCCTTAATACTGAAATTAATTCATTTGTTATACCCATTTCCTACGCAGGAGGATATGCAACTGGAACTTACATTGGAACTCTAATAAGTACAAAATTTATTAAAGGGCATTACACTGTAACCGTAATATCAAATAAAATTAATGCAGTTAATATTAAAAAAATTAAAAATGCAGGATATGGCGTTACATCAATTGCAACCGAAACAAATTCTAAATATTTAATAATTGAAGTAAGCAAAAAAGAACTTAATAATTTAAAAACACTTATCAAGTCCTTTGATACTAAAGCATTCATTTACATCAATGAAACCAAAACTATTGAAAATGGTTATATTAAATAACTAAAAAGCATCATCATTGTATCGTGCTTTATATAACCTTTTACGTAAGCAATCAACAGGTATAACCGTAAAACTAATTAAAAGGATTTTTACAAGTTCCATAAAAGTCAGCCCATATGTTCTAAAAATTGACCCTCCATAATAAATAAAAATTATTTGAATTAAACACACACACATAAATATCATAATAAACATTTTGCTTTTTTTTATTAAATAGAAAAGATTATACCTTTCTGTTCTAGCATTAAACGCATTAAAAATTCCCATAAATACAAAAAGTGCAAAAAAGGCAGTCATAAAGTATCTATCATCTGGATTTTGTCTAATTAGTAATTTAAAAAAAGGTAGTTTTAGAAAAAGTAAACATAATACCGAAGAATAAAGACCTGTAATAAATATTTCGTTATACATGTACCTATTAATAATATGTTCTCTGCGGCTTTTTGGCTTTTCATCCATATATTTTAATATTGGCTCCTCATAAGCAAACGCAAGTCCCGCCAAGGTATCCATAATCATATTTATCCAAAGCATCTGCATAGAAGTAACTGGTGTATCAATTCCAACAAATGGTCCAATAATTGACAAACTCATCGCACCAATATTCATTGTTAACTGAAATACAATAAACTTTCTAATATTTTTAAAAATAGTTCTTCCATATAAAATTGCCAAACTTATACTTTTAATATTATCATCAAGAATAACTATATCAGAGGCTTCCTTAGCAACTTCCGTACCACTTCCCATTGCAAAACCAACACTTGCCTTTTTTAAAGCCGGCGCATCGTTTATCCCATCTCCTGTCATCCCTACTACATACCCAAGTTCCTCTATTATCCTAACTAACCTACTCTTATCACTCGGCTTCGCCCTCGCAACAATCCTAACATTACCAATTCTTCCCTTTAACTCATCATCACTCATCAAAGCAAGTTCACCACTAGTCAAACACACGTCATCCCGCCCGACAAGCCCAAGTTCCCTACCGATAAACATCGCCG
This sequence comes from uncultured Bacilli bacterium, assembly GCA_934098515.1. Taxonomy (GTDB): domain Bacteria; phylum Bacillota_I; class Bacilli_A; order RF39; family UBA660; genus CAG-533. The sequence goes on from CAKOOK010000010.1 coordinate 15,930, forward strand.
TATCAATAGAATCCCCCGTAACCATCACAAGCCTTACGCCTGCTTTTTCGATCAATGCAATTCCCTCTCTAGCATCCTTCCTAATCTCATCCTTTAAAATTGCAAATCCCACAAATATCAAATTATCCAAATCTGCATTTCTCGAAAATGCAACTACAATAACCCTATACCCTCTACTTGTATACTTAAGAATATTCCTATCAATTTCACCCTTATCTACCAATCTCTCAATCCTACCATTACAATAATAAGCACCACACTTCGGTAAAATAACCTCCGAGGCTCCCTTAAAATATGTATAATCATCTGTCTTTACACAGGAATACTTCTTACTACTATCAAAAATTTCTTTAGAAATAATCTTATCCTCACATTTAAAACTCATAAAAGAATAAAGTGCTTTATCTGTCGAATTTCCCGATATTATCCTTCCATCACTAATAACTACTTCATTATTTAAAATAATAAGGCGCCCAACTAAATCAAAAAAATCTGGATTCTTACTAAGTTCAATTTCATTCTCATAAACCTTTCCATCATAGTCAACAATTCCACTTACGCTCATCTTGCCATTAGTAATGGTTCCTGTCTTATCACTAAGCAAATAATTAATTCCCCCTGCAGTTTCAATTCCCACCATCTTTCTAACCAAAACATTCTGCTTTATCATCTTCTTCATATTCGTTGATAAAACAAGTGCCACCATCATTGGCAATCCCTCTGGAACACTCACTATAATAATGGTAACCGCTAAGGTTAGTGCAGATATCAAATATTCACTCATCAAATGAATATTAGTAATTGTCTCCCTAATCAACGCTAAATTAAAATTATTTTGAATAATCACATTTGAAAACAAATAAGAAAAGAACACCAAAAATGCACCAACATACCCAATATTACTTATAATTTTAGCTAAATGCCTTAACCTATACTTTAGTGGACTTTCTCCTGTATCCTCTTGTAATTCAAGAGCAATCTTTCCATAAACAGTACTCATTCCAACTGCCATAACCTTCATTAAACATTCATTATTTGAAATAATTGACCCTCTATATAGCTTATTACTCTCCATGGCGGCTCCACTTATAGGCGATTTAAGCACATCATTGGACTCCCCATTTATACATGCCTCATTAACAAAAACGCTTCCACTAACGACAACTCCATCAGCCGGCACAATATCTCCACTGCTAAGTGAAACAATATCATTAACAACAACATCATTTATATTTATAAGTTTAAGTTCTTTATTACGCTTTACCTTAACTTCCTTCATGCTATTTTTAGATAATAAGCTTTCAAATGCCTTAGAACTTCCATACTCACTTATACTTGATATAAAAGATGCTAAGAAAATTGCGATTAACACACCTAAAGTCTCAAACCAATCATTATCTGCAAATAAAAACACAAACTTTAAAGCAAGTACAATAAGCAAAATCTTTATCATCGGGTCCCCAAGTGACTCTAAAAATAACTTCAAAAAAGAATTACCTTTATATTTTCTTATTTCATTATCCCCATATAACGTACGATACTTCTTAACTTCTTCATCATTTAATCCATTATAAACGTTCATATGTCCTCCACTTAAGCATATGAACATCCATAAAAAAAATATGCGCTATAGCATATTATTTTTTCTCTAATATTTCTAAAATTGTTGGTACAATCTGTTTCTTCCTAGAAACAAACCCCTTAAGTAACTCTCCTTCAGTTATAGAAGGTAAACTATAAGCTTCAGCTAGTATATCTGCTGCTGACTCATTAAATAAAGCATATGAATTATTATTAATAAAATCAGTAACAAATAAACAAACGACCTTATAATCATTATTTACAGCTATCTCATTTAATCTTTCCACATATTTAGACATATCATCTTTATAATCATCAAACGTTGTTGTAAACACTTGTCCAATTCCTATCTTATACTCACCAGCGACATAATTCTTGAAGTCCTTATAAATAACATCATCAATACTCATGCCCTTAATACTAACTCCACTAGCAAGTAAATCCATACCATACTTTTCTAAGTCAACTTTAGCAATTTTTGCAAGACTTCTTGCTGTCTCTTTATCTAAATCAGTTGTCGTTGGACTAGCAAATAAAAGTGTATCAGAAACAATTCCACTAAGCATCAACCCAGCTATTTCTCTAGGAATCTTAACCTTATACTCATTAAATAAAGTATAAATAATTGTATTAACAGACCCTACACTCATATTTCTAAAATTAATTGGATTATGTGTACTAATATTCCCAATATTATGATGATCAACCACTTCCACAATCTCGGCTTCATCTAATCCCTCAACACTCTGTCCTGGGTCATTATGATCAACTAAAATAACTTTCTTTCTTGTAAGTTCACTTGTATCTATAACACGAAGCATTCCCTCACAGTACCCATTATTATTTAAAAGGGGATAATTAGTATGTTTAAGCTTATTACTAATATCCAAAAAATCACTTAAATAATCTTGTGTATTAAAACATACAGCAGATGCAGCTCTTCTAATATTCTTAATTGGATTTGATAAAATAATAGTTCTTGCAGTCTTAAATGTATCATATGGTGTAATAATAACATTAACTTTATTCTTCTTAGCAAGAAGTAACTCATCAGGAGTTAAATTTCTATTATTAATAATAATTAGTAGTTTAACCTTCTTTTTAATTGCATGATCAATAACATGCTCTCTATCACCTACAATAACAATTGACTTATCTCCAAGAGGAATACTATCAATAAACATTCTGTAAGGAAGAGCAACTGCCAAAGTATTGCCACATATTTCATCATCAAACTTAATATAACTACTAGCATTTAGTGTCTTCGCGATGTTATCAAAAGTTGTATCTAAATAATTAGAACTATTAATAATAAGTTCATTAGCAATTTCCTTCAAAGAAACATACCCAATAAATTTCTTATTATCATCTACAAGTGGAATACCAGTAATCTTCTTTTCAGAAATATAATTATAAGTATCGTAAATTGACGTATTCTCATTTACATAATATTTCTTCTTATACTTTACATCCTTAAGTTGTAACTTTACATCATTTAAATACTTAGGTGTCTCTACCCCAAAAGTCTTAAGAGCAAACTCCGTCTCTTTATTAATTTCACTTAAAATACGTGGTTCAGATGCTATCCCAATCGCATTCTTTAAATAACTTAAACTTATCGCACCACATACACTATCTGTGTCTGGTTTACGATGTCCAAAAATTAAAACTTTATTCATTAAAATCACTTTCCTATTTTCTATATTATACACTACTTTGCCAAAGAATAAAATACAAACGTCAAAATTTATGCTATAATTAAAATAGCGAGGTTAACATGGCAAAGAAAAAATTAAAACTAAAGAAAAAATTCAAAAAAAGACTAATTATCTTTTTATTTATTATAATCATATCAATTATTGGCATCAAATCATATAAAACATACAAATACCATCAAACTTATGAATACAAATTACTTGAAAAAAATTACACCAAAGAAGAAACAGACTTACTTTTAGAAAAATTAGACAAAACAAGAATTGAAAAACTACTAACCACAGAAAAAAATGAAAAACTAATAAACATTTTAAACGAAAAATACTTTTTAATCAAGAATTTAGATAAATATATTGCTTATAGTGATAAAAATCCAGAAATAAGTTTAACCGAAGTCATCGCACTAGTAAATGTTCACAGAGACCAAGACTATTACGAAAACATGGAGGTAACCGATACTTCTAAAGGAAACACCATGCTCGTAAATAAATATAATGCCTTAAGTAAAGACTATGAAGTAGAAGACTTAAAAACCATAAGTAAAACCTATAGCTATGGAGATAATAAAAAACTTAATAAAGAAGCTTATGATGCCTTTATTAGTTTAGCAGACGACGCTAAAAAAGAAGGATACACAATTCTAATTGTTTCATCATACAGAACCTATCAAGATCAAGAGGATGTATGGAAAGACTACAAAGCATCATTTGGTACTAAAAAAGCAGATGCATACGCCGCAAGAGCAGGATCTAGTGAACACGAAACTGGCCTAGCAATTGACGTTGCTGATTACAATGATAAAAATGACAAATTTGAAGCTACTGAAAGTTTCAAGTGGATGCAAACAAACGCCCATAAATACGGTTACATTTTAAGATACCCAAAAGGTAAAGAAAACATCACCGGTTACTCTTATGAAGCATGGCATTATCGTTATGTTGGAATAGATACTGCAACTAAAGTATATAATGAAGGCATAACATACGATGAATATTATGAATACTACTTAAAAAAGTGAGATTAATTTCTCACTTTTTTTAACATTTTTCTTGTGTAGAAAAATATAAGTCGCCACTTTTTTGTTTAGTAAATGTACCATTTCCAAATTCAAATACATACTCTTCATGAACACCAACTTCATCACAATCAACAATATTAACTGTGCCACCTTGCGTTCTATCATCAATAAAATAAAGCTTACCATTTGAAATACGGGCATTACCATCCAATTCAACAATTTCACTCAAAACATAATCTTTTTTACCACTTTGAACTTTTGCTACCAAATCATTATGATCATAACCAAGTTCCAACATATTATACATATATTCATATTTTTTATGACTAGCAACTAAGACTAACCTAAAACTTGGACCACTAGGATAACGATATAAATAATAATTATATTCTTCGTCAGAATTAATTAATTTTCTACTAACATATTCAGTTAACTCTTCATTACACTCACCAGAATACTCAATATCAGTACGATATAAAAGATCTTCTGCCCTATCTCCAATATAATAAACATTTAAATAATACAAGTCCTCTAGTTTACTAACTAAAAATAAGTATTCCACCCCATCAACTTTTTTATTAAGCTTACAAATATCTTCTTCATTACTAACTAAATTATTATTACTATTATCATTTGAAGAATTATCATGTAAACTAACAACATTAGTAGCCAAAAGAACTGCAAACACAATTGCACTTAAACCAATACCACCAAATAACCACCATATACCTTTTTTCATAATTCACCTCTAACACAAGTATAAACTATAATGATCAATAATGCAAAACAAATAATTAGTTTGCATTTTATTTTTCATTTGCTTTCATCTCAAACAATATATCCCTTAATTGCATTGCTCTTTCAAAATCAAGTTCCTTAGCCGCCTTACGCATCTCATTTTCAACCTTTTGCATCATCTCACGAGACTCCTTCTTACTAAGTTTCTCTTTGCTTTCATCCTTAACCTCATTAGAAATTAAATCTCTAATCTCTTTAACAACCGTCTTAGGTACAATACCATGTTCTTTATTATATGCCTCTTGAATACTTCTACGTCTTCTAGTTTCCTTAATCGCCTTATCCATCGCATCACTAATCGTATCAGCATACATAATAACATGCCCATTTTGATTACGTGCTGCTCTACCAATAGTTTGTATCAAACTTCTCTCACTACGTAAGAACCCTTGCTTATCAGCATCCATAATTGCTATCAAACTAACTTCTGGAATATCTATACCTTCCCTAAGAAGGTTAATACCAACAATAACATCATACTTACCAAGTCTTAAATCACGTATAATTCTAAGTCTCTCAAACGTCTTAACCTCATTATGCAAATAAGCGACTTTTATATTAACACTCTTTAAATAATTAGTAAGTTCTTCAGCCATCCTAATTGTAAGCGTCGTAACAAGAACTCTCTCATTCTTACTAACTCTGTCATTAATCTCACCAATTAAATCATCTATTTGACCCTCAGTAGGTTTAACCTCAATTTCTGGATCTAATAGTCCAGTAGGTCGAATAATTGCTTCCGTAAATTTACCGCCAGTAAGCGATAACTCATAATCACCAGGTGTAGCTGATATATATATAGCCTCTTTAATCTTAGCATTAAACTCATCAAACTTAAGTGGTCTGTTATCAAGTGCACTAGGAAGTCTAAAACCATAATCAACAAGTGTCTGCTTACGCATCCTATCTCCATTATACATTGCTTTAACCTGAGGAAGTGTTACATGTGATTCATCCACAATAAGTAAATAATCATCACCAAAGAAATCCATCAAAGTAGAAGGCGTTTCACCCTCTCCTCTAAGTGCTAAATGTCTACTATAATTTTCAATCCCATGGCAAAAACCAGTCTCCCTAAGCATCTCTAAATCATACTCACATCGTTCTCTAATTCTTTGCTCCTCAATTAACTTACCATTATCATGAAAATACTTTACCTGTTCATCTTTTTCCTTCTCAATCCTCTTAATTGCTTCAGCAAGTTTCTCATCACCTGTAACAAAGTGACTAGCCGGAAATAAAGTAATATGTTTAATATTTTGAATAACATTTCCACTTAAAACATCAAACTCACAAATGCGATCAACTTCATCACCAAATAGTTCAATTCTAATACCATTTTTTCTCTCACTTGCTGGCACAACATCAATCACATCACCATTAACTCTAAAAGTTCCACGATGAAAATCTAACTGATTTCTCTCATAAGTCATTGACACCAATCTATCAATTATCGTATTACGTTTAATTTTATCCCCAACACTTAAAATAAGCATATTATTCTTATACTCTTCTGGTTCTCCAATACCATAAATACAAGAAACAGAAGCTACTACAATCGTATCTTTATAATTAATTAAAGCACTAGTTGCCCCATGTCTAAGTTCATCTATCTCATCATTAATACTAGAATCCTTCTCTATATAAGTATCTGTTGATGGTACATATGCTTCTGGTTGATAATAATCGTAATAAGAAACAAAATACTCCACATGATTATTAGGAAACAACTCTTTAAACTCACTATAAAGTTGCCCAGCTAATGTCTTATTATGAGCAAGTACCAATGTGGGTTTATTAACCCTTGCAATAACATTAGCAACCATAAAAGTCTTACCAGTACCAGTAGCCCCCAATAATACTTGTGCTTTCTTGCCTTCCTCTACACCTTTAACAAGTTCATCAATTGCCTCAGGCTGATCTCCACTAGGTTTATACTTAGAAACTAACTCAAACATACGCTCATCTCCTAACACCAACTATATTAATACATTTGTTTGCTTAAGTCAATAAAATTTTTATCAAGTAAAAAACAAACTAATAATACTTAAAAATACAATTCTATTATTCCCATCTTTTACTAGTTAATTCAAAAAAATAACCCTTAAAAAAATTGGCTTTTTCCACCAATTTTATATTAATCTCTATCTCTTCCAAATATAGCAAGTAATCTAATAATCTCTAACGCACTAGATAACACACCAGCAACGTATGTATAAGCTGCTGCTCTTAGCATTCTACTTGCACCGCTTGCATCAGTATTATCAGTAAGCCCTAACTCATTTAAATTATTAAGTGCTCTTTTACTAGCATCTATCTCAACTGGTAAAGTAATAAGCTGGAAAACTAAACCAAGACCATATAATGCTATCGCAAGCATAATTAAATTATGCATTTCTAAAATAGCCCCAATGATAAGTAACACATAAGCAAATGTTGTTCCAAGATTAACTACCGGATAGATAAAACTACGCAATCTCATAAAGAAATATCCGTCCTTATCTTGAATAGCATGCCCACATTCATGTGCAGCAATAGCAAGGGAAGCTACACTATCACCATGAAAAACCTCTGTTGATAATCTAACTGTCTTTCTAGTTGGGTCATAGTGATCAGTCATCTTCCCTTTAGTCTCAACAACATATAAATCTCCTAGACTATTAGCTTCTAATATCTTCTTAGCAGTATCAAGTCCTGTTAACCCTTTACCATTCTTAACTACTCTAAACTTACTATAGCTGGTACTTACATAAATCTGAGCCATTAAGGGAATTAAAATAGCAATTAAATAAAGTAAATCCATCTATACCTCCTTATAAGTAGTGCCTTCTCTTGTATCAATCAAAATAATTCCCTTTGCTTTAAGTTCATCTCTAATTGTATCTGCAAGTTCAAAATCACGTTTCTTCTTCGCATCATTTCTAGCCTCGATTAACTTCATAATCTTATCATGATCTGCACTTACCTTCTTCTCAGCAACTAAATTTAAGCTTAAAACTTTATCAAAATTTCTAAGTAACTCTAACTTAGTATGACCATTAACCATCTCATCTTTAAGTAAATCATACACTAAAGTTATTGCATTTGCCGTATTTAAATCATTAGACAAACTCTCCATAAACTTATCATTATAAGAAGCAAACTCTCCTTCATCTAAGTCTCCCTCATCCTTAATTAAACCGATACGATTAATAAGTTTATCATACTGTGCTTCAACTTGATTAAGAGCTTCATAAGAGAATACTAACTGCTTACGATAATGACTCTGTAAGCACATAAGTCTAAATGCAAGTGGATTATACCCCTTCTCCATAAGAACACTTACTGATAATACTGCTCCCTTACTCTTACTCATCTTACCAGTCTCATCCATCAAATGTTCATTATGAAACCAATAATTACACCACTTATGACCTAAATAAGCCTCACTTTGTGCTATCTCATTAGTGTGATGTGGAAAAATATTATCTACTCCTCCACCATGAATATCTAAGTGCTCACCTAAATATTTTAAACTAATACCAGAACACTCAATATGCCATCCTGGATAACCAGTTCCAAAAGGTGAATCCCACTTTAGATCTTGATCTTCAAACTTACTTTTAGTAAACCATAAAGCAAAGTCTGCCTGATTACGCTTACTATCATCATAATCAACACCATCTCTAACCCCAACAACCATATCATCTTCTTTATGATTAGTTAATTTATAATAATCTGTAAGCTTACTAACATCAAAATAAACATTTCCTCCAGACTTATAAGCATAACCTTTATCAAGTAAAACATTTATTATCTTAATATATTCATCTATATTATCAGTAGCGGGACTAACAACATCTGGTCTTCGACAGTTAAGCGCATCAAAGTCCTTAAAAAATGCATCAGTATAAAACTTAGCAATATCCATTACACTCTTATGCTCTGCCTTAGCGCTCTCAACCATTTTATCCGCGCCACTATCACTATCACTTTTTAAATGTCCAACATCAGTAATATTCATAACTCTCTTAACATCATATCCTAAATATCTAAGTGTCTTATCTAAAATATCATGTCCAATATAATTACGCATATTACCTATATGAGCATAATGATAAACAGTAGGGCCGCATGTATAAAACTTTACCTTTCCTTCCTCATAAGGAACGAACTCTTCTACAGTTCTAGTTAATGTATTATATATTTTCATAATGCCTCCTAACAAATATTATAACACAAGCCCTAACTAGCCGCAAACCCTACTTTAGTACCAACCTCTTCATCAATTAAAAACATCACGGACTTATCTAAATAAAGCCTTTCATTCATATTATTTTCAATATACCCCTTATCCTTCATCATCCCAATTATATTATCCAAAACCCTTCCCCTCTTATTATAATTATCAAATACCACCAAAGAAAATGGATTATCACTAATCTTGTTATATAAATAATTAGTACTCACAAACTTATTTAAACTATACTCATCATTATAAAGAGCACAATCTATATCAATCACATTAACCCCTAAACACTTACCTATATCAAATGGAGCCTGCCTTTTATCATCACTACCACTAAACACCATATACTTACTTTTATCCCTGCACTTAAACATCTTAATAACATTATCTGCAAGCACCTCTGAATACTTATCACTAAGCACCGCTCTTACCCTATCCAAATTCTCTTCACTAACTAAAGAAATATTACACCTCTTGCTTATTACATCATACACATCTTCCTTCGTAAGTATACGTTTCTTACCTTCCAAAGCAATTTTAGATAAACTAGTATCTAATATATCTATAGACTTATCAGGATTATAACTATTAGGTAAATACTTATCACACAAATCTACTAAATACTTAATAACATTAGAATTAATCTTCAAATTATAAAATTCTTCATAACTCTTCTTTAACTTATTTAATATTGTAACAGTATCCTTTAAACTAGGTTCATTAACAATTACCTTTGCAAACCTTCTCGCAAAAGCCCCATCTTTCTTTAAATACTCATCATACTCCCTTTTAGTAGTAGCTCCAATAATCTTTAAATCATTTCTAGCTAAATAAGGCTTTAAAATATTAGCACCATCAACTCCAGCCTCACTAGAACCAGTCTTCATAATCGTATGAATCTCATCAATAAACAAAATAATATTCCCATTACGGATAACCTCATTAATAAGTCCATTTACTCTCTCTTCAAATTCACCACGATACTTAGTACCCGAAACCAAACTAGAAGTACTAACCAAATAAACCTCTTTACCCTTTAATCTATCTGGCACATTCCCACACTTTATCCTCCTAGCAAGTTCATATGCTATCGCCGTCTTGCCAACTCCGGGATCACCAACAAGTAAAGGATTATTCTTACCCTTTCTTAAAAGTATCTCCATCACTTCATCAAGTTCTTTATCCCTCAAATAAATCTTATCAATGTTTTTATCAGTTAAACACACACCAATAGATGAAAGTATCTTCGGTTTATCAATTTCCTTAACAAGTGCATCTGTATCAACTCCCATATTATATGCCACCCTAAGTGCTATCCCATCACTTTCCCCAAACAAAGAAGAAAGTAAATATAACTCATCCATCTCCTTATGCTCATCATAACTTTTATTATAAGCATTATCAATAACTAACTTAAGCAGCGGCGTATATAAAATAACTTCACTTTTCTTAGAAGCTTGACCAATTAATCTAACAAGTTCATCCCTAAAACCTGCATAAGTCAAATTAAACTTATAACATATTTTCTTTACCCTATCCCTCTTTAACAAAGCAAGAAGTAAATGTTCCGTCCCAACATAAGGATGCCTTAAATTAAGCATCTCTCCCTCTGCAGACTTTAATATCATACAAACATCTTTATTAAAACACTTGTCCATAAAAAAATCCTCCTTTTATATCTTATGATATAATGTGGAAGATTTATCAAATATATTCAAAAACAATTATCTAACCTTAATCTATCTGCAAGAGTTGCTATAAACTCAGAATTAGTAGGTTTAGCTCTATCATAATCTACAGAATGTCCAAACAAAGACTCCATCAAATCATAATCTCCTCTACTCCAACTAACCTCAATCGCATGTCTAATTGCTCTTTCAACTCTACTAGACGTTGTATCATACATTGAAGCAACCTCAGGATATAACTCCTTTGTAATTGCTCCTATCATTGATGGATTCTTATACATCAAACTAATACTATCCCTAATATAAGAATACCCCTTAATATGAGATGGAATACCTAAAGAATGTAACATATCAGTAATCGCCCCATTTAAAGACTTATCATCAAGAAATAATTCCTTACTACTAGTTTTATAAACCTCTCTCACTCTTGAATACAAAGAAGCCATATCATAAGGCTTAAGCATATAATAGTTAACACCCTCATCCATACATTTATTAATAATTAAAGTAGAGTTTATATTAGTAGTAATAATACTCTTAACATTTATCCCCTTCTTACGAATAGTTTCTAAAACACTTAAACCATCCAATTTTGGAATAATTAAATCCATGATAAGTACATCAAAATCATGTGCACGCTCTTCAATTATTTTAACTGCCTCTACTCCATCATTTGCACTTAAAACGACCTCAATATCACCACAATCACTAAAATACTTCTTTACGTCACTAACAGCATTACTACTATCATCAACTATAAAAACACGTATTTTATTCATTCTTTAATTTTCCATATCGTACTAACACACAAATCAATTATAATACAAACTTCGTCATAACCATAGAAATTATTTTGTAAACTATTGTAAATAAACGTAAACTTTTGTCGAATTATAATTTATTTACACACTCTTTTACATCATCTTTACTAAGGTTTTTACTCATAACTCCTGTAAAACCATCATTAAGAAGTTCCTTCTTCATATTAAAATTAATCTCATTACAAAGCACAACCACTGGGCACACTATGCCCTCCTTCTTTATCTTATAAATAAAACTTCTAGCATCTATTTTCTCCATATCCTCATCAATAAATACTAAATCATAACGCACATCACTTCTAAGCTCATTAAGTAAATCCAAAGTAACATCAAAAATATGAACATCACAATCTCTCTTTAAAGTATTCTTAATAACCTTTACACTCTTATCACTTAAACTAACTACCCCTATACGTTTCTTACTAAGTAAAGTTTCATTGTACTTATCTATAACCTTATCCTCACTAGACTTCTCCCCAAAAGCTATTCTTTGATCCAAAATAATTTGTACTTTAGTACCCTTACCATTCTCACTATTAATTGATATCGTTCCTCCAAGTAAATTAAGCATCTTACGAACAACAGACAAATTAACAGTCTTATTATCAATATTTTCGATATCACTATCACTCATCTCATTATGATTAGTCATAATCTCATTATGTTTTATTATATCAATTCCACAGCCAGAATCCTCAACAACCAAAATAAGTCTGCACACATCATATTTAATAATCGCACTTGCTCTAAACTCAACAAAACCCTTATTAGTATACTTTAAAGCATTATCCAAAACAGAATTTAATATCTGCTTAACCTTCATTGAATCTCCAAATAAATACTCTGGCATTCCTTCACTTAAAACAAATCTATAATCAACTCCTTCATGTGCTTTTTCTTTACTACTTAAATATACACCATCCAAAAGTAACTTTACATTATACTTATTCTTAATATCCTTAATATATTTAGAATCTAATGACGAAATATCAATTGTTTGTCTAATATTATTTCTAGAAACATTAACAATATTATTAAGTTCACTTACTTCATATAAAATATCCTTATTCTTAGTTAAAGAAGCAATATTATTACTTATACCTTCTACTTTATCAAGCTTATCCTTAATATCCATTGTAACAACATTTAGAAAATTACTCTTCTCATTACTAGTTTGCTCAGATAAATTTCTCGCCTTCTGCACCTCAGCAAGTAATTTTAAGTCAGGATTTTCAATAGTAAAATACATAATAAATAGTACTAAAGTTTCCATAGAAGTAGTAAGAGTAACCTGCGGATTAAGTCTTTGAATAAACGCAATTATAATATTAAAAACCGTAAAAGCAAAAAATGGAATTGCTTTTTTAATATCAATCTTCTTAAAACAAACTAACGTCGTAATAATACTAAGCGTAATAAGAACTGTACCTACATTATAAACATAATCACAAGATGGTCCAGTCGCAAAACCTACCGCTGTAGTAATCGGTAAAGCAAAAATTACAAAAATACTAAAAATCAAAAATGCAAAACTAAATTTTTTCACTTTGTCAAAAATACTTTCTTTATCACTTAAACACAACGAATAAATATAAAGACTCATCATAATGGTAAAACAAGTTAAAGTACTCATAAAAGTCTTTGTAAAAAAATGAGATATCGGACTATTTTCTGGAAAAGTAAACCCAACAATAGAACATAGAACCTCTCCAATAAGCCCAATTAAATTAACAATAAGCAAAATAGAATAATATTTTGTCTCCCTCGTCTGTAAATGATTTTTCTTAAAATAAATCAAATTTAAAACAAACGAATAAATAAGTGAAAAACCAATAATATAAACATACTTCATACAAGCCTCCTATAATAAAATATTATCACAAAAAAAAAGATAAGTCTATTTCTTTAAGACTTTATCCTTACCTTTAGTATTAACATATAAAAGATTCTTAACACTTAAACACTTAGAACTATAACCTTCCTCCATTAAAGGATGAGTATCTCTCTTACCACTAGGTGCTACTGGAAAACCTTCCTCTATACTTCTAACACGTACATATAACTTATCTAACAACGCTGGACTAAACCTAGATTTTAATCTCTTACTTAAACTAGCAAGAGCTTTCTCTTTATTTGCTTCAGATTGTAATATAATATGCATAACATAAGCTTCACCAATATATTCATCATTAACTTTAACAAGAGAACCCGTCATAATATTCTTAGTATCATCTAAAACTGCATCACAAATCTCATATACTGGAATAACCTCTCCATCATCAAGAATAACATTATTATTAAGTCTATCCTTAATCTTAACACTACCACCTTTAGTCATATAAGCAACATTACTCATAACTAAAAATCTTCGGCCATCCTCAGCTTCAATATATGGACTATCAACATGTAACTTAGGAAAATCCTCACCACTATAATAATAACCCATCATATCACAAGGACTCTTTACACCAATAATACCCTTCTCACCAGGTTTACGATAATTTCCCTGTTCATCTAAAATAACAACTTCAGCAAAAGGTAACACATTAAGACCTATTCCTTCCTTACTAAAAGTATAAGGTGGCAACTTTTCCATATAACTCTTAAATAATGTTGTAAATACTCCACTCGCTTCTCCAGTTCCTCCACCAATTGAATAACAAACTGGAAAATGTAACTTCTTAACTCCAAACTTATGCTTGCGTGCCACTTTATTAAAGTACTTCTCACTACCCTTATCCATACCTTCACCAGTAATCGTTGGAGCAATTAACTCACCAAGTTGTCCATTGCGATAACCATCGCCAGCAAGTCCATCACATAATCTTCTGAACTCCTCATCATGCTCTAAAGCATAACACAAATCATAATTAAATCCTTGACTTCCAGGCTGATAATTAGCTCTATGCATTATAACCGAATACTTAAAGAAATCCTTATCATAAACCGGCTCCAAACATAAAGTGCACCCATGAAACAATCCATCCATCAAAGAACACAACTCCATATGCGTATAAACTGGAATATGACACAAAGACTTAATACCATCCATATTAGTTAAATTAGTTATATCTCTATCCTTAAACCTAGCAATAGTCGCATAACTTCTATTACTATGAAGTACACCTTTAGGAACTCCAGGATTAGTAGTACCGCTAGTATAAGTAATAACTGCTGGATCATCTAATTCGCTATCATTAACAACATTATCATCATAATTTATTCCAATATCCTCAAACTCCTTTGAAGACATAACTGTTTTACTACTTTCTTCCCTAATCTTAGAAACCTTACTATCAAATAATCCAGGATGAAACTTATCATCGATCTCCTCATAAGGATTACCGCCCTTTAAAGAATCAGCTAAAGACAAAACAACCACATTACTTACACTACTCTCATCTATCTTATCCTTAACCATATCATAAACATCATCACTAATAAATACTGTATTACTCTTAGAATGTTCTAAAATAAACTTAGTATAATCCTTATCAAACCACTCACCCATAGTATTAAGTTTAGCCCCAATTAAATTAGTTGCTAAAAATAAATAAACAAACTCTGGCATATTAGTAGCACAAACAGGAACCTCACTACCAGCACCAAACCCAAAAGTTTTCAAACTCTTAGCATAAGCATACACCTTATCAAACATATCCCCATAAGTAATCTTATTACCACGGTAAAGAAGTGCGGTCTTATCTAAATTATCCTTATTTCTTAAATAAACCTCAACCGCAAACGAATGATTATGAAAAGCATCCATATCTGCAATAACCATCTTAGCACTATCACTAATCTTTAAATCAGTAACATAATGCCTCTTCCACTTACGTGAATTCTTTAAAGTCTCATTAACTTCACTAGCAAATTTCTCCATATAATCTTTCCCACTACTTATCATAAAATAAGCCCCCAATCAATGATTTTATAATAACAAACTTTTATAAAAAAATCAATCAAACAAAAAAGTGATCCATTAAAATCACTTCTCCGTAATAAAGAATCTTTGATACCAAGTTAAAAATGCATAAATAGTATAAATCTGCTTACCATAAACGGCACCATTATAATGCTCATCCAATAACTTATTAATCGCTTCATTATCAAAAAATTCTTTTGAAAAATCACTATTAAATAAATCCTTAACTTTATTATAATACTTTTCTTCTCTTATCCATTTACCAAAAGGAACTGGGAAACCTTTCTTCTTACGTTTAGCCCACTCCTCCGGTATCTTCTCATCAGCAATCTTTCTAAAAATATACTTAGTCTGTCCATCACGAACCATATACTTTGTTGGTATCCTCTGTGATAACTTCCATACCTCTTTATCTAAAAATGGTACCCTAAGTTCAACAGAATTAGCCATACTCATCTTATCAGCCTTAAGCAAAATATCATTAGGTAACCAGAAATTCAAATCAATATACATCTTTCTTTGAACATCATCCTTACCCTTAACCTCATCATAATAAGGAGTAGATAAATCAAATGGTGATAAATCAGTCCTATACTTAGGTTTAAGTATTGCTTGTGCATCCTTACTTAAAAACATCTCTGTCTTATTATAATATCTTTCCTCTAAAGGTTTACTATATTTAAGAATAGTATGCTGACCCTTAAAATAAGGAAGATTCTTTGCAATACTACCAATACCTCTTCTTAAAAATAAAGGAACCTTATCATAAAACTTCTCTAATCCTTCAAGATTATACTCATTATATCCACCAAACATCTCATCAGCACCCTCACCAGAAAGGACAACCTTAACCTCTTTTCTAGCAAGCTTACTTAAAAAATATAACGGCACTGCAGACACGTTCGCACTAGGCTCATCCAAATGATACTCTACTGTAGGTAAAATATCAAAAAACTCATCAGCACTAATTACCTTAGAATAATGCTTAATCTTAAAATAATCAGATAAATCCTTGGCATACTCAATCTCTGAAAAACCTTTACCATCAAAACCAACTGTAAACGTTTTATTAGGTCTAGCCTCAGCAACTACATAAGATGAATCAACTCCACCACTTAAATAAGAACCAACCTCAACATCACTAATCTGATGATACTTAATTGAGCTTTCAATTGTCTCCTTCAAAACATTCTCATACTCATCAAAAGGTTTATCTTCCTTCTCATACTTAAGCTTAAAATACTCCTTAACCTCTAACTTATCATTTTCATAAACAAAATAATGCCCAGGTCTTAACTTATAAGTATATTTAAAGAAAGTCTCTTCCATATGATTAGTTCCATACGATAAATACAAACTAAGTACCTTCTCATTTAACTCTTTCTTAAAATCAGGATGTGATAAAAAAGATTTAATCTCTGATGCAAACATAAATAATCCATCATTCTTATAATAATAAAATGGCTTAATTCCAAAAATATCTCTTGCCCCAATTATTTTCTTCTTATTTATATCATAAATTATAATTCCATACATTCCACGCAACTTATTAAATACTTCAGTATCCCACTCTTCATATCCATGAACAATTACCTCAGTATCTGTATTAGTTCTAAACTTATGACCACACTTAATTAACTCATCACGTAAACTTTGATAATTATAAATCTCTCCATTAAAAGTTATTGCTATCGTATTATCTTCATTATATATAGGTTGACTACCACCCTTTAAATCAATAATAGATAACCTTCTAAAACCAAGTGCAACATCATCATCAACATAATAACCATCACTATCTGGTCCTCTATGGATAATCCTATCCGCCATACTCTTAATAATCTTATCCTTATCTTTCTTAGACTTCTTGTCCTTAAACCCACAAAATCCGCACATTTATCCTCCTACACATTAAATCTAAAATAACAAATATCCCCATCTTGCATTAAATAATCTTTGCCCTCTAAACGCATCTTACCAGCTTCCTTAACTTTAAGTTCACTTCCACAATTCTTCAAATCATCAAAAGACATAACCTCTGCTTTAATAAACCCACGTTCAAAATCACTATGAATTATTCCTGCACACTCAGGTGCTTTCATCCCCTTCTTAAAAGTCCATGCTCTGCACTCATCTTTTCCTGAAGTAAAAAATGTTTGTAATCCAAGTAAATCATAAGTTGCATATATTAGTTTATCTAATCCAGAAGAAGTAATACCCATTTCTTTTAAAAACTCCTTCTTATCATCCTCATTTAACTCTGCAAGTTCACTTTCCATCTTCGCACACACAACAATTACACTAGCATCCTCTTTAGAAGCATATTCACTAACCATATCTGTATACTTATTATGACCTACTATAGCATCATCCTCATTAACATTAGTCATATATATAATCGGTTTCAAAGTAATAAAGCAAAAAGGTTTTAAAATTTGTCTCTCTTCCTTAGATAAATCTAATCTTCTAAGGGGAATATTTTGCAGTAACGCCTCCTCACACTTTTTCAAAGTTTGAAACTCTAAAAGTTCAGCCTTATCCTTAGTCATCTCACACTTTTTCGCAATCTTACCAATCCTATTTTGCACAATCTCTAAATCAGAAATTATTAACTCAACATTAATTATCTCAATATCCCTAATTGGATCAACACTACCCTCAACATGAATAATATCACCATTTTCAAAGCATCTAACAACCTCAACTATTGCATCCACTTCTCTAATATGACTTAAAAACTTATTACCAAGACCTTCACCATTAGATGCCCCCTTAACAAGCCCAGCAATATCCGTAAACTCATAAGTAGTTGGTATAGTTCTCTCTGGCATATATAAATTTTCTAAATAAGCTAATCTTTCATCTGGTACAGTAACAACTCCAACATTTGGATCAATCGTCGCAAATGGATAATTAGCTGCTAATATATTCTTCTTCGTAATCGCATTAAATAACGTACTCTTACCAACATTAGGTAACCCTACAATTCCTGCCTTTAACATAACATCATCTTCCCTCTATCTGCCTCTTTGATAAGCAATAATCTCCTTTTTAACCTTCTCTAAATCAGGCTTAACTCCTCTTTTATAAAGAACCTGAACAAGATCCATACCGGGGCCTCTATTACCCTCAATAATAAGTGGTCCATCTTTACTAATCGCAACATCCCATCCAATAATATTAACATTATCATTTACCTTAGCTGCCTTATTAACCATCTTCTTAATCTCTTTCCAGTATGGAATCTTATAACCATTTACTTTAACATGAGTAACACTAGTTTCTTTAGAAACATTTCCCTCTTTATCTATTGCTTCACCCTCTAAAATTCCTTTAGCAGTATTAATCTTTACACCAACACCACCTTGATGAAAATTATCCGCAATTGTCTTACCAGCACCTATCCTAGCTACTGCAAACAAAATCTCACTCTTACCACCAATACACTTAGTCACTATCCTAAGCGTATTAATACTCTTAGGATTTAACTTACTCCACTCCTCATCTTGAACAACAAGCTCCTCAAGTAAACAATTTTCTTCCTTTAACTTCTCATAAAAAGTCTTCATATCTTTAATATCACTAGAAGATAACTTGACAACATCCTGTCCACCTAATCCACTAATTGGTTTACGAACAAACTCTTTATGACTACTAATAAAATCTTTAACTTTAGAAAACCCATCATCATAAGATACGAACTCTCTTTTAGTAAACTCACTAAAATTCTTATGAAAATTAACCTTATTTGAGAAAAAAGGTGCATACTTAACATTAGCCGCTAACTCATAAAACTTATTTTGATAACCAATCGTCGCATAAGTCTTTCTTTCACTAAAACTCTTATTATAAAATTCATAATTTAAATAATCTTGAAGCCCAGACTTAAATACAAGTGCTGAAACCGCAGTATCTATAAACATCAAAACTGTACTCTTACCAGTTTTTTGAGAAACCTTCTTTAAATTCTTATAATGTCTCTTATAATTACCTTTAAGAGCAAATCCAATAAATCCCATGTTATCACCTCCCAAAATTATAACAAAAAAAAGGCCTCTTTAAAAGCCTTTATTCTGCTGTTTGACTTAAGGTTATCGTTTTTGTTTCAGTTTTAGTTCCTCTAACAAATGTTACTTCAACCTTATCACCAACATTATACTTATATAAATAATATTTTAAAAATGATGAACCCTTAATATCATAATCACCAAACTTAGTAATAACATCACCTTTTTCAAGCCCAGCCTTATCTGCTGGTGATCCCTTTTGAACATAACCAACTACTGCACCTTCAGTAATATTCTTACTTAAAGATATTCCATACTCTCTAATTAAAGCATCAGTATTACTTACATCTAAAGTACCAACTCCAAGCATAGGACGCTCTATCTTACCACCCTTAATTAAAGATTCAGCAATACTAACTGCATCCTCTATAGGTATCGCAAATCCCATACCTTCTACTCCACTACTAACAAGCTTCATATTAGTAATACCAATAACCTCACCATTAGCATTAGCAATAGGTCCACCAGAATTACCACTATTAATAGCAGCATCAGTTTGCATAACATTCATAACCCAAGAAGCTACACTAGAATTACTAGCATTAACCTCAACTAGTCTATCCTTACCACTAATAATACCTCTAGCAACTGTCCAAGAATACTCAGAAGCAAGTGGAGTACCAATAACAAATGCCGTATCACCTAAACGAGCATCTGCCGCCTTACCTATCTCTGCAACCTTAATAATTTTATCCTTATCTATAGATAAAACCCCAATATCACTATACTCATCACTGCCAACAACTTTAACAGTCTCTGTCTTATTATTAGTAAACTTAACCTTAACTTCACTAGCACCAGATATAACGTGATTATTAGTTAAAATATATGACTTCTCACCTTCAGTCTTATAAACAAATCCACTACCACTACTTACCATAGTACCATTTTTATAAGACTCAACAACAACTACTGCATCATAAAGCTTCTCAACAGCATCAGCTATTCCATTATCGGTAACAGTTACCTCTTTCTCTAACTTATTAACTACAGTCTGATTAAGTGGTTTAAAATATCTAATCGCATAATACATTCCAACACTACCAAGACCTAAAGCCACCATAAATATTACAACATATACAAGAACATTACTTTTATCCTTCTTCATATTTCCTCCTACAAATCTAAAATTTCTCTAAAATTTCTTGGAAATCCCATCGTATCTAGGACCTTCCCAATGTTAATAACTTTAAGTTTTCCACAAAGAATATCTATCTCATAACTTAACTCATTTATAAGAAGACGAAACTCCTCTGGCCTTAAAAGCTGCTTTAAAATAATGATTAAAGCAAAAAGATCATCCTTACCATAAATATACTCACCATCAGTAGTTGGTATATCAAGTCCATCATGATATTTAGTATCACCAATTATCTTCTGTGTTCTATGATCATATAATATATCCTCATGTGCACACAAATTACGATAATTAGAAAGTATTGGAAGATAAGTTAAAAGATTATTAATCGATAAATCATAAATACCAGCAATCTCCTCTTGATCTTCCCTCTTCATAACAGTATAAAGTTCACCAACAATACCAAATGATAAAACTTTCACAACAACCCAAAGTGGAATATAACCATAATTCTTCAAATAATGACTAGTAGCTGAATGCTGCGCACCATTAACTCTAATCTGACGTTTCATCTTCTTTAAAGTATCACTTAGTTGTCTCTGTTTATCTGGTACCTTAGTAAAATTTTCTGGTCTCAAGTAATCTTTCTCTCTAAAACCATATTTCTTTGATAACTGATAAGAAATAATACTCTTCAAATTGTTCTCAATAATCAGCAAATTTTTAAAGACAATATTTCGTACCTGTCTATCAAAATTGAATAATGCATATAACTCTCTAAAAGTTGTACCCTTAATGAAATTACGATTCTTAGGACTCTTTAAAAACAAATGACGATAACCACTAATAAAGAAATAATTCTCACGAATAAGAATATCTTCTGTAAAAAGATAGTCATCGATAATAAGACCTTTGCTTTCAAGGATACTTATTTGTTCTTGAATTGTTTTAAAGACCTTCATCTTCATAGTCTCACCTATTATCAAATTATATCACACATTCCGGATAAATCATATAATTATATTATGAAAATTTTATGAATTTACGAATAAAAATAATTTATAACCCCTTGAGTTATTTTCAAAGAAAGTTTTTTTACATACCCTTCATTTAAAAGATTAGTCCTATCAAAATAATTAGACAAAAACCCACATTCAATCAAAATCCCAGTAGGATTAAGCCTATCATACATATACTTACCACGCATCTCTTTTATCTTTCTATTAGTTTTTGTAAAAGAATTTAACTCACTTTGGATAACCTCAGCTAAAAGCTTATTATAACTATTATTACTAACATAAAAAACTTGTGCACCACGATACTTAGAACTCTCAAAAATATTTTGATGAATAGATAAATATATATCAGGATTAGTATTATTAATAATCTCTATCCTCTTATCAAAATCACTCTTCTTCCTTCTAGATACTCCATCTTCACTTAAATCATCATCACTGCTTCTCGTTAAAATAACATTAGCTCCCTTTTCCTCCAAAGCATCCTTAAGAAACATAACCACCTTTAAGTTAACATCCTTCTCTTTAACATTACCCACTTCGGCCCCACCATCTTTACCACCATGACCAGCATCTAAAATAATCGTTTTACCTAACAAAGGAAACGTACTAGAAGCACCATTAACTATCAAAGTCAAAGCAATTAAAAACAAAAAAGCAAACAATATATACAAACATTTTCTCATACAATAATCTATGAAAACTATAAAAAAAAAGACTATTAAATAGTCCACACAAAGTTACTCTTTAAAATCACCTAAAATCCACATAACCATGTCCTTCACAGTATCAGTAATATCTCTAGTTGCAAAACCAAGATCTCTTTTCGCTTTCTCATTACTAAAATTCGAATTAGAAGATAACGTATACAAAGAATATCTAGTAAAAAGTGGTGTTTTCCCTTTAACATTATAATACATCTCATAAAAAGGTGCTACTATCTTAGCAATCATAATTGGTAACACAACCTTAATTCTTTTCCTACCAACAACATCACAAACCAAATCTGCAAGTTTCTTAATCGAAACAAACTCACCTGACATAATGTAACATTCTCCCTTTTTCCCCTTATCACATGCCATAATTATTCCTTTTGCAACATCCCTAACATCAACAAAATCATATCCACCCTTAACACACATTGGAAGTTTGCCTCTTACAATTTCACTAACAAGCGCAGTCAAATGACTATTACTAAAATCATATGGCCCCAAAATACCAGAAGGATGAACAATACAAGCATTTAACCCTTTATCCTTAACCGAATCCATAACATATCTTGCAGCTTCAGCCTTTGTTTTAGCATATAATCCAACTACATCATCCGGATTAAAAATAGACACCTCACTAATCAAATCTCCATTACTCTTCTCAGGAATAGCATGGACACTACTAACATAAATAAGCTTAGCATTATACTCCAAAACCTTATCAACTATATTTTTAGTCCCATTAACATTAACATCATAGACCCTTGAATTATACTTTGATTTTATATAAACAACCGCAGCACAATGAATCACAAAGATTTCTGCGCCATCACTACCTTCAAAAATAGAATTAAGAGTGTCCGCCTTTGTAACATCACCATAATAAATAGAACATTTCAAATTATTAAGCGAACTTATAGACTCCCCATTTAATACAAAAGCTCTTACCTCTGCATTATCATCATGTTCTAACATCCTAATAATATTATTACCTAAAAAACCACTAGCACCTGTAACTATATAAATTCTTTTCATAAATCATCCACCTACCTTATATTATATTTTCCATTATCTATCTATATAATATCACTTTTTTTACTAATTCTGTACTAACTAACAAAAAAAGCGCCTAACTAGCACTTTCAACAACATAATACTTACCATCTACCTTAATTAAAATTAAAGTCACTTTAGTATCATATCCTAAATCTTCATTATAACTTAAAGTTAAACTAACCTTCTTAGCATCACTTTCATTATCACCAATTTTGTACTTAGTATCACTAATCTCATCAGCACTAACACTAACGACCATTGGAAGTATCTGACTTCTCTTTCCATCAGAATTATCCTCTAAATACTTATACAAAGTATCTTGAACATTTACCTTAAAATTATCTCTACCACTTTCCAAAACATATTCAGTGCCACCAACATCATACTTATTTACCTTATTAGATAAAGTATATAAATCAGTAACAAACATCTTAGATATTGTTTTAGCATAATCATCATCATTTACATTATCATTATTTAAAATAGTCTTAAGTTCATTAAAAAGTTCTTTCTGTAAATCAGTAGCATTACTCTTAAGAACATACCCATACTTATCAATCTTATCTATACTCTTAACACTATTATCTACTCTATCCCTATGAGTAATATTATAATAAATACCCCCAATAGAATACAATAACACTAATACCAATATCACTAAACCAATCTTTTTCTTTTTCATTTTTTATTCCTTTCATCACTAGTAACCCCTATCAAATCATAAACAATAATATCATTTGAAATATCAATTAACTTATCTGCTTTATTCTTAGCATTAGCAATATACTCATCACTTAAAACCTCATTTAAATTAATTGCTTTGTACTCTTCCTTAGAATTATAATAATACACTTTATTAGTTAAGAAATTACCATTCGGAAACGCTATTACATTATCATCTTTAATCTCAAATATATCATTTCCCAAAGCATACTTATTATAAATACCAAACATATTACCTATCGTTGGCATAACATCAATCATACCCATATAATAATCAATTTGCTTTTCAAACTTTTCATTCTTACTCCAAATAATTAATGGAGTCTTTTTATTAAGCTCGTTATCATAATAATCATAAGGAATATATCCTTCATCTTCTACAGTTAAAACCCTATCATTTTCTGCATCATAATTATAATAATAATTAAAATCTTTTAAACTAATCTTAGGGTCATGATCGCCATAAAACACAAATATAGTATTATCAAATTTATCACTATTTTTTATATAAGAAATAAACTCACCCATTGCTTCATCTGCATAATGACCACTTCTTATATAATTACCTAATATTGTATTTTCCAAATAATCCCTTTTTACAATTTCATATTTTCCAGTTATTTCATTATAAACTTTTGCACTTTTTGTTAAATCAATCTGCTCAAACTTATCATTATTTGCAAAAGGCGTATGATTAGATAACGTAATCACAGTACCCATATAATTATTATTATTTTCTTCAATATTCTCTAAAATATTAATACTTTGTCTAAAGAATGACTTATCACTTAAACCTAACCCAATAGTTTCATCAATATCATAAGAAGTACTTGAATAAAAATCCCTATAACCTAAAGACGGATGCATAACTCTTCTATTCCACATAGAAGCTTTATTACCATGCATACTAAATGTATAATATCCTTGCTCACTAAATAGTTTTGGAATAGTCACATAATCTCTATCATAATAACTTACAAATACAGTACCATTTGTTGCTGGCATTAGTGAAGAAGTTAACGTAAACTCTGTATCACTACTAGTACCAACACTAATTTGTGGATAAAAATTTCTAAAATACATTCCTTCACTAGCAAGCCTATTTATATTAGGTGTTATCTCCACCCCATTAATATTAGTATTCATAAGAAAATCAGTCATACTCTCCATATGAACAAATATAACATTCTTTCCCTTAAAAATATCAGTATATTCGTTATTACTTTTCTTAATAGTATTCTCTGCATAATAATCAGTAAAATCCTTAAGAGCAACATCATATCCAAACATTGAAGTAATCTTAGGCCTTAATGTACTTACTAAATCATTTATTTGATACACAATTATTCCAAACTTATTAACAATATATTCACGATTCCACTGTTTAGCAAGTCTTGAAAAAGCAGTAGCAGAAAGCATCGTAGCTCCTAAACATAGAAAAAATAATCCGTAAATAAAAACCCTTTTTAATAAATTCTTACTGTTTTCAAACTTTGCAACAAAATTAAAATAATCTCTATTAGTTAAATGCTTATTTACTGCAAAAAAAGAAATTGGTGCAAGCAAATAAACAAAATGTAAAATATTCATTTTTGCAAAAACTGCGTCCCCTACTTCTCCAACCTGTCCTAAAGCAGTAAGTAAACTAAATGAAGCAAAAGAACTATAAAAATCATAATACACGGCATTAACAATGCACACTACATCAAGTAACAATAACATTACGAAATAATAATTAAATTGTTTCTGAGGCTTATAAAAAAATCCAAATGAACCAATAATCAATATGGAAGCTAAATCAATAACAGATGCACTTATCCAAATACTGCCAGTTGTATAAATTCTTATATATAAAGTACACAAAAAAGAGAGAACCACATATGAACAAAACTGTCTATTATACTTAACAAAATCTATAAAAGAACTATAAAACTTACTTATCTTTTTTTTCATATAACCTTCCTTTAATGCACACTAAAAACATGCATAAATCTAATCATATAATACATTATTATGATAAAAATTTCAAGTTAGAGCAAATTAAATAACATAAAATACAAACTCACGAACAAATAAGTCAGTGAGTTGATTTTTAATGGAGCCATAAAGGTTGAAGTCGGCCGACCTTTAAATAAATTACTAAAAGATATAAATATAGAGACATTTACAGTGACATTTACAGTGACATTTATGGTATACTTTTATTAGTACGAGGAGTGATATAGGTAAAATTATTTGATAAAATAAAACCAGTGTTTTTTATTGACAATATAATGAATAATCTATTAAATGATATAAATGTTAAACCTAAAAATATAAATGTTAATGACAAACAAAAAAGAAAAGATATGATTTCAAAATCTAAAATAAGGTCAATTCATTCTTCACTAGCAATTGAAGCTAATTCATTATCTTTATTTAATGTTGGTTATATTCTAGAAATATGGAGAAGATTGATTATGTGATTATTTAAGAAATTTAAGAAAAAAGAAAACAATATACTAATTTAAAGACTATCATTTGAAGAATTAAATGAAGTTTTGAAATAGTTGTAATTTACAATTTGGAAGTGAGGTATAAAATGTAAAGAAGAAAGTAATCATAATTTTATTAGTCATATTGTGGACTCAATAGTGTTTAAGTAATATAGAAGGAGAAAAGAAAATGAAAAAGAAATTATTTATGATTTTACTTTGTGGAGTTATGGCTTTAGGACTTGCTGGATGTAGCAATCCAGTTAGTGATTCTAAAAAAGAATTAGAAGAAGCTAAAAAAGAATTAGAAGAAACTTATAAAAAATATGGGTGGGTTGAGAAAGAAACTGTAAATACTATTCTTGCTAAATTTAATACTGAAATAATGGATGGTGGATTAAATACGCCTGCTAGTGATGATTATATGGTTGTAGATAATGGTAAATATTGGTTTGCACTAACTAATGATGTTGCATTCTACCTAAAACCTGTTGAATCATCTGGAAATAAAGAAAAAGATATTCTTGATATGAGTGCTATTTATATGGATAATGACAAATATAATGAAACTACTGCCATAAAGTATACAAAACTTTTAATTAAAGCCAACAATGAAAAAATTACTGATTCTGAAATTGATGAATTATTAAAAGAAGCCAAAGAAAAATCTTCTGCTAAAGAAACAGCTAATAATGGCAAAGGCATTTCAGTAGGAATCTCAAATGCTAATGATCATTATGAATATCAAGTTATTAGATTAAATAAATAATCATAGAAAGAACTAAAATAAAAAAATTAGTTCTTTTTTTAAATTATTAAGATGTCATAATATCAAATATATTATGTTGATTTAAAAAATCGGTTTAGTAATCTTCTGCTTCTTATTTTTATCATAATATCATCAACACCTTTCTTAAACGGCAAAAAAAATCAATCATTTCTGATTGATTTAATCATTAACATCGCTTTAGTGCGACAATTTTATCTTATGGAGCCATAAAGGTTGAAGTCGGACAACCTCTAATTATCTAAATTATAGGTAGTAATAAACTACTAACTAATATAAGTATACCATGAAAATACTAAAATTTAATAAAAAATTACTAATAATTATTAAGCAGGATAAAGGGAATGATAGCACTGCCCTAATTCATTCTATATAAATATAGGAATAGTTGTGCTATCATTTCTTATTTTGCACTTGCAAAATTGTGTTAAAAATATGGAAGAATTCTACCATACTTTTTATTTAAATCAATTAATTAAAAGGTTTGCGAGGTTTTATTTTACTTCCAACTGTTGGATATATACTGGAAATGTTGGATAAATCTTGGATGTTTAAATTTAGTTTCAAAATATGTTGAAATTATGGTACAATTATATATAGAATGACAGATAAATAGACTAACTATATGAATGTCAATAGTTTATTGTAAAAAAATTTTTTAAATTTTTTAGATAAATTATTGCATGACAAATAAGCATTTCGAAAAATGCTTTTAAAAACTATGCGATTATTGATATTAAGCCACTTTGCTAGCTTGATATACATTATTTGTTTTTAATAAATAATAAATGACTCGAACCAACTTCTTTGCTACATGTCCCATTGTAACCATATAATGCTTGCCTTCAGCCATTTTTCTATCTTTAAAAGCACAAAAGGTAGCATCATTTAAACAAACCATTCTAGCAGCAGTCATCAAAGCAAAACGAAGATATTTAGAACCACGTTTTACCATTACTGAATGAGTAGAAAAGAATTTACCAGACTGATACATTGATGAATCAAGTCCAGCAAAAGCTAGTAATTTAGCAGGAGAATCAAATCTAGAAATATCTCCAATTTCAGCTAAAATAGAGCCAGCAGTTTTAAAAGAAATTCCAGGTATTGTTAGTATTGGAGAATTAATCTCTTTTAAAATTTCTTTTATTCTTTTCTCAACATCATCAAGTTGCTCTTGTATAAACTGAATAATACTAATTGTCTGTTTTAACTCAAATGAAACAGAGTTGCTATTTAAACCAATGGATTTTCTAGCTAAATCTCTAATTTGAAGTGCTTTTTCTCTGTCAAACTTTTTATTTGAATTATCAGATAAAAGATGAGTTAAATGTGTAAGATTACATTCAGCTATATCTTTAGCACTTGGTAATTCATAAAGTAAAGCTAAACAAGACTTTTGAGCAACAGAAGAAACAATTTTTGGAAGTTCAGGAAAAACAATATCTACAAGTCTTACAAGAGAAGTTTTAAATTTAGAGTTTTCCTTAACTAAACGAAATCTGTGTCTAGTTAGTGACTTTAATTCAGAAATATGATATGATACTGGTATGTAGGGTTTTAAGTTATCTGAAACAAGCATTGTAGCAATAACATGTGCATCTAACTTATCTGTTTTAGTCTTTCTAAGGCTTTGACCTTTTACGTAAAGATTAGTTTGTAATGGATTAATAAGATAGATATTAAATCCTTTTTCGGTCAGAAAGTTTAGAATATTATTACTATAATGACCAGTGGCTTCAAGCCCTACTTTTATATTGTCTAATGAATCAGAAAAATTCATTAAAGAATTGTAGAGAGTTTCAAAACCATCTAAATTGTTTGTTATGGTTAATTTTTCAATTAATATTTCGCCATCAGAATTCATAGCAAAACAATCATGTTTATCTTTTGCAACATCGATTCCAACATAAATCATAATAAAAACTCCTTTACAAAATATTTAGACAATGTGATCCACGAAATGCTTGTCGAAAGTAAACTCGTTCAATATTAAACGTCAAGCGTTATCTAACTAATTAACAATTAAACAAACATCTGTGGTTAGAGTCTATTAATATAATCGTCAAAGCGATAGTAATTTGCACTAATCCACAGTGTCTATGTAGATATTATACAATGAAATTAAGAATAAAAAAATGTATAATGGACTACATGTTCATTATACGAGTAATTTGAAAGTGAACTAATAGTATGTTTAATATTAGATAAAAAATTGATATATTGTTCTTGGATGGTGATAAAA
>CAKOOK010000011.1 GCA_934098515.1 uncultured Bacilli bacterium
GTATTAGTCTGAAGTCTTCTTCTTTTCTTAGGAAACCAACATATTCATTTATTGTTCCATCTCTATCTAAAAATATTGCTTTTTGTTTATTTGCTAAATTTTTAGCATCACAAATTCCACTTGAATAGTCTTCTTGTACTCTTCGATATCTTTCAGGAGTTCCCATATCTTTGGCATATTCACTTGATTTATAAGAAACAACTTTGCCTTCGCTAATTAATGGAACTATTATATCTTTTTCATAATTGTATTTTTTTAATTCAGGTAAATATTTGAAGATAGTTGGTGAGAATATCATAATTCCAGCATTTACTAAATTCTTATAATTGTATGTTGTTCTATCATTCGATTTATAATCGAATGATTTTACTACTCCGTCTTCTTCAACAACTAAGTCACTATCAAAAGGATGCCCGTTTGGGTGAGTTAGAAGTGTTACGTCGGCATTATTTGCTACATGATATTGTTCCATTTTTTCAAAATCAATATCAATGAAAACATCGGCTAATAAGAATACAAAGTTTTCTTTTATTTTATCTTTTAGAAAATATAGTGAACCAGCTGTCCCCAGTGGCTTTTGTGGGTCTTCTTCAACATAGGATATATTTAATCCGAATTGCTTGCCATCTCCAAAATAGTCTTTGATAACATTTCCTAGATGGCCAATGATAACTGTTATGTCAGTGATTCCATTTTTCTTTAAATTCATCATTTGATGATATAAAATTGGATATCCTGATATTTCTAGCATTGGCTTAGGAATTACGTCGCCTGTTATTTCGGAAATTCTTGTTCCTTTTCCTCCCGCCTGAATAACTGCTTTCATATTAATAATGTTCCTTTATATATTTTGCAGTTTCTCTTACTGATTCATCAGAAGTATGATGAGCTTTCCATCCAGCATTATGAATTTTTGTTAAGTCATATTGGAACTTTGGAACATCACCTTTCCATCCAACATTACCGCCTGTATATTTATATTCAACATTTTCATATCCTAATTCTTCACAAACGATATCGGCTATTGTAGTAACGCTAGTTGCTGTTTCTACTCCAGCATTATAGATTTCTACACCTTTTTTCATTTCGATATCTAGAGTAAATTTAACGATAGCATCAACCAAGTCTAATACGTATAAATATGGTTTAGTTTGAGTACCATCACCTAAGATTTCTAATTCATTTGGATTCTTTTGTAATTTTTTTACAAAGTCGAAGATAACACCATGAGTTAGATTTGGCCCAATAACATTTGGGAATCTGAAAATTACTGTATTAAAATCATTCATAAAGCTATAAGAAGAGATAAATCCTTCTGATGCATATTTAGCTCCACCATAGTATGAGATTGGATGTAAATCACCAGTTACTTCTGTTAATAATTCTTTTTTATCTCCATAGATTGCAGAAGTTGATGAGAAAAATAAATTTTTGATGTTTTCTCTTCTCATATATTCTAACACTGTGTAAGTTGTCATAAATGTGTCGTTATAATCAACACTTGGATTTTTTCCACCTTTTTGAATATCTGAGTTTGCAGCTAAATGATATACAATATTAATATTTTCATTTTTTAGTTGTTCACAAAACTTTTCTGTTTCTTCAATGTTAATGTTATAAAATTTATAGTTTTTATTGTCTTTGAAGCAGTCTACATTTTCTTGTTTGCCTAATGTAAAGTTATCAACCACTACAACTTCAAGGCCTCTTTCTAATAAATTTCTTACTAAGTGAGTTCCGATGAATCCGGCTCCACCTGTTACTAATGCTTTCATATTTTCCCTCCTAATTTACAAATATAACGGTTGTACCTTGATGGTCAAATTTAAATTCCATCTCTGGTAAATCGCTCATTTCTTTTCTAAACTTTTCTTGTTTTTCTTCTGGAACATAGAATAGGAAGAATCCGCTTCCACCAGCTCCTAAAAGTTTTCCGCCAGTTGCTCCAGCTTTGATGCCTCTTTCATACCACTCATCAAATTGAGGGTTGCTAATGCCAGATGCTAGAGTTCTTTTAATTTTCCAGTTTTCATCTAGGATTTTACCTACCGCATCAATGTTGTTGTGTTCTAATTCATATTTTAAGTCGTAGGTCATTTCCATAATTTTTTTTTGACCTTCTTCTTTATCTTTGGCACTAACAATATTTTTAGATTGTTCTTCTAAAATAGCAGAAGCTTTATGTTCCCCACCTACGTATAGCATTATTAAATTTTTTTCCAACTGTTTAAATGCTTCATGGTCCATTAAGACTGGTTCAACGTCTACTGAACCATCTTTATTAAATTTGTAAAAATTTAATCCACCAAATGCTGCTGCGTATTGGTCTTGTTTTCCATTTGTAGTATGAACAATATTATTTTCCATGTTGCATGCTGACGCAGCTACTTCTGGCTTAGAGATATATTCTCTTTTATAACATTTTAGGTTTTTTATTAGACCTACTGTAAATGAACTAGATGAACCAAGACCTGTTCCTGATGGTACATCGGCAATTGAAGTTATTTCTAATCCTTCTAATCCTTCTTGTTTTAAACATTCTCTAAATATATTGTGTTCAATATCATTGATATCTTGTACTATTTCTGTTTTAGAGTATTTTAATACAGTTGTTTTTTTGTCAAATGATGGGTGGCTTGTTATATACATATATTTGTTTATTGTTGTACTAAGCACACATCCTCCGTGTTT
Organism: uncultured Bacilli bacterium; assembly: GCA_934098515.1. Taxonomy (GTDB): domain Bacteria; phylum Bacillota_I; class Bacilli_A; order RF39; family UBA660; genus CAG-533. Next base: position 2,692 of record CAKOOK010000011.1, read on the forward strand.
TTCATAGAATGACTTAATGTCACTACCACCACCACATAGACTTACTCTAAATGGAGTTCTTGTTATAATCATTGTAACACCTTCCTTTGATTTATAAATTTAATTATAACCTATTTCATTAATTTTTGATAATATTCATCGCAGATTTCTTTGGCATCGCCCATTTTAACAATTTTGCCGTGATCTAACCAAATAACTTTACTGCATAATTCTTTAATACTATCTATAGAGTGTGATACATAAAGTACAGTAGTTCCGCCTTCGATCATTGACATCATCTTGTTTTTACTTTTTTCTTGAAATTTAATATCACCTACTGATAAAATCTCATCAACTATTAGAACTTCTGGATCAACAATTGTTGATATTGAAAATGCTAATTTTGCGACCATACCTGATGAAAAGTTCTTAACTGGAACATCAAGAAAATCTTTTAATTCTGAGAACTCTACAATTTCGTCAAATTTTTGTTCTAAAAATTCTTTGGAGTATCCTAAAATTGCTCCGTTTAGGTAAATGTTCTCTCTTGCGGTTAATTCTCCGTCGAATCCTGCTCCAAGTTCAATCATTGGAGATATTTTGCCATTTACTTCTACTGTTCCTGTTGTTGGTTTATATACGCCACTTACTACTTTAAGAAGTGTACTTTTTCCAGCTCCATTAGCACCAATAATTCCAACGACATCGCCTTTGTTTATTCTAAAATCAATATCTTTTAATGCCCAAAAATAATCCTTCTTTTTTTTCTTTTTAGGAGTAAAAAGATTTATAAATATCATTTTAAGAGAGTTATCTTTTTCGACTCCTAAGTTAAATTTCATTGAAACATTTTTAAGTATAATCATAAGAGCCTCCTACATATAATAGACAAATTTGTCTTGTTTTTTTCTGAATATAAACATACCAATTACCATAGTAAGAAAGCCACTTAGGAATAGGACAATAACGTTTGTTATTGATGGACCATTTCCAAATAGCACTATTTCTCTTATGGTGTTAATGTATTGATATAATGGATTTAATTTAAAAATGCTTTGTAAGTATGTTGGTAGTATTGTAATTGAGTAAAATATTGGAGTAAAGTAGTTAAGAATCGTAAGTAAGATTCCCCAAATATAAATTACATCTCGTAAGAATACTGTTACTGTTGATAAAATATATCCTATACCAATAGTAAACATTAGTGCACATAAAAATACGTAAGGTAAGTATAAATACCAAATATTGATTGTACATTTTGTTCCAGCTGCAGGATCTCCTGATAGTAAGATAATTAAGAAGAATGGAATTAAGGTAAATAGAAAGTTAATTCCTGCAAATAAGCATTTTGCTAGAGGAAAGATGTACTTCGGCATGTATACCTTGTTTATTAATGAAAAGTTTCCAGTTATTGATGTTAGGCAGTTGTTTGTTGCTTCACTGAAGTAGTTAAAGATTAATAAGCCGCTCATTAAGTAAACTAAGTAGTTAACGCCTTCCATATTGAATTTAAACATATTAGAGAATATTAAGGCCATAACACTCATCATTAGAAGTGGATATAAGATGCTCCATAGTACTCCTAGTGCACTTCTTTTATATTTTACTTTAAAGTCTCTCATTATTAATTGATTTAATAAGAACTTATATTTTTTTAGACTGTATAATATTTTCTTTATCACTTATTGATCACCGCTTTCATTATAACAATTATTTTTGAATATTACTAGATTTACGAATTTTATTAGTGTAAATATTTGTTTAAATCTTTTAGGTTCTTTTATCATTCTATATAACCATTCTGTATGCGTTTTCTGATAAAATGCTGGAGCTCTATTTATTTTGCCACTATAAACGTCTATTGTTCCCCCTATTGGCATTATTACTTTTATATCTTCAAATTTTTGTTTGTTTTTGATTATAAAGTTTTCTTGTTTTGGAGAACCTAATGCGACAAATAGAAAGTCTGGTTTTGCTTTAAGTATTGTTTTTAATGCATCTTCTTCAGGTATATATCCATTGATATAGCCACATATATTTATATTTTTGCATTTTTTTTCTATGTTTTTAATTGCTAGCTCAAGATTTTCTTTTTTGGCACCATATATAAATATTTTGCTTTTTGTTTTGAGAGAAAGTTTGCATAGTTCATCAAACATTTCGATTCCAGCAATTCTTTCTTTTATTTGGCCATGCTTTAGTTTGGATGCGAGTACTGTTCCAAAGCCATCTGGTATATTTAAGTTTTCTTTATTTATTTCGTTTACCATCTTTTTGTCACGATAAAAATTACAAATTATAAGTGGGTTTGCATTAAATAAGATGTTTCTTTTTTTATTTTTGATGTCCTTTTCAAGTTCTTGTAAAATTTCTTTTTTTGATTTTGTTGTAACTTTAATTCCTAATATTTTTTCATTCATAATTCCTCTTAAAAAAATAAATAGTATATTACTATACTATCTATTTAGCACTAATGCCAATTGTTCCTTTAAATGTTCCATTATCATTTTTATCATCTGTATAGTAAATATTAACTGTGTATGTGTGTACTGAATTTTTTCCTTGGGCAAATGTGCCTGGGCCCATTGTTATGTTTGTTGTTCCATTAAGTTCTTTTGCAGGTTTAATGTTTTCAATAACTGTGCCACTATCTGAGTAGTTATTGCTTACAATATTGTATCTTAATGAACCATTTTTAAAGGTGTTTTCATTAATTACTAATGTTACGTAATAAGATATGTTTTCTTTACTATTGTTTGTTCCAGTTAAGGTAAATGTTTTGCTTACTACTGGAGTGTTTTTAGCTTTAGGGTTTGAAAACTCGATTGTATTTGAACCACTAAAGGCAATGTCTATATCACCATTTTGTAATTTTAAATTTTCTGGTTTAGCGTTACTACTATCGTTTACGCTTAAATATGAGTAGCTTCTACCAATTGCTATTACTACTAAGATTGCTACTAAAAGTACGTTAATAATTAGACGTTTATTTTTTTCCATAGTTATCACCTAATTATAATTATAGAGGAAATATTTGTTTTTGGCTAGTATTAGTTGATTATTTTTAGAATTTTTACGAATTTTATATTTTTTATTATCATGAAAAATTTAAATATTTAGAATTTAATTTTTGTAAAGCGTTTTCAAAATAATTTTGACATTTTAATTTGTGCTAGATATAATGGGGTTAGTTATATCCTAAAAGGAGGATAATGGTATAATGAGCGCCAGGCCCTTTATGGGTGACGAGGTCAGTGGAGTATCGAAATATTCGGCGGGTGCCACTGCGGTAGGAAAATCGTTAGATTATTTATAAAAAATAAAATTAAAATTATAACAACATAAGTAATCTTTCCAGCATTTTTAGTGTGCATTAAAGGAGAGATGATTATGTGTGGTATCGTAGGATACGTTGGAAAGAAAAATGCGATTAAAGTAATTATTAGTGGTCTTGAGACTTTAGAATACAGAGGTTATGATTCTGCTGGTATTGCTTATAGAAATGTGAATAATGAGTTAAAAATTATTAAAGAAACTGGAAAGATTGTTAATTTAAAGGAAAAATTAGATTTTAATGAGGAGTCTCATTTAGGAATCGGGCATACAAGATGGGCTACTCATGGGGAACCAAACAAGGTTAATAGTCATCCACATAAAGTTGGAGATATTACGTTAGTACATAATGGAATTATTGAAAATTATGAATCTTTAAAGAAATGTGAATTACTTAGTGGTTATTCTTTTGAAAGTGAGACTGATACAGAGGTAGCATGTGCTTTAATAGATGCTTTATATAAGAAAGAAAAAGATATGCTTAAGGCACTTAAGGAAGCACAAAAGATTCTTGTTGGTAGTTATGCTTTTGGAGTACTTGTTAATGGAGATGATAGGCTTTATGCGATGAGAAAGGATTCACCTTTAATTGTTGGTATTGGTAATGATGAAAATTTTATTGCTAGTGATGTTCCAGCTATTTTAGCGTATACGAATAGATATTATTTGCTTGATAATAATGATATTGCTGTTATTGATGATAAGAATATTATTGTTTATGCTGAAGATAAAGAGAAAAAGATGGAAGAACAAGTTTTTGAGTATGATATTGAAACTGCTTTAAAGGGTGGATATGACCACTTTATGCTTAAAGAGATTTATGAACAACCAGAAGTTCTTGATAAGACTATTCATGAGTATTTAAAAGATGGTGAATTTAGAGGTTTACCTGATTTAACTAAATATAATAGAATTGATATTGTTGCTTGTGGAAGTGCTTATAATGTCGGTTGTATTGCTAAGTTTATTTTTGAAGATTATGCTAATGCAGAGGTTAATACTTATATTGCTAGTGAGTATAGATATAAGAAGAATTTCTTAGATGAAAAGAGTTTACTTATTGTTATTAGTCAGTCTGGTGAGACTGCAGATACTCTTGCTTCTTTAAGATTAGTTAAGGAAAAAGGTGTTGATACACTTGCGATAGTTAATGTTGTTGGTTCTTCTATTGCTAGAGAGGCTAAAGAGGTTTTGTATATTAAGGCTGGTCCTGAGATAGCAGTTGCTACTACGAAGGCATTTACTGCTCAGTGTGCACTACTTAGTTTGCTTGCGTTTAAGATGGCTAGTGATAAAAAGTTATTAAGTGATGAAGATAAGAAAAAGATTGTTAATAGTTTCTATACTATTGGTGAGGATGCAGATAATTTATTAAATAATGCTTCTAGTTCTAAAAAAATAGCTGAAAAGATATATACTTCTCATGATATTTATTTCTTAGGAAGAAAGGTTGATTATGCAGTTGCTTTAGAGGGCTGTTTAAAACTTAAAGAGATATCTTATATTCATAGTGAAGCTTATCAATCTGGTGAACTAAAGCATGGTTCTATTGCTTTAATTAGTAAGGATACACCTGTTATTAGTATTATTACTGATGATGATATTGCTCTTAAGACATTAAGTAATATTAAGGAGACCAAGGCTAGAGGATCATATAGTATAGTGCTTTCTTCTGTAAGTGATGAACATATGAAAGAAGCGGCTGATGAATTTATTGAAATTAGAAAAACTAGTTCGTTTGTTATGCCAATACTTCCGGTTATTTATTTACAATTAGTAGCTTATTATGTTGCTAAGTTAAATGGTTGTGATATTGATAAGCCAAGAAATTTAGCTAAGTCTGTTACTGTTGAATAGTTAATAAAATTATGTATTTAAAAACTGATATAGATTTTTTATATCAGTTTTATTTTTTGTCTTTTTTATCGTGAATAAATAGGATATCAGTTTTAAGAATTAATGTTATTAGTACTGCTAGTAATATAATATATAGAATAATTGCTTGGTGATTGTCTCCTAGAACATAGAATACTGAAATTGCTGCGCATAAGGCATCAACTGCATACATAATTAGGACCGTTTTCTTTGTTGATTTGTTTAGTTTAAGTAACTGATGATGAATGTGTTCTTTATCTGGAGCACCAATATTGCCACCTTTAAGTAGTCTTCTAAAGATTGCTAAGATTGTATCAATAATTGGTAAGAATAAGATAAGTAGTGGTACTATTAGGGATGTTACTGTTGCTGCTTTAAATCCTAGTAGAGATATGACAGCAATCATGAATCCTAAAAATGTACTTCCAGTGTCTCCCATAAAGATGGATGCTGGATTAAAGTTGTATACTAGAAATCCTAAAGTTGCTCCTAGCATAATTAAGCATAGTGTTACATCTAAACCATTTAATCTATTTAAGAAATAAGCAATTATTGCAATAGTTAAGAAGTATATTGAACTTGTTCCTGCGGCTAGGCCATCTAGACCATCTATTAAGTTAATTGCGTTCATGATTGCCGTAATAAATATTATGGTTACTGGCTGACTAATTACACCAAATGAGATATTTAAGCCGAAGGCACTTAGTTCTGATATGTAGATGTTTCCGTAGTAAACTACAATAGATGAAGCAATAAGCTGCACGATAAATTTGTATTTAGCGGATATCGGTTTTATATCATCAAAGATTCCTAGAAGGATTATGATAAAGCCACCAATAAGTATTGAGTTCATTTGAACTGTTGGTTCAGCAAAGAAGATATAGCCAATTAGAAATGAACTAAATATTGCAAGTCCACCTAGTCTTGGCATAGGTTTTTTGTGTACTTTTCTTTCGTTTGGGTAGTCAATTGCCCCTACATGTTCTGCTATTTTTTTAACAATTGGTACTAGTAATACACTTGATATAAATGTAACAAGTAAAATTATTAGAATACTATTTCCGTTAACTGCATATTTCATTTAATCACTTCCGTTAATATTATTATACACTACTCTTTTATAAATAAAAAGAAATTTAGTAGGTAATATCTACTAAATATAATCCGTTTGCCGGTGCTGTTGTGTATCCGGTAGTATTTTTTTCTTTTTCTAACATTTCTTTGATGCTTTCTACATCTGCTTTTTCTTCACCTATTTTAATAAGTGCACCAGTTAAATTTCTAACCATGTATCTATAGAAGCTTTTACCAATGAAGGTTATAACTAGGATATCTTTCTTTTTAGTAAATTTTATTTTATATATTATACTATTATAATTTTCTCTTTCACCACTAGTAAAGGCTTTATATGAGTGGAAACCTAGTAAGAGTTTTGATGCTTTTTTCATTTTTTTAATATTTAGTTTATGACAGTAGTTATATAGATAGTCATTATCTAAGGCATCAAATTCACCCATGTTTATTACGTACTGATAAGTTTTTGTTACAACACTAAATCTGGCGTGAAAGTTATTGTCAACTTTTTCACAATAATTTACGTGGATGTGCGGTTCAACTAGTGAGTTTATGGCATTTTTTAGTCTATCTTCTGGGATATTTACGTTAAGATCAAAGTGAATCATTTGATTATAAGCGTGCACTCCTCTATCTGTTCTTCCTGCTCCTTTAACTACGACAAGACTTTTGTTTATTTTGGTTAGAGCTTTTTCTAAAGTTTCTTGGATGTTTAGTTTATTTTTTAGTCTTTGAAATCCATAAAATTTACTTCCATCATAACTAATACTTGCTTTATATCTCATTAAAATACACTCCTATATATTGCTTTTAATAGTTCTTTAGTTTCTAAATAATATTCAAGTTCGGCGTTTTTTTCTTTGTTTGCTTCGTCAATGAAGTTGATAATTTCATTTTTAGGAATGAAGCCGGCTTTGATTCCATTTATGATTGTACCTTGATATTTAATTATTTGATTTTTCATTACAATAATATCTTTGCTAATATTATTTAAATAAACTGGATTATTACTAATTATTATGAATTTAATTTGCATTGATGCGTTTATAAGTCTTATGAAGTTTAAAAATTTATTTTTGTATTTTTCACAGATGCAAGTATCAACATTATATAAAATTATAACTTTAGGTTTTTTGTAAATTGTAAATAATAGTTTGGTGCACATTTCTTCATATGAACTAAGTTCAGTTATTTTTTTCTTACTAATATCAGTTAGTTTAAGATTAGTAAAATATTCTTTATTTTTTATGTATGTTTTTACTTTTTTGTTTGGTTTAAGCGATACATGGTTAATATTTGGTGACAATATTTCAAGGTCATTTATTTCACCCATAAATGAGATAAAGTTTTTGTTTGATAAGATAAGATTGTCTTCGTTTAAATACATTATTTCCATATTTCACCTATTAATGTTTTTTCGTCAGAGTAATCATTTTTTAGTAGGTCATAGTAATTTAGCCCACTACTTAGTTCAATTATAAAGGGCATTTTCATTCCGTATTTGCTTAGTAGTTTTTCATCTTTTAAAAGAATTTCTGTTTTTCCATAATCAGCTACTTTATAGTTGTCAATTATTAGGATATAGTTTCCTAGTAAGAGTTCTTCTTTGTTATTGGTTACACTTAAAATAGTAATATTGTTCTCTTTGGCATATTTAAGAAGTTTCATTTTATTTTCAATTGTTAAGTAAGTTAGGAGGTTATCTATGCCAAGAATGCTAGGATTTATTATTAGAAGTGATAAGATTTTAATAAGAATTTTTTCATTTTCTTTTAAGAGGTTTATTTTAGAAACTAGTAGCTCTTTGATGTTAAAGTATTTTGCTATATTTTTAATTATTTCGGTTGATAGGTCTCTAGAGATACCTAATTTATCCTGATAATAGATTAGTTCTTCTTCGGCATATTCTGTGTTAAATTTATTGTCATTAAAGACTACTGCAATATTTTTTTGTAGGTAGTCGAGTGGTAAATTTTTTATATTTTGGCCATCTATGAATATATCATTTGATGGAATTTTGTTTATTAGTTTTTTTAGTAAGTATGTCTTACCAGATGCTGGCAAGCCAATTATATTTACAACCCCATCTAATTTTATATTTAGATTATATTCTTGTATTTCTAGTTTTTCCATTAGATATTCCCCCATCCATTATAATTATTATAACATAGCATTTTTCATATTCAATAAGCAAATAAAAAAAATTAGCAATTTTGCTAATTTGATAGGTATTCTACAGCTGCATTTAATTGTGTGTCTTCAACTACTTGACCTTCTTCTGTACTTTCAGGTAGTTCTTTTTCAATATCTGGGGTTAAGCCAACACCATCAATACAATTACCTTCTGGAGTAAGCCATCTAGCTGTTGTATATTTAATCATTGCTCCATCACTAAGATTTGATGTTTGTTGTACTTTACCTTTTCCATATGATTTTGTACCAATTAGTGATGCACCATAACTATATTTTAAGGCAGATGCTAGGACTTCTGATGCAGATGCAGAACTACCATTAATTAAGATGCCTACTTTGTATGTGCGATGTTCGTCTGTTTCATCTTTGGTTACTTCTGTTTTAGTTTTGTTTTCTAAGGAGTAGATTGTTTTACCTTTTTCAATGAATAGTTCGGCTATTTTCGTTGCTTCGTTTAGGTAACCACCAGTGTTGTTTCTAACGTCGATTATAAGTGAATCTATATTAGAAGATTCTAATTTTTTTAGTTCTTTGTTAAATTGTTCATAAGCCGTGTCAGAAAATTTAGTAAGGGCAATATATCCAACTCTTTTTTCATTTTGCTCTATAACTTTACTGGATACTGCTGGGTTATAAAGGGTTTTTCTTTTAACGTTAAATGATAGTTCTTCTTCACCTCTTTTGATTGTTATTTTGACAGTATCTTTTTCACTTTCTTTTATTAAGGTGCCAAGTTCTGCGGATGTTTTTTCAGCTACGATTTCGTCGTTAACTTTGGTGATTATGTCTCCTGTTAAGATACCTGCTTCTTTTGCTGGTGTGTCATCATAAACATTTATTATTTCAAATTCTTCTTTGTCATTTTTAGTAAATAAAACGCCGATGCCTTCATATGTTCCTGTTAAAGATGATGTAAGATATGACTTACTACTTTCATTTAGGTAGGTTGTATATGGATCACCTAAATAGTTTAGCATACCTTGAATTGCTGCATCTATAAGGGCTTCTTCGTTGACGTTATCATAATAGTTATCAAGTATTTGATTATAAGATTTTACAAATTCTTGTAAGTGTTTATTATTTGATGTATTTTGTTTTCCAGTATTTATATTTCGGTATGCAATATAACCGGTTCCAAGGCTCATTATTAATGAAGAAATTACGGAAATAACGATTACTTCCCATAGTTTAAATGTTGGTTTTTTGCTTTCTTTTTTCATACGACTCTCCATAATAATAATATCATAGTTTTTATATTTTTAGTAAAAAAAATAGACTTTTACGTCTATTTTAATACTTTGTCATAGCTTTCAGTATATGCTGATGTTACTTTACCATTTTTAATTAGGTAAAGAGCACTGCCATTTACTTTTACTTCTTCACTGCTTGCTGGCTTTTTGTTTGTTGTATCAGATACTGCTATTTTATTTAAGCCATCATTTAAATCTATGAAGTAAAGTTTTTTAGCATCGTCTTTTGCTCTATATGTTTTAATGATATTGTTGTATACAGTTGCATTATCGTCTGTACTATCATAGATAAAAGCATAATATTCATCATATGGACGATTAAACATTGTCCCAATTGTTGCTTCATCATAGTTAAATGTGACTTCTGAAGTTTTATTGTTTTCTTTTTTATTTAATACTTTTTCAGTTAGGAAGTATAAGCCTGTTGCTATTAAAGCAATTATAACTGTTATGATGATTAAGTTTCTTATTTCACTTGAATCTTTACTTTCATATTTTTTTAATCTTTTTTGTTTCATCTAAACCACCTTGCATATATTATATCACAAGTTCTTTAAAAAAGAAGCCTTTTTGTTTAGGCTTCTCAAATATTACTCCATGATATCGTTAATTCTTTTGAATTAGATTGATATTATGAGGCAAATTGTGCACTAAGTAATATTCGTGTGCACATTAGTATTTTAATCATTTTTGTTGATATTAATTCTTCCAGTTTTTTCCATTTCATCATTGTCAAATTTAACAGTTAGGCTTAGACCTATAACAAGGATATAGCTTAAAAAGTAGATCCAAAGCATTAGTACTGCAATATTAGATAATCCAGCATAGAAGATATCATATCTAGCAAAGTGAGATATATAATAACTATATATTTCAGTTGTTATTATCCAGCCAGCTGCTGTGAATATTGCTCCTAAGTTAATTTGAGAGGCTGGAATGCTTTTGTTTGGCGCCATAGTAAATATCACTTTAATAAAGATAAAGATAATTAGCCAAGATATTGGGCCTTGCATTATCTCAAGAATACTTGTTATGACTGATTTTATATTGAAGTAGTCAATTGCATTTATTATTTTTTCACCAAATACTGGTACTAGTAAAATGAATAAGTAAAGTACAACAATTAATAAAGTCATAAGTATTGCTTTAATTCTTCTTTTAATCCATGACGTTTGTTTGCAACCATAGATTTCGTTTGCACTAAAGATTATGGAGTCAGCTGCATTTGATGATAAGTATGCCATTGTTATAATGATTACTAATAATTTAGCATCGATTGTTTTACCATCAATAATAGGAACAATCATATTCACTATGTTATCACTGAAATTTGTTTTGATTAATTCAATAATGGAATCAATTGATATATTAAATAGTGATGCTCCATAGCCTATTAGGGTTACTATTGGAACTAGTGATAATATTAGAAAGAATGCTATTTGTCCTGGAAGAGCCATCATGTATGGTTTATTAAGAATTATCCATACATCTTTTAAAAACTTTTTTACGTTAGTTTTTCTTTTTTCAATTATGGTATTAACTTTCTTTTTCATTGGTCTCAATCGTTTCTTTGTTTTCACGCATTTGAATACTAGCTTCATTGATGGCGTCATCTAATAATTTAAGGTCATCTACTATCATACTAAAGCCAATGGCAGCACCATATTCATAAGGTAGTGTTTTAAATTCTTTTACTAATTTTTTAATATAGTTAATAACTTGTTTTTCAGTGTAACCTACAAGATATACCATAAATTCGTTACCATCTGTTCTCATTATTTCTGAATTATCAAGTTGAGTTTTTATTAAGATACCTGCGGATGCTTTAATTTGTTTGTCGCCTTCTTCATGACCAAATGTATCATTTATATATTTTAAGTTGTTTAAGTCAATTACGATAACTGCTTGTGGGTAAATTGTATTTTTATTCCATACGTCCATTTTTTCATTTAAGTAGTTACGATTTTTTAGGCTTGTTAACATATCGATAAATTTTAATTTTTCATCTTTACGGATTTTAGTATCTAATTTGATGTGCTTTTTAGAAGCAATAACTATACCGATAATTACGACACCAATTGATACTGCGACTAGAATGTATTTTGCTACTACGCCTGCAATGTTTTCTTGAGCGTTAGTTTGACTGTATGTGTCTAAACCTTCGGATAAGATTTTGTTGTCGTCTAAGAATAATGAGTAGTTACTAAATAATTTATAGAAAGCATCATCATTTGTTTGATATCTAAATTCCATATTATTTGGAATATATCCACTATAATTAATAATGCTATTTTTTATTTTTTTGTTGTGATATAGGTTGTAAGCGTTAGCATCGATAGCGATTGTATATCCTTTATTATAAGCTTTGATTAAGCTACTTAGGTTTTTAACTTGTTTAGTTGTTGCTTTACTATCTAGATAGTTTGCTAATTTGCTTCCTTTTATAACATATATAGTATCACTTACATAAGAAATATCTGATACTTTGTTACTATTTTCATAATTGTTTATTATATAGTATTTATAAGGTAAATTAAGTTTGATTGTGTAATCGTTTAATGTTTCGTCTGTATTGTTGATCATTATATCAACATCTTTGTTATTGTATGCTTTAATTAAACTACTATCGGTTTTATATTTAGTATAAGTAAAGTCAGTGTTTACAAATTTACTAAAGTCTGTTAGATATGAAAATAAGATACCACCAGTTTTGTTGCCACTTAGGGATGTATATGCTGGATTTTCAGTGAAACCTATTTTATATGTTTTACTAGTTAGTTTATCTGTATCTAGTCCAGTTAGAGCTAGTTTTTCAACAAATAAGTTATAAAGGTTTGTATAGTAAGATTTTTCATATTCGTCGTTATACCAAATATTGTAGAATTTATTTACGATACTATTTAATATTTCATCTGTTCCAAGGTGAATGTAGTAGTATTTTTTTAGTTCTGGTAAATGGTATGTTATTATATAATTTTTTTCAAGAATTTTATCAATGTATTCATTTAAAGGAACTAGTGCGTAGTCAATTGCTTTATCTTCTAGACCTTGAGCTAGGGCTGTATCTGATTCATATGTTACAAAGGTACTTGTGATTTTATATCCTTTTGAGATATAAGCAATGCCATCATTTAGTCCACCAATTTTTTTGCCATTTAAGTCTGCTGGTTCGTTTATTAATTCTTTATTTTTAGATATTAGTACGTAATGGTCAGTAAATAATAATAATCCTTCTTCTGGTTTACTTTCAGATACAGTTAAACCTAGAGAAGTGTTAGTTTTATAGTCTGATACATTTTTGTTTATTGATATACCATATTCTTTTGATAGTTCATCAAAGAATTCGTTTACGGTTCCTTTACCATCGGTGCTAAATACATTTAAATTATTTGGTAGATTAACAGTTACGATACTTGTTTTATTTTTATCTATCCATTCTTTTTCTTTAATATTTAACTGATTACTATTTTTAAATGTTGTTAAGTAAATTACTGCTCCTGTGGCGATTAATAGTATGATGATTATAATGGTCACTACTATTTTTTTATTTTTTTTCATAGTTTCCTACTTTCTCTCACTTTGTTTAATCCATGATATAAGTGTTGCATCACTTTTTTTATAACCCATTAGTGGGAAAAATTTTGCATTATCATCTTCCGCTGTGTTTGTGAAGATAAAGTTAATATCATAGAATTCTTTTTCTTCAGTTGATAAGTACTCTAATGATTTAATAGCAATTCCTTGGGCATCTTCAGTAGTTCCTTCTTTAAGTTCTATTGTAAGATAGATTATTTTGCCTTTTAAATCAAATGTTACTTTGCTTATTTTTTCATTTTCTTTTATTTTTTCTTCGATTTCTTTTTGCTTATCATCTGATATTTTTACGTTTTCAATTCCATATAGTCTTTTACCATATACATCTGTTCTTGTTTGCTCAATGAAGTAGTAAACAAATGCTGATGCGATTAGAATAATACAAACAATGCTTACAATCATAAGAATGCAATATATACGGTTATTTTGATAGAACCCCTTTAATTTTTTCATAATCTTTCACCTCTTTAAGTATCTTTATTATACTATATTACTTATTACTTTTCAATTTACTCTTTGAGAGAAAAGAAAAAGCAAATTATGCTTCTTCTAACATTTTTTGAAAATCTTGTTCACTCCATATAGGAATGTTTAGTTCTTTGGCTTTGTCATATTTGCTTCCTGGATTTGTACCAACTAGAACTGCTGATGTTTTTTTAGTTACTGAAGAACTCCATAAGCCACCATTTTCTTCAATGATTTCTTGTATTTGATCTCTTGTATAATTTTCTAGAGTACCGGTAACAACGATTCTTTTTCCATTTAGGAATGATGACTCATTAGTTTTTTTACCTAGATATGTCATATTAACATTTACATTTTTTAAGTCTTCAATTACTTTCATGTTGTCTTCATTTTTGAAGAATTCAGTTATGCTTTTGGCTAGGATTGGACCGATGTCAGGAATATTATTTAATTCTTCGAATGAAGCGTTTGCTAGATTATCTAGAGTTAGATATTTTTTAGCAATTAGTTTAGCATTTTTTTCACCAATTCCTTTGATACCAATAGCAAATAAGAATTTTTCTAGGGAGTTGTGTTTTGACTTTTCAATTGAGTCAAGTAAGTTATCAACACTTTTTGGCCCAAATCCTTCTAGTTCAATTAGTTCTTCTCTACGGTCTTTTAAGTTATAGATATCAATTAGTTTAGTTATGATACCCATGTTGTAGAAGTCTTCAATTATTCTTTCACCAAGGCCGTCAATATTCATTGCTTTACGATCTGTGTAGTGAATAAGTGATTCGATATTTCTTGCAGGGCATTTGTCGTTTGGACATTTCAAGTCGATTCCAGATAAAGTTGGAACAAGTTCTGCATTACAGATAGGGCATTTGTCTGGCATTATGAATTCTTTTTCATTACCAGTTCTTTCATTTATTACAGGACCTACTACTTCTGGGATGACATCTCCTGCTTTTCTTACAAGGATTGTATCACCGATAAGTAAATTTTTTTCTTTAATATATTCACGGTTATGGAGAGTTGCTCTTCTTACGGTTGAGCCCATAATTTTAATTGGTTCGAATACTGCGTTTGGAGTTATTAAACCGGTTCTACCGACTGTGCAGACGATATCAGTTAATTTTGATTTTACTTCTTCTGCTGGGAATTTGTATGCGATAACCCATTTTGGGTATTTAGCAGTGTTGCCAAGTTCTTTTTGCATGTGGATATCGTTTACTTTAATAACAATTCCATCAATTTCGTAAGGAAGAGAGTCTCTTTTTTCAGTCCACTCTTCAATGTACTCTAATATTTCATTTACATTATGAACTAATCTTATATTAGGGTTTACGATAAAGCCAAGATGTTTTAAGTCCATAAGGGCTTCATAATGAGTTTGTCTTTTAGTTTCTGGAACATGATAAAGAAAGGCATCAAGATTTCTTGATTTTGCGATACTACTATCTAATTGTCTAATACTACCTGCGGCGGCATTTCTGGGATTTTGAAATAGCGGTTCACCATTTTTAGCGCGTTCTTCATTTAATTTTTCAAAGCTTTTTTTAGGCATGTAGATTTCTCCACGAAGTTCAATATCTACTGGTTCAGTTAATCTTAGCGGGATTGTTTTGATAGTTTTTACGTTATGGGTGATATCTTCCCCAATTGTTCCGTTTCCTCTAGTTGCGGCGCTTTTAAAGATCCCTTTTTCGTATGTTAGAGATACCGCTAGACCATCTATTTTAAGTTCACAGACGTAACTAGGATTAGGAAATTCTTTACGAATTCTTTCATCAAAAGCGACAATTTCGGCTTCGTTAAAGACATCTGCGATACTAAACATTGGATGTTTATGAGTTACTTTTTGGAATTCACCAATTACTTCACCACCTATTTTTTCTGATGGGGAGTCTTTTCTTTTTAATTCCGGGTATTTTTCTTCAATGTCTAGTAGTTCACTCATCCAGTTATCATATTCTCTATCGGTTACGGATGGGTTATCTAGTGTGTAGTATTCTACGTTTGCTTTTTCAATTAGTTTTATGAGTTCGTCATATCTTTCTTTCATGTTCTTTTCCTTTCAGATTACTCTTTTATTATAATCCATTTATTTGTAATTATAAAGAAGTTCTCTTTCTTTTAAATATCTTTTTAGAAATTGGTTATCTAGGCTATATAGGTAATCTATAATATCATTAAATTCTGTTTGTTTTTGTTCTTTATAGTTTTCTGATAATATTAGTTTTAGGTATGGACTATTTTCATTGTTTTTCCTTATTATGTGGACGTTTTCGTCATAGATGTTTGAACCATGTTCAGTTGTAAAATAAATTAGATGAACTTCTTCTTTTGCTGTTTCTTTTATAAAGTTTATAATATCTAGGTCATCGTTGAATTGGTCTTTATTTTCATTAATATTATAGTCCATAAGTACTATCTTTGATTTATTTTTAAAGATTGTGTAGCTTCTTACGTTTTCTTCTTCATGAGTGAAATAGTTTAATAGTTCAAAGTCTTCATCATTTAATATTAGTTTTAATATGTTAATTATAAAGTATTTAGTATTAGTATTATCTATAAGATATTTAATGGTTATAGGATTTAATAGTGAGATGTATTTCATAGTACCTCCTATTAGTTATTGTTGTAAGCCTTTAACCAATTTCCTTTTTTTTAATTAATTTTTTTAATACTTTTGTGATTTTTCATTAGTTTTTTAATACCGGTTTTGAATGCTACGGAGATTAGTGAGCCATCACATTTAACGACTACGCCGGTTCCATATTGTTCGTGGCTGATGATACTTCCTTCAGTGATATCATTATTGTCGTTTGTATACATTTGCTTTTTATCGATTACTTTATTTTCTTCTTTAGGGCCGATTTTTTCGATTAGTTTTTCGTCTATTTCACTTATGAATCTTGATGGAATGTTCATATTTTCTTTTCCATAAAGCATTCTTCTTTTAGCGTTTGTTAGGTATAAACGCTCTTTTGCTCTAGTGATACCTACGTAGCATAGTCGTCTTTCTTCTTCTAGATTGTTTTCCATTAAAGACATGTTGTGAGGGAATAGTCCTTCTTCCATGCCGACTAGGAAGACTACTGGAAATTCTAGGCCTTTAGCACTATGAAGGGTCATAAGGGTTACTACGTCACCATCTTCTGTGTGATTTGAGATATCTGCGATTAGGGATACTTCTTCTAGGAAATCTCCTAAGTTTGCGGAACCAGTTCTTTCTTCAAAGGATGCGGTGATACTTTTAACTTCCATTAAGTTTTCTAATCTGATTTCATCTTCTAGTGCTTTACTGCTTTCTAGTTCTTTTTTCATGCCAGAGCGTTCTAGAACTTCATCAATTAGTTCTGTAAGAGACAAGCTTTCACTTCTTTTAATTAGGTCCTCAATTATTTCTTTAAATTCTAATTCTTTTCTTGTTTCTAATGCATCAAACATGCTGATGTTTTGCTGTTTAGCGCGCTCTTCGATTGATGAGATGGCACTTTCACCTATTCCTCTTTTTGGTGTGTTAATTACTCTTCTTAAACTTATTTCATCGTGTGGATTGTAGATTAATCTTAGATAACTAATAAGATCTTTAATTTCTTTACGATTGTAGAAGTAGTAACTACCGAATACTTTGTAAGGTATACCTTTTGATAAGAAAACGTCTTCGATTGCACGTGATTGGGCATTTGTTCTATAAAGGATGGCGATGTCTTCATTTTTATATCCTTCACTAAGAAGGTGTTTTATTTCATCAATTACTAAGGCAATTTCGTGTTTTTCATCATATGCACGCATATATTTTATTTTTACGCCGTCTCCATTATCTGAAAATAGTTTTAAGTCTTTGCGTTCTGTGTTGTGTTTGATTACTTCATTTGCTGCTGATAGGATGTTGTTTGTACTACGATAGTTATGCTCTAATTTAATGACTTTTGCACCTTTAAAGTCTTTTTCGAAGTTAGAAATATTTCTAAAGTCTGCTTGTCTAAAAGCATAGATGCTTTGGTTCATATCCCCTACGACAAAGATGTTTTTGTATTTATTAGATAACATTACTGATAGTTTGTACTGTACTGGGTTTGTATCTTGATACTCGTCTATGAGGATGTATCTATATTTATCTTGGTAATATTCTAAGATATCTTTACGTTCTTTAAATAGATTAACTGGTAATAGCAATAGGTCATCAAAGTCAACTGATGCGCTTGTTTTTAGTTTATTGTTGTATCTGTGATAGACCTCTACGACTACTTTATCCATTGGTGTGTTAAATAGTCTATCTAGTTCACCATCTGTAAGCATTTGATTTTTGATAAAGCTGATTCTATTTCTTACGTATGATGGTGAGTATTGTTTAGAGTCTAGGTTCATTTCTTTTAGTAGTTTTTTGATAATGGTATTAGTGTCATCACTATCTATAATTGTAAAATTATTTGGTAAACCTAGTATGTCATGGTTTTCCCTTATGATACGTACTCCTAAGGAGTGAAATGTTCCGATGAATGATGAAACATCACCAATAAGGTTTGATACACGATCACGCATTTCAGCTGCTGCTTTGTTGGTAAATGTTATTGCTAAGATGTTGTATGATGGGATGCCTTCTTCAATTAGGTAGGCGATTCTAGTTGTTAATACTTTGGTTTTTCCAGAACCGGCTCCAGCCATTACTAGGACTGGTCCATCTATAGTTTTTACTGCTTCGATTTGTTCTTTGTTTAAATTTTTTAATAATTCCATAATTGTGCCTTTCATTTTCTGATATAAATATTATAGCAAATAAAAAAAAGAATTCCAAGAAAAATGTAGCGAACAATTGTATTTTTCTTAAATTCTTTTAGATGTATTTTGAATCACTTTGGATTAAACCTTGAGCGATTAGTTTGTATAGCATTTTTTCATAGTTGTAAGGTTCTTCTGTAAAAGCAATTTCATGAAGTTTATTTTTGTTGATATAAATATTAGTATACTTAGCATTTGAAGGGGTGATGATTTCTTCTTCTAGAAGCCTTTTAACAACGTTTTTGTATGATACTTTGTAAGTGTTACTATAAGCGGTTATTTCATTAAAGTGGATCTTTGTTCTTTTTTCACCAAATTCTATTTTTAGAGATTTTTCTGGCATTAGAAGTGCTCTTGCAAAGTTTTCAGCTAGTTCTTCTTTATTATTGTTTGACATGATTAGAAGTTCACCTAGATATTTTGCGACTAGGTATCTTTGTTCATAGCCGTTTTCAGCAACAGGAACGATTATGACTGGTATATTATTAATTATTTCAAAGAAGCCTTCAAATAAGCCTTCACTTACTTTTTTAGGTACAGTTAATATTATTATATTGTGATTTTCTAGTAAGTATATAAGGTTGTGAATTGGTGCTTCGATTGGAATTTGGAAGAAAATTCTTAGTTTAGTTGCTAGGCTTTGAGCTTCTTTGTTAGTGTTAACTAGATGGACACCAAATTTGTTATGTAAGGTTATACCTGAAAGTTTTAGTAAGTTAAAATAATTTTCAATTTTATTGTTTATGTAATTTTTAATATTTTCTTTTTTGATATTTGATGCTTTTTCTTTGAAGAAGATGTTATCGTATTTAATATTTATACTAGCATCAATATTTAAAATTTCGTCTATAGTTGTATCATATATTTTAGCAAATTCTTCTAAACGTTCTAGGGATGCGATTATTTTATTGCGTTCATATTTAAGGATTGCTGGGGCTGATACGCCAATTTTTTTGCCGGCTTCTTCCATGGATAAGCCTTTTTTTATTCTAAACATTTTTAGGTTTTCCCCAACAGTTTTTTTCATACGCCACCTCGTTAATATTTTCTTAATTTAATTCTAACTCTTTAACTAACATTTTTCAAGTTTTTTGCATAAATTTAAATATACAACTTTACTAATTTTGATTTTTGGGTTATTCTTTAATTAAGAAAAATATCGAGTGTGGGGTGTGAAATGGAAGAAATTATTCGTATTTTAAGAAGAAAGACTGAAAATGATTGTTATGTGAGGTATGATTATGAAGCTTTAAAGAAAATTATTTTGGATGAATGTCCAGATATTGGTGATGTAGATAAAACTATATTTGAATTAGAACAGCAAGGGATTATTTATTCATCTAATGGTTTTTATAGAGTTGTTAGACCTACTACTAAAAAAGGTGCGTTAGATGTTACACATCGCGGGACACTATTTATTATGGATGGTGATAAGAAAAGACGAATTGATTCTGCTAATTTAAAGGGTGCTTTACCTAATGATGAGGTATTGTATGATGTTAGTAATGATGAAGTAAAGGTTCTTAAGGTTCTTAAGAGGAACTGTCCGAATATTGTTTGTGAGGTTATACAAAAAGACAATGGTAAGTATAAGCTTGAACCTAAAAAAGTTAGAGGTATGCTTAATATAAATATTAGTCAAGATGTTCTTAGTAAAATTGGTAGCGGTAGTTATGTACTAGTTAAGCTTGATAAAGAAATGAAATATGGCATGTATGATGGCGAAGTAGTTAAACCAATAGTACTAAATGGTAAGATTGATAGAGATTTAGCGCTTGTTGCTTTTAGTAACGGGTTTGATCCTGAGTTTTCGCCAGCTTCAATTAGTGAGGTAAATGCTCTACCAAATGAGGTTACAGAAGAAGAGATTGAAGAGCGTAAGGAAAACGATTTTAGAGATGAACTTATATTTACGATTGATGGTGCAGATACCAAAGATATGGATGATGCGATTAGTTTAAAGATACTTCCTAATGGTAATTATGAGTTAGGTGTGCATATTGCTAGTGTATCTCATTATTTAAAGAAGTGTCCACATTTACTTGCTGAAGCTAAAGAAAGAAGTACTAGTTTGTATATGCTTAATACGGTTATACCGATGCTTCCACCTAAGTTATCAGATTGGTTATGTTCAATAAATCCAAATGTGGATAGATTAGCAAAATCTGTAATTATGGAAATTGATAGTGAGGGTAATGTTGTAAATTCAAGGATTTGTGATTCTGTAATTAATTCTAAAAAGAAAATGACTTATGATGATGTTAATAGAATTTTAGAAGATGGTATTGTTCCAAAAGGATATGAGAAATTTAAAGATGTATTATTACAGATGGATAAGTTAAGTAAGATAATTGGAGCTAAGAAGTTTGATAATGGTGAAGTTACTTTCTTTTCTACGGAGACAAATGTTGAGATAGATAAGGATGGTAAGGCAGCAGGTGTTAGTAAAAGAACTAGTTTGTCTGCTGAAAAGTTAATTGAAAGATTTATGATTCTAGCAAATGAGACGGTAGCAAGTTACGTTGACATGATGGATTTGCCATTTGTTTATAGGGTTCATGAAGGGCCTAATCCAATTAAGTTAAAAGAGGCTTTAAAGATTATTAATACATTAGGTTACAATATTCCAGAAAGTAAGATAATGAAAAGTCCAAGACTTATTAAGGATATTTTAGATAAGGCTAAAGATAGTGATAAGTTCCCTCTTCTTTCTAGTTTGTTATTAGTTAGTATGAGTAGAGCAAGATATTCAAAGGATAATATTGGGCACTTTGCTTTAGCTTCTCATGCATATACACATTTTACTAGTCCAATTAGACGTTTTCCGGATACAATGGTACACTTTTTATTAGATTATTATAATGATGTTGCTTTAGGTAATAAAAGTATTAGTTATGATACTTTGAAGAAGCTGGAATCTGAGTTAGAGGAAGCTTGTGATTATGCTTCTATTAGAGAAAGACAAGCAGATAGAGCTGAGTTTCAAGCTAGTAGACGTAAGATTATGGATTATATGAAATCTTTAGAAGGAGAACATTTTGAAGCAGTTATTAATATGATTGATAGAAAAGAAGTTAGTGTAACAACAGATAATGGTATTAGTGGTACGATTCCGTTTAGGGATGTTCTTGGTGATACATTCTTCTTTCATGAGAATAATTATATGTTGATTGGTCGTCATACTAAGAAAAAGTATAAGATTGGTAATAGAGTTATTGTTACAGTTAAAGGTGTTAATGAGTTTGAAGAAAAGGTTAACTTTACTTTAGATGGTAATTTATCTAGGGCGTATGCTGAAGGTAAAGAAGGATATGGAAAACCTAAGGTTAGAAAAAAAAGTAGCAAGTAAAAAAGGAAGTGATTGCTTCCTTTTTAGTTTTCTTGAATTTCTAGGTTGTTTGTTCTAATGTGGTTTATGAACTCTGTTTTGAAGTTTTCTAATTCTTCACTTGTTAGAGTTCTTTCTTTTGAACCTAAATTATATCTTATAGTAATTTTCTTATTGTTGTCGTTTTCGTAAATATCCATTAGTTTATAATTTAGAATAATTTCATTGTTATATTTACTTAGAATGTTATCTAATGCACTATAAAGCATGTCTTTTGAAGATATGATGGTGTAATCTAAAGTTGATACTGGATATTTGCTTACTTCTTCGTATGGAATTGTTTGGTTTTCTAGTTCAGTAAATAAGTCAAAGTCAATGTCTAGTGCAACAAATACTTTCTTTTTATTTATTTTATTGGTGATAGCACTATTAAACACTTTAATTTGACCTAGGCATTTATTAAATCCATATATGTCCATTGTTAGATCGTTTTCATAGTATGCTTCTGCTCTGCCTTCTTTGAATTCTACTTTAATATTTTTTAGGTCGTTAAATAAATTGTAGCATAGAGTTTTAATTTCATAGTATGCTTCTTTGATTTTATCAGCGTCTTTTACTAGTAGTAAAGATAATCTACGATGGTTTTCTTTATCGTTTATGGTTGTTCCTATTTCAAATAGACCGAATTCGTTATAGTTTTTTAGGTTTATAATTGCTGATTCAAGCATCGCTAGGGATAGGTCTTTTCTTAGGATGTTATCATCGGTTTTACCTAGAAGGTAGGTGTTTTCTAAGTTGATATCTAATTTCTTTAGGAATGATGATTTATGCCATAGGTATGTATGAATTTCATGGTATCCTTTGTTATTTGCTAGATATCTTTTTGCTTCATATTCATCATTAAATACTGGCTCGTTAGGAGCAAATGTACAGTCCATTTTTAATGGGATATGCTTGAAGTTTTCGTATCCATACATACGAGATATTTCTTCAACAATATCTGCTGCAATTGTGATGTCTTTAGTTGATCTAAATGTTGGAGCGATTATTTCAAATGAATCTTCCTTTGGAGTTACTTTAAATTCTAGACTTGTTAAGATTTTATTTACTAGTTCATCTTCAATTTCAAAGCCAAGGCTTTTATATAAATAGTCTTTCTTTAATTCAATGTGATTTTCTTCTTGCTTTTGTGGATAGATGTCAGTGATGTTTGATGCGAATGTTAAGTCTTTGTTTTCATCTTTAAGAAGTTTTATAAATCTTCTTGCAGCTAACATTGCTAGGTTTGGATCTAGGCTTTTTTCGTATCTTGCACTTGCTTCTGTTCTTAAGCCAATACTAAGAGCTGTTTTACGAACTGTGTAAGCATTAAATGTAGCACTTTCTAGAACAATGCTTGTAGTGTCATTTACTATTTCACTATCTAAACCACCCATTACACCAGCGATTGCGAAGTATTTTCCACCATTTTTAATCATTAAATCTTCGTTTGTTAGATTTCTTTCTGTACCATCTAGGGTTGTGTATTTATCACCGTTATTTGCTAAGCCTACTTCAATATTTTTTACGACTCTGGCATCAAAAGCATGCATTGGTTGTCCTAATTCAAGCATGATGTAATTAGTTAAATCTACTAGTAAGTTTATAGAACGCATGCCAGCATAATATAAGAATACTTGCATCCATAATGGGGTTACATTGTTTGTAATGTTTTCCATCTTAGTACCAATGTATCTATAGCAGAGTTCTGGGTTATTTATTTTAATATCTAGGTCTTTAACGTTTGGATTTTCTGTATATAGATCAAGTGGTAAGAGTTCGTGGTTTGTGATTGCGGCGATTTCTCTTGCTATTCCATAGTGGCCCCAAAGGTCTGGTCTATGAGTTAAAGATTTATTATCAATTTCAACGATGATATCATCAATTGGCATTAGCTCTTTTATATTAATACCTACTGGGGTATCTTCTGGTAGTTCAATGATTCCAGAGTGATCATCTGAGATGCCTAGTTCTTTAGCGCTACACATCATACCATAAGAGTCTACACCAACTAGTGGTCTTACGCCTATTTCGATATCACCTAAGTGTCCACCTACTTCAATTAAAGCACTTATTAAACCTACTTTAACGTTAGGAGCACCGCAGACAATTTGTTTGATTTCTTTGCCATCATCAACTTTTAAGATATGTAGTTTAGTTGATTTTGGATGGTCTGCAACTTCAAGTATTTTTGCTGTTACTACGCCATCAATGTCTTTTTCTTTTACTTCAACACCTTCGACTTCAGCTGTTCTGATAGTAAATTTATCCCATATTTTTAAGAAGTCGATGTCTTCACTATTTTTGATATGTTTTTTTAGAATATTACATGATATTTTCATTTTTTCACCTACTTTATATTAAATTTTTCTAGATATCTGATGTCTCCACTATTTAGGATTCTGATATCGTCTATTTTGTATTTCATCATTGCTAGTCTTGTTAAGCCTAGACCGAAAGCAAAGCCAGTGTATTTATCTGGGTCAATGCCACCTTCTTTTAATACGTTAGGATGAACCATTCCGCATGGACAAAGTTCTAACCATCCTGAGTTTTTACATGTTGGGCAGCCTACTCCACCACATACTGTACATGAACAGTCTAGTTCGAATCCTGGTTCAGTAAATGGGAAGTATCCTGGTCTTAGTCTTACTTTAACGTCTTCTTTAAATACTTCTTTTAGCATTCCTTCCATTGTGTATATTAGGTTAGATATTGAGATGTTTTCACCAATTACCATTCCTTCTAATTGGAAGAATGTGTTTTCGTGACAAGCGTCTAGGTCTTCATTACGGAAGCACCTTCCTGGAGCACACATTTTGATTGGTGATCCATATTTAAGCATACCTCTAACTTGAAGGGCACTTGTTTGGGTTCTAAGTAGCATTCCGTTTGATAACCAGTATGTGTCTTGCATATCTCTTGCTGGATGTGTTTTTGGTACGTTTAAGGCTTCAAAGTTATAGTACTCACTATCCATTTCTGGACCAGTTAGGACGATAAATCCCATATTTTTAAGGATGTCGGTTACTTCTTTAGCTACGATTGTTACTGGATGAATGGTACCTGTTTCTTTATCCACTGGAAGTGTTGGATCAAAAGTTTTTAAACTCTGTGCTGTGTTCTTTTCTAAGGCATCTTTAAACAAGTTTTCTAACTCTGTTTTGGTCTTATTAAATAACGGACCATAGATTTGTTTATCTTCTTTGCTCATGTCTTTGATAGTGCTCATAAGACTTATTAGTTCACTTTTTTTACCAAGATATTTTGATTTGATGTTAAGATAGTCAGTTTCAGTTTTAATTAGTTGACTTTCTTCTTTGGCATTTTTAATTATTGTTTCAATTTTTTCTTTCATATTTCCTCCCATAAAAAAAATCATAAACTAAAGGACGAATAAAATCCGCGGTACCACCTTAATTCATGATTTACATGCTCTTTAATCTTAACGCGATTATACGCTTAATGCTCTGATAGTTGAAATTCATCAGTTATCTCTCTTTATAAATATTCTCAGCTTATTAATATTTACTCTCTTTAAAGAATATAACGGACTACTAGGGTTATCTTCCTCGCATTACAAGTTAGATTTTAACATTAATTTTGCGTTTCGTCAATATTTTGGGCATCAATTAGTTCACTATAGATTTTGGGAATATCTAAAGGGCTTATTCCTAAATCTTCTAGCACTTTATAAGCCGTCTCAATACTCATTTTTAAGAAAGCTTCTGGTTCTTCTAGAATGGTTTTGATTAGTTCTTGCCTTCTTAATTCTGCAGGTTGATTTTTGTATATGGTTATTAGGTTTTCGTTCATTGTTTTTAGTTTATTTATCATTTTTTCACCTACCTTATTCCTGGTATATATTGTTCTTCATCGTCAATGAAGCTTAGATTACCAGTAATGATATTTTGAATGAGGGTCTTTTTAAGAATCCTTTTTAACTGGCCGTTTATATAAATATAATATTTGTTATGAATTTCATCTTTTATTATACCGTTTGGATTCATTGTTATTATACCGCATGTGCTATAAAGTTTATCTTCGTCTTTAGGATTATTGTCTCTTATAATTTCAAAGTCAATGTAATATTCTCTTTCTTCTTCTGTGAATAGTACGTTTACTAATTTTAAGATGTAGGACATAATGTTTAATCCTGTAAAAGAAGAGGCTTTTATTTTTTCTAAGAATAGATTAAAACGGTCATTTAAAGGAACTTCATTTCGTTTTGTCTTAGTTAGTTCTTCATATTCTCTTAAGGCGTTACTAAATTCAGTTTTATCTTCTTTTTTGATATCGTTATATACTTTATTTAGTATTTCGCCAAATTCCATATAAGTGTCAAAGTTCTGATTACGGCATTTTAATCCTTTAATGCTAGCTCCTATTTTAGCATTGAATATGTCGCCAGTTAAAATTTGTCTAGATGAGTCTGCTTCAATTATATATTTACCTACTCTAAAACTTAGATTTTCGTGTCCATCACCGTATTTATTTTTCCAGCTAAAGCATTCTCTTTCAAAGTTAATTCCTAAATAGTTGAGCATTTTAGCATAAATAGCATTAAACTCATAGCATACTACTTCAGGGAATCTTGGGGTAATGGTTTCAATATAGTCAATCATTTGATGTTTTTCTGCAGCTAAGCCTTTTTGTCTTGCTGCAAAAAATTCATCGTTATATGATAGGATTTTACACATTTTTATGTAGATGTAGATTGCTTGTTCTAGAGTGTCATAGTTTTCATGAAGGCCCTCTGTTAAAGCTTTTACAAGTTCTGGATTTAGATTTGTTTTGTTAGTTAAGGAGTTCTCGTCACTTAAATATGTGTTTATAGCTTCAAAATCAAGAATTTCATAGTTAATAATTTCAGTCATTCTTTCTTCAATTTGTTCTGGCAAGATAAAGTTGTCTTTTATATTTTCCCTAATAATAAATTTTCTTATCATGTAAAGGAAGGCTTCTTTGGAGATGCAATCTTTTTGATTAGGTTTACTTAGAAGATAATCTAATTCATTTTTATCTAGTTCTAAAAATTTTATAACTTCACTCCCTAGTATAATATATGTTTTTCCTTCAACTTTGGCTTTTAGGGGTTCTCCACTATATTTTTGTTTAAAAGCTTTATAACTTATTTGGTCAATTAGGGCTTTATATCTTTGATATAGTAATTTGTCTAGTTTTATAAGTTTCTTATCTACAGCAACTTCAATTGCTTCTAAAAAAGGGATTTTTTCATATTCGTGTTCGTCTTCTTCTAAAGGAGAAGATGAGTTTATTGTAAATTTATATTTATTTTTTGTAATTGATAGTAATTTGTCATAGAATGATGTATCAGTTAAAGCATACTCTAAAAGAGCGAGTGGATATTGATTTTTACCGACTACTATTTTGTCTGTATCATTATATAAGTTACTAAAGATTTGCTCATTTAATGTAATAGTATTTGAACTTTTTTCCATAGCATCACCATATTATTATTGTATCATGACTTAGGCATAAAAAAAAGACGCGTGGCGCCTTTTAGCAAATAATTACCATAAGTACAAGAATTACGACAAACATTGCAAGAACGAATTTCCAAATGTATTTCATCCATTCTTTATAAGTTATACCTAAGTAAGATAAACCGATAAGTAGAATAGCTGAACTTGGAGCAAACATACTTGCTAATCCGTAAGTTGATTGTAACATTATAGGAATTTGTTTTGCAAAGTCAGAGTATGCAGTTGTTAGATAACTACCAACAAGGCTTAATGTGTATTGATATTCTACAGAGAATAATGATGTGAATAAGCCAGCGATAGTACCTAGGATTGCATTAAACTTACTTGCAAGTTTCATGAACCAATCTACGATTGTAGGAACTACTGGGAACATTACTGCAATTTCTAATACTAAGTATGCCATTAACATAACTAATACTAGTTTACCAGATTTTTTAAATCCTTCACCAAAACTTTCAGCGAAGTCATCAAAACTCATTTTGTAAATCCATTTAATTAGTAATGTGGCAATTAGCATTAGTATTTGCATTCCGAAGATATCCCATTTACCAAATGCTTGAACGTTACCTAGAATGTAACGGAAGATTGTAGCATCAAATACTTTGCATTCTAAAATTTTAGTTGTTGCTGTACTAAATGCAGTTACGCCCCATGTTTCCCATGGAAGGTATGCTAGAATTCCAACAATAGCAGTTAAAATTAGAACAGTTGCTACTGGCCATACAGATTTCTTTTCAGTAGTATTTTTAGTTTCATATACTTCTTCAATTACAGCAATATCTTTTTTGTTAGCTTTTTTAATTTTACGAATATGTAAAATTGCAAATAAACTAAATAGTACAAATGATACACCGTAGATAACTAGTTTAACCCATAGGTAATCTGTGTAAGATGAACTTAGGGTACTTACGTTCATTCCAGCAACTTTAGAGTTGTATACTGAACCTAAGATACCAACTAGGATGCCACCAAATGTAGTAATGAAGCCAGTCATTTTATCTAATCCCATTTTTCTTAGGATTGTGATAAAGAATGGTGCTACGCTTAACATTACGAAGTATTCATTAGTTACGGCAGTTATTGCAGAAATAATGAATAATACTAGTAGTACAAAAAGATATTCCTTTCCACTAAATGTTTTTGCAAGACTATCAGTTAGTTTTTGATATCCGCTACATTTAGCAAGTACTTGATAGAATGCTCCAAGTACGAATAAGAATGTTACTAATACAGTAAAGTAATACATTCCAAGTAATCCGTAGTTGAAGAAATCAAATATTCCTACACGAGTTATTTCGCCAACTTGAATTGAACCACTATAGAAGTATCCTTGTGGGATAATCCAAGTTAGGATAACTGATAGTAATACCATTAAACCTGAAACTTTGATTAAGTCATGCTTTTCCCAAAACTTTTTCATTTCTAACCTCCTCTACTTAACATTATAACACGGATATTCCTTATTTAAATAGGTTTTTGACAATTTTTTGCATAAAAAATAGGCTCTAGTGGCCTATTAATATAGTTTTGCTCCTGCAGGGATAGCATCATCAACCATTAGAAGGTGTAAGCGTTCTTCTCCTTCTTCACTGTGAACTGCTGAAATTAGCATTCCACATGAGTCAATTCCCATCATTTTTCTTGCCGGTAAGTTTGTAATTGCTATTAGAGTTTTACCTACAAGTTCTTCTGGTTCATAGTAAGCATGAATGCCGCTTAAGATAACTCTATCTTCACCTGTACCATCATTTAGAACAAATTTTAGAAGTTTGCTTGATTTAGGTACAGCTTCGCATTCTTTTACTTTAACTGCTCTAAAGTCTGATTTACTAAATGTTTCAAAGTCAACGTAGTCTTCAAATAAAGGCTCAATTTCAACTTTACTAAAATCAATTTTTTGAGTAGTTGGTGTACTTGGTTTATTAATTACTTGTTTTGCTCCCTGTGGTTTCATAGTTGGGAATAGGATAACGTCTCTAATTGATGCACTTTCAGTAAAGAACATAACTAGTCTATCAATTCCGTAACCGATTCCACCTGCTGGTGGCATGCCGTATTCAAGGGCTTCTACAAAGTCCATATCAATGTCATTTGCTTCTTCGTTTCCAAGTTCTCTTTCTTTTAATTGGTCTTCAAAACGTTCTAATTGATCAACAGGGTCATTAAGTTCTGTGTAAGCGTTTGCAAATTCCTTACCACCAATGAATAATTCAAAGCGGTCAACAAATCTTGGGTCTTCTGGGTTTTTCTTTGTTAGAGGAGAAATCTCAACTGGATGACCATATAAGAATGTTGGTTGAATTAATGTTTCTTCTACATATTTTTCGAAGAATAAATTGATAATATGACCTAGTGTTTTTTCATGTTCAGCTACTTCTATTTTGTGTTCTTCTGCAAGTTTTAAGGCTTCTTCTACAGTGATTGTTCTAAAATCGATACCTGTTTTTTCTTTGATAGCATCAGTCATGCTAACTTTTTTCCACTCACCTGCAACATTTATTTCATTTCCATTCCACATGAATGTGTCTTTATGGAAGATGTCTTTAGCGATTGTTTTAAACATGCTTTCAGTCATTTCCATCATACCATCTAAGTTAGAGTATGCTAGGTAGGCTTCCATTAGGGTAAACTCTGGATTATGCATTGGGTCCATGCCTTCGTTTCTAAATGTTCTACCTATTTCGTATACTGCTTCCATACCACCAACTAATAGTCTTTTTAGAGGTAGTTCAAGAGCAATTCTTAAGTACATGTCTAGGTTTTGGGTGTTATGATGTGTGATGAAAGGTCTAGCTGATGCTCCAGTTAGTAATGTGTTTAGAATTGGTGTTTCGACTTCAGTGAATCCACGATTATCCATGAAGTTTTGAATGCATCTAATAATTTTAGGTCTTAGGAATGCTACTCTTTTAGATTCTTCGTTCATAATTAAGTCTACATATCTTCTACGATATCTTTCTTCGATGTCTGTTAATCCATGGAACTTTTCTGGTAGTGGTCTTAACGCTTTAACTAAGTGTGTGTATTCTAAACATTTGATAGTAATTTCACCAGTCATTGTTTTCATTACTCTACCTTTAACGCCAACAATATCACCAATGTCAGCACTCTTAAATAAAGTATAAGCGTCTTCGCCAATGTCATTAATTGAAATATAAATTTGAATTTTGTCTGTTTTGTCTTGAATGGTGAAGAATGATGCTTTACCCATTTTTCTTATGAACATTATTCTTCCAGCTATAGTGTATTCGTCAGTTATGTTTTCAAACTCGTCATGGTCAACGTCTTTATATTTTTCTTTGATATCCTTAGCAAAAGCAGTACGATTAAATACGTGCCCAAATGGGTCCATGCCTAGGCTTCTAATTTTTTCGGCTTTTTCTCTTCTAATAATTTCTTGATCAGTAAGTTCTCTCATAATATTCCTTCTTTCTAATAAAAAAAGTTAATGATTAAAGGGACGATTTTGTTCGTGGTACCACCCTTCTTTAATCATTAACTGATTCTCTTAACTGATAACGGCAGTCTGCCGGATATTCTCTCCAAGGTTTTATTCATATTAGGTTACTATTAACTTCCACCAAACGTTAATTCTCTATAAGTAAGCGTTAATATTACTCGTCCTTTTCATCGATTTATGCCTAGATAATACCAGAAGTTTTAGTTTTTGTCAACTTCTTCATTTAAAAGTTCATAATGAAGGACAACATTTTTGTCATAATACATGATTCGGCCGCTAGGTAAAAGAAGCATTCTTTCAATTCCTAGGTTATCAACAAATTCTAGATTATGTGATACGACTAGCATAGTGCCTTCGTAATCTTTGAAGGTGTCAGCAATAATTAATTGGGTCATTGGGTCTAAATGGTTAGTTGGTTCATCTAGTAATAGTGTGTTTGCTCCAGATAAAGCTATTTTAGCAAGTGCTACTCTAGAACGCTCTCCTGGAGATAAGATATTTATTTTTTTGAATATGTCGTCATTTGTGAATAGAAAGCTACCAAGGAATCTTCTTAGTTCATAATCTGTTAGACCACTATCACTAAAGTTTTCTTTAATGGTCTTTTCTTTATTTAATAAGTCGTGTTCTTGAGCATAATAACCAATAAGGGTTTTTTCTGATATGTTAATAGAACCTTCAAGAGGTGTTAAAATGTTCATGATAAGTTTTAAAAGAGTTGTTTTTCCAATACCGTTTTCTCCAACTATTAGAAATTTTTCGCCTCTAATAAGATCAAAGGTTAAATTTTGGTAAAGTAAGTTCTCTTCTGTGTACCCGAATGTTAGGTTGTTACAGCTTATGGGAATTGAGTAACTTGGATATTTTATATTAATTTTAAATTTTGTGTATTTGTTTTTCTTTTCGACTTCTACTTTTTCACTTAATAATTTTTCTAGTTTTTTCTGCCTATCTTTAGCAATGTTGGCTTTCTTTTCGTTACCTCTTATATAACGAGCTATTATTTCTTTTAGTTTTTCTTCTTCCTTTTGTTGTTTATCGTGAAGCCTTGATGTTGCTAGTTCTCTTTCTTTTTTGATTTTTTCGTATTTTGAATATGAACCATTATATAAAGTGCCTGTTTTTTTATTTTTATCAATATATAATGTTTTATTGGTAATTTCATCTAGGAAGGATGTGTCGTGAGAAATTACTAAAATTAGTCCTTTATAATTTTTAAGATATTCAATAATATAGTCTTTAGTGTCTAAATCTAAGTGGTTAGTTGGTTCGTCTAACAAAAGAGTTTCAGGTTTGGAGTATAGAAGTCTTGCAAATGCAATTTTTGATTTTTGACCACCGGATAAATTTTTTAGTTTTAAATCTAGTAAAGCATCATCGATGTTCATACCAGCAATTATTTTTAGAAGTTCACTTTCTGCATTATATTGTTCATAATAAGTTAATTCATCTTCGACTTTAGTGATATCTTTCATGTATTTTTTTAGGTTATGTTCATTTTTTTCGGTTGCTATTTGTTCATAAAGATTAGTTAGTTTGTTTTCCAGTTCTTTAATGGGTCTAGCTGACAGAAGGTAATCCAAAACGGACATTTCTTTATCAAAATTATCTTCAATAACTTGTGGAAGGTAGCCAATTTTAGATGATACCGTTATGGTACCAGTGTCTGGTGTAAGCTCACCTAGTATTAATTTAAACAAGGTTGTTTTACCAGCACCATTAACACCGATTATGCCAATTTTATCATTTTGATTAAATTCAACCGTTAAATTTTTATAGACTTCGGCAGTTCCGAAACTAAGAGATAAATTGTCAATTTTCATGTTAGTCCTTCTTCCTTTATACGATTATATAGAAATTTATTAATATTTTCAAATTATTTTACATAGGTTTAATTAGAGGTGAATTATGAACGGACAATTTTATAAGAACACTGGTTATCAAGAGCCGCTTAATTTAGCGACTGCACCAATTGGTAATGTAGATAACGAGCAAAGTTATATTGAAAATATTTTAAGACAAAATAAGGGTAAGAAAGCCAAAGCATATTTTTCTTTTACAGATTCAAACGCATGGCGTGATAAAGTGTTTGAGGGAGTAATTGAAGAAGCAGGCAAAGATCATTTAGTTATGAGTGATCCTTCTACTGGTAAATGGGAACTTATCTTACTTATTTATTTAAATTATGTAGAGTTTGATGAAGCGATTAACTACAATAAGAACTATGTTGATAAATATTAAACATAGTTTTTTAAGTTTTGTTCTTCTTCTTTTAGGATTGTGCTAGGACCATGACCCGGATAGATGGTTATATTTTTATCATATTTTAAAATTTTGTGGATACTGTTTTGCATGTCTTTGAAATTACTTCCATCTAGATCGTATCTTCCAATTGTTCCTTTAAAGATGAAGTCACCACAGAATAAATCTTTGTTAAATAAGAATGATATTAAGTCGTCTTTATGGCCGGGCGTTCTTATCATTTCAAATGTAAAGTCACCTATTTTATTTTGTCCTTCTTTTAAGTTTTGGTAGTCGTAAACTTTGCAGTTATATTTTGCTTGTAGAACACCAACTGCACCGACATGATCAAAGTGATAATGTGTTATTAGAATACCAACTACTTTTTTAGTTATGTTAGGTATAATTTTTTCTGCTTCATCTCCTGGGTCTATTATAAGAGTTTCTTTATCATTTTCTATTATATAACAATTTGTTGCTAAAAAACCTACTTTTACTATTTTTATTTGCATTTAAATCACCTTTATTATTATAGCAAAAATATTTTATTTTTCATAATGACGTGTTATAATTTTATTAGAAGGTAGGTTTTAGTGTGGAAACTATTTTGTTAACTATAGTGATTTTTACTGGCATTATTGTCGTTACTTATATTATTTTATATAATAACATTCAAGCTTTTAATATTAAGATTAATGAAGCTGAAAGTATTATTGATGATTTACTTAGAAAAAAGTATGATAATTTAGATAGTATGAAAAGTATTATTTTAAAGGAAACAGATTTGCCAGAACAGACATTTGAAGTTTTTGAGAAAATTAAAAATGTGAATATTTCTAGTTTTGATTTAGATAGAAAGTTAACTGAGATTTATAGTTTAATTAATCAGATAAAGTTAGATTATGATAAATTGGATAGCAATGAAGATTTTAGTAATTATTTTGAAGATGTATATGAGATTGATGAAAAGCTAGAAGCTGCAAAGTCATTTTATAATAAGTATACTACTTTACTTAATACAGCAATTAAGAAGTTTCCATCAAATGTAATAGCAAGTTTTCATCATATTAAAGTTAAAGCATATTTTGATGGTAAAGATATGTTTGATGAAGAAATTAAAGATTTTAAGTTATAAAAAAAGCCACAGATGTGGTTTTTAATTTAGGTCCCAATTTATTTTTTCTTCTCCATTTTTTTCTAGGAATTCATTTGTTTTAGAAAATGGATGGCTTCCAAAGAAACCATATCTAGCACTAAATGGTGATGGATGAGGTGATGTTAGTACTAAGTGTTTAGGATTTGTTATAAACACTTTTTTACTTTTAGCAAAGTTTCCCCAAAGAATAAATACTACTGGTTCTTCTTTTTGATTTATTTTTTTGATTATATAATCTGTTAAATTACTCCAGCCAATATTTTGATGAGAGTTAGGACAGTCTTTGATTACTGTAAGTGATGAATTTAATAGAAGTACCCCTTCTTTAGCCCATTTTGTTAGGTTGCCACAGTTTGGTTCAATGATGCCTAAATCATCATATATTTCTTTATAAATATTTTTTAGTGATGGAGGAAGTTTTACGCCTTTTTGAACTGAGAAAGATAGTCCATGGGCTTCACCCTCTCCATGATATGGATCTTGCCCTACTATAACTACTTTTACTTTACTATATGGTGTTAGTTTTAAAGCATTAAAGATATTTTCTTTTGCTGGAAAGATATCTTTCGTAGCATATTCATGCATTATGATATCCCAGAATTTGTGAAAACCTGGACTATCCCAGATTATTTTTAATTCGTTATCCCAATCGTTGCCAATCATGATTCACCTAATACAATATTTTATTTTCAATGGCCCATGGAATAAAGTGATCTTTAATTGCTGTTGCAAGTTCTTCTTCGTCATCATTAAGTCCATGCCATTTGTATTCAATTATTTCGTCGTTAGGTAATAGTTCTACGTCGATTTTTTTATGGGCTAGCATCATGTGCATTTCAATTGTAAGATTTGGGTCAGATAGAGCAGGCTCTCTAAAGCAAAGGATTTCTTCTAGTTCTCTTTCTTCAATATTAAAGCCATTTGCTATTTCTTCTAAGCATTCTCTTCTAGCGGCTTCTTTGAAGGTTTCACCTTTTTCAACGCCACCACCTACAAGGGTGTATTTGCCTTTTTTTGAACTTCTTTGACTCATACTAACTAATACTTTTCCGTTACTAATGAAGGCTGTGCCTACTACGTATATTAAATTATCCATTTTTACTCCTTATTTGTGATATGTTTCATTGTTAATTATTTTAAATCCCCTGTAAATTTGTTCTAGTAGAATTGCTCTAAATAGACCGTGTGGAAAAGTAAGGTCACTAAATGATAGTTCATAATCTATATTATCAAGTACTTCTTTACTGATGCCATTTGAGCCACCAATAATAAAATCAATATTAGCATTTTCCATTAAGTGATCATTTATAAATTTAGCAAATTCTGGTGAACTTTGTTTATGTCCTTTTATAGTTAAAGCAACTTTGAATGATTTCTTAGATAGTTTTTCTAGAATTTTGATTCCTTCTTTTTCTATTCCATCATCATTTATTTCAACTATCTCTAATTTATGATATTTGTTAATTCTTTTTTTGTAATCTTCTACCATGTTAACTAGGTATTGTTCTTTTAATTTACCTACGACAATTAGTTTTATCATACTTCGATTAACTCCGTTTTTTCTTTTGGTTTTGCTGCGATAATGTTGGTAAACTCGATATTGTTTTCTTTAAATGTATTTTCGATTTGTTTAAGAGCAAGCTCTGGAGTGTTGTTTTCTTCACTAAGGTGGGCTAAGATTATCATTTTAGTACTACTACCAATTATCTTGCTTAAGTAGTAAGATGATGCTTCATTTGATAAGTGGCCTGTGTCGCTTAGCATTCTTTGTTTTAACCATGCTGGATATTTACCATGCATTAACATTTCAATATCGTGATTACTTTCCATTATATAAAGACTTTTATTTGAGATTTTTTTAAAGTTCTTTTGATTGATATATCCGGTATCTGTTATGTTTACTATAGATGCGCCGTTTTCACTAATGATATAGCCACGACTGTCGGTTGTGTCATGGCTAGTTTTAATGTTTTCAATTTTTAATGTGTCTATTTCAATATCATCAAATAATATTAGAATATGCTCGTAGTCTTCTAAAAAAGGAAGATCTTTGAACATAAGGGCTGACATTATGATTGTTGGATGATATTTTTTTACGATGTTATTAAGGGCACTAACGTGGTCTGAATGGGTGTGGGTTATTAAAATGTAATCTATATTAGATAAGTCAGTGCCGTTTTCTTTTAATTTTTCATTTAGATATTTTACATTAGTTCCAGCATCTATTAGAAGTTCATGGTTTTGTGTTTTAACATATACAGAGTTACCTTTTGAACTACTTGCTAAGACACTAACTAACATTTGAATACGCTTCTACATGGATTAACGATTTGTCCATATGTACTACCTTTTCTAAGTTCGAAGTGTAAGTGCGTTCCAGTTGATGAACCACTTGATCCCATGTAGCCAATGATTTGACCACGGCTTACGGTGTCACCTACTTTTACTTGAACGTCTTTAGTCATATGGGCATATTTTACAATTAATTCGTCATTATTATATGAGACAAATACGTAATTTCCATATGATCCACCACACATGTCTCGGTATCCACTACCAAAGTTCGGACAGGTATTATGGATTTCAATTACTACTCCGTCAGTTGATGATCTAATTGGTGAACCATATCCTGAACCAGAGATGTCTATTCCTTTATGATATGAACCCCATCTTGGTTCAACATAACTTGTAATTACGTATGGGCTAGTTGTTGGCCAGTACCATGTATCACTACCAGTGTTAATGTATGTTGTACTACCACCGCCAGTGTATACTTTAGTTCCTTTAGCAACTATTTCATTTACAGTTGGGGTTATTTCGCTTTTTTTGGTAATAACAAGTTTTTCAATTGCACCGTTTTTGTACTGAATTTCTTCGGTAACACGATTAAGTCCATTTGAACCTTTTTGAATTACTTTTGTTTGTCCTCTATACATTGTATCGTCATTTTGATATTCGGTTTCGTAGTTGCTTGGAATGTCTTCAACTACAACGTTTTCATTTACGATTGTTACAATTGGAGAGATAAGTCCAACTGATACGGTTTGTCCAGGAGTAAGTAAGGCATTAGCATTAGGAATGCTTGGGTTTGCAATTAAAAATTCTTCGATGTTTAATGTATTATCTTCAAGAATCTTATCAATTGAATCACCTTCTTTTACGGTGTATTCTTTTTGTTTTTCAATTGTACCAAATAATAAGAATTTACTGATATCATTTTCGTTTGTAAATATATAGTCGTTTGTGTTTAGATATGTTTTCTTAATTGTTATTTCTTCATCCCAGTAAATTGACTTGATTTTAGTACCAGTTTCGGTTATTTCACTTTGGGTTTTACTTTTGTATTCGTCTAGTTTTTTTGTTCCGATGAATGATGCCATTGTACTATAAAAGGCACTAGCAAAGTCTTCTTTATTTAAAACTTGTAAGACAACTGGTTCTTTTGTTTCATCGTTATATTTAATCGTTATTGTATAACCTTCAATAGTAAATGGTTCATTATACTCAATTGTATGATATATCTCATCAGCAGTTTTAATATTATCACTGTAGGTTGTTTTTTCAATTGTTTTTAGAGTTGCTGGTGGGTATACTTTTTCAACATTATACTTGTCTTTTATTTCTTGTTGTTTGTCATCTACCAAAGCTAGTAGGTCGTCTTTTGAATCAAGGAGACCTACTGATTTACCATTTAAGAATACTTCGTAAACGTTTTGTGGCTCGGTATTTGTTTTTCGATTTGAGCATATAAAGATTACGAATGCTCCAAGAATAATTGTTGCTAGTAACGATATAATTATTTCTTTCGGTTTCATATTACCTTCCTTTATTTTTCTTCATTTTTCTTGATGTAATTTCTGAAGTTTGACATGTCTCTTTCAAAGAGTAGTTCGATAGTTCCTGTGCTACCGTTACGATGCTTTCCTAGTATTAGTTCAGTAACAGATACGTTTGATTGTTCTGCTGCTGATTTATTGTAGTAGTCATCACGATATAGGAATGCGACTATATCAGCATCTTGCTCGATTGAACCAGATTCTCTTAAGTCGCTCATGATTGGTCTTTTGTTTTCACGAAGTTCTACAGAACGAGATAACTGGGCTAGAGCGATTACTGGTATTTTTAGTTCCATTGCCATTGTTTTTAGAGAACGTGAAATTTCAGATACTTCTTGTTGACGGTTTCCTTCGTATTTCGCTCCACCTTGGATTAGCTGTAAGTAGTCGATTACGACCATTGCTAGGCCTGGTTCTTTGGTTGCAAGTCTTCTACATTTTGCTCTTATTTCAGATACAGTCATACCTGATGAGTCTTCGATGTAAAGATGAGTATCTCCTAGTTCACTCATAGCTTCATTAACTTTACGCCAGTCGTTATGTTCTAAACGTCCTGTTCTAAGTTTATTAAGTTCAATGCCACCAGCTGATGCAATCATACGCATTGCTAGTTGTTCAGCATTCATTTCCATGTTGAATATGGCAACACTTTTTTTAGTACTTATGGCTGCGTTTACGGCTAAATTTAAACCAAAGGCA
Organism: uncultured Bacilli bacterium; assembly: GCA_934098515.1. Classification (GTDB taxonomy): domain Bacteria; phylum Bacillota_I; class Bacilli_A; order RF39; family UBA660; genus CAG-533. The sequence goes on from CAKOOK010000011.1 coordinate 41,494, forward strand.
GTTTTACCCATTGCTGGACGAGCTGCTAAGATGATAAGTTCGTTTGGATGGAAACCACTAGTCATTTTATCTAAATCATAGAAGCCAGATGGTACACCAGTTATGTCAGTTTTATTTTTAGCTAAACGTTCTAGTTCTTCCTGAGTTGAGCGGATAACCTCACCAATTGATTTAAATTCACCGGCTTTACGGGCTTTAGTGACACTGAAGATTCTTTTTTCTGCGTCATCTATAATGTCGTTTGTGTCTGATTCTTCGTTGTAAGCATTGGTTGTAATATTTGTTGTTACATCAATAAGTTTTCTTCTTAAGGCTTTATCTCTAACTATATCAATATAATAATCAACGTTTGCTGCAGTTATTACTGAGTCTATCACATCACTTAAATACTCGATGCCGCCAATAATATTAATTGAACCTTTTTTTTCAATTTCATTTTTAACAGTTGCTGAATCTAATGGGATTTTATTTTGATGAAGTTCATATATTGCTTCAAAAATTCTTTTATTTGCTTCACTTAAAAACATATCTGAAGAAAGCTCTTCACATACTTTTTCTAAGGCGTAGGTTGTTAAAAAGGCACAACCTAAAACATTCATTTCAGCTTCTAAGTTTTGTGGGAGTTTTCTTTCAGCCATTATTACACCTCTTTTACTTCAATTTTTGCTACGGCAATTACTTTCTTGTGAAGTTCGATGTCAACGTTGTGAACTCCTAGAGTATCAACTGGAATAAGCGGTTTAATCATTTTCTTGTCAATGTTAAAGCCTTTTTTATTTATTTCTTCAGCAATTTGTTTTGTTGAAATGCAACCAAACATTTTTCCTTCTTTGCCAGTTTTAACTTTAAATGTGAATGTTATACTTTCAATTTTCTTTTTGATTTCTTCACATTCTTTTATTTTTTCTTCTTCATTTTTATTTCTTGTATCTATTTCTTTTTTTAGACGCTCACTACTTCCGTCAGTGTATTTGATAGCTAAACCATTTTTAATTAAGAAGTTTTTGGCATAGCCATCACTAACATTTATTACGTCGTCTTTCTTTCCTTGTTTCTTTACGTCTTTTAATAATATAACTTTCATAGAACCTCCTTAACTACAATGTATTATATCAAATATATGGAAAAAAAGATATATTTTAGGTTTTATCTAAAAATAAAAAGATGAAAACTTTGGGTCTTCACCTTATAAAATCTTGATTTATTTTTGATTTATAACATATGGGTCTTCTGAGGTGCCTAATCCACCTGAAATTGTGGTAGATGAGACGAGAGAAATCGAAGGTCGAACCCCAGAATAGTCTCTCACGTAGTATCTGTCGATGTAGCCGAAGTAGTTATCCATCCTCCAAACGTAAGTTTCGCTGCCACTGAAGTAGCTAGGCGACAAGGACCACCACGAAGTATTTGTAGCATTTTCTCGTAAATATGTTGTAGTATTATGAATATTAAAAGTATGTCCTGCATATGCTAGTTCATCTGCTGTTATTAACCCTACTTTTGAATTTATTTTACTTAATTCTCCATTACATTTTAAACTTGGACCAGTGCCTCCATCACTACCATTTGCACTTACTAATCTTTGCGTAACACCATAATATGTTTTATTTGTGCCATATCCTAAACCATTTGGTGTAATACTCCATGGATCATATGTTGTATCTGCTGCATTTGTTTTATCATTACACCATACATTATCAGCTATTGCATCAGCATATGTTTTTAGATTATTATTATACCAAGTTTCTAAATTATTTAGTATTGTACTTTTATTAATATTTGCATGGGCTTCAGCATAAGAAGAAGAACCAATCCATTTATATCCATGCAAAGAGCAATCAAGCTTATCTGTGATTTCTGGATGGCCATTACAGCCGATAAAATCACCATACTTAAATCCTACGTAAGCATTGTCATCAGAATTTATATTAAATACACTTGTATATTCAGTACCAGAGTATCTTGCAAACGCTGCATTAGCACTATTATTTGCTGATGAACAAGGATTAGCAACACCTGTAGTATTATCATTGTGTAAGATAAGTTTTACTGAACCATCTCCTACAATTCTAACTATTCTCCAGCATTTATTAGCAAATTCTACATAGTTATTTTTAACCGCACCTCTAAAATAATAGCTGGTACCATAATCATCTTCTGCAGATGCAAGTAATGATTCTGTTGTATTTTTATTTGAAGTTATTTCCTTATATATATAACCATCTTTTGTAGCACTTACTACATAATATACACTACTTAGATTAGTTGTTGCTATCATAGTTCCAGCAGTACTTGAACCATGATCAGCTGATGGCAAATATTTACCAACTAAACTAGAATATGAATTAGCATATGTATCACTTGTTACTGTTGCTCCTGTTAAATTGAACTTAGTACCATTTGCTTCCCAACCAGTCCCATAAGTTATATAATATTTTTGATAAGAGGTTGATACGCCTATTTTTTTGCTTACAACATCATCTTTTGTATGTGCACTTGCTTCTTTTCCTAATGTAGTTATTGGAGTCTTTACTTCATTATTTGCTAGTATAGTCTCTGCAAATGTTGGTTCGTTACTTGCATTACTTACTACAACTATCTTACCAGACCAATTCTTATTTAAGCCTTGTTCTGTTGTTACTGCACTATCCATCCATATTCTTAGATCGTAACTTTTTTCTTCGTTAGCTTTAAGTCCAGTACTCACAATAATATAACCTTTTTTATTGTTTTCTAGGTCTGTTAATGTTTGACTTCCTAGTATAACGGATTTACTAGTGGTTGTCCCTTTTGGGGATATATTTACTTTCATATAGTTATCTTTTAAGTAAGATGTACTAGTACTTTCTCTATAAGTACTATCTATAGTAATATATACTTTAACATAACTATTACAGTTATTTTTTATTGTAAAAGTAAATGGTGTTTGTTTAAGACCATCTTCATCAGTTATTGGAAAAGCATCTGTTAAAGATATTTTAGAAGTATCTTCCGTTAAAGTCGTATTAAAGCATGTTCTTGATGCTATAGTGTTATTTTCATTTTGGCTTAGGTATAGTCTAAACCAAGCAAAGGATACACCAATTATACAAAGTACTGTTACAAGTAATCCATAATACAATTTTAATTTTTTCGTATTATTATCAATATTAACTTCCTGGTTCATATTTTATCACTAACTTTCTATAGAAAGTATATAACAACCCCCCCCCCGTGTCAAGTTAATATTTAGTCAAAAATATTCTATAGTGTGTAAAATTTATATCTAACTTCCCGTTTTTTACTAATCGAGAAGTTAGTTCAAGAAATCTTGTGGGGAGTTAAATTT
>CAKOOK010000012.1 GCA_934098515.1 uncultured Bacilli bacterium
TTTTACTGGATTTTTAGGGAAATTAAAAAAAGAAACTCCTCTTTATTGCTAGCGAGAAGTTATCTTTGAATTTAACGTTTATTCTATGACACGTTTTCTTAAATTTTTGCCAAGAAAAAAAGCCTTACGGCTATTTCTGTCTTATATTATTTAATCTATTTCTTAAATCAACTAATGTCTTTGTTTGTTCAAGTTCAGACTCTTCCGTTTTTACTTCTTCAGTAAGAAGTTCAGATATTGAAACATCGTTTAATACAATAGGATGTATTAGTAAAGTAAAAAGACTAAATTAGTTTTAAAATTAAGCCATTTTTATATTATTACGCTTGAAAAGTTTCCAAAGATTCAAAATATAAAATAACTCTGCTAATTACATCATTTACTGGCTTATTAATCCAATTACTTCGCGCATTGTCTAATCTAGAAATAAATCTTCTATTATTTAAAATTGTTTCTAATCTTACTATAATTTCGTTTATTGTATTTTGATTTATATTTTCATCTTTAATGATTAGTAAATCAATATATTTTAGTAATTTATCTTTTTTTAAAATATCATTATTAATAAAATAATATAAATCAAATATATCTTTATATCTAGTAGAACGAATACCAAATTTTAATAAAGATTTCAGTTTCTCACATACAATTTGTTCAGGTGAATTTATAAGTAGTGATACACTACCATCAAAAATATCAAAATCAAATATATACTCATCTTGTTCTAATTCAAAATATTTATGTACGCCTATATCTAGTTTTGTTTCAAGACAATTATTATAGTTATCAGTAATTGATATATTAACACGTTTGCCATCATATAATTGATGATGTAACTTTTCAATTTTATCATTAAATTTTATTAGTATTTCCTTATCTTTTGCATTTAATTCATTAATAAATTTTATTATCGAATTATCATCAAGAGAGTATTTAATAAAATCTAAATCTAAATCTCGTGTTGCACGTCTTGTACTTTTACTTATATTATGCATTACAACGCCACCTTTAACAGTAATATTGTGTGCATATTTACTTTTACCAATTTTATATAAAATCAAGTCTTGACATACTTTTGATTGTGCATCAGCTATTTCATACCCTAATGATAAATAATTGTTAACTAGGTCGTTTAAATTCATTAAAAAACCTCATCTTGTATTATTTCAAATAGCTTATCTTCATAAGGAAAATATGACAAATATCTTTCTATTTTTTCCATATCAAGATTATCAGCAATTTTTCTATAATTTGCAATTATTTCCTTATACATATCATATCCCATTTGATTTTTACCTCTAGCAAGTTCAATAAGCATTCTTTCTTTATCATATATATTAATTGTTATGCCATTTATTTGAGTTTTAGTTATTCCAACATTAAATAAATCATCAGTTAATCTAACTTGTTTAATAAATTTTGATCTAATTTTAATATTTTTAGTAGTTGCTAAAACAACTTTATTAGGGATAAAATCAGTTAGATTATGATAGTAATATGCTGAATCGCCATATATAACAAAATTAGGAAACTTTTTAGCAATTATTTCAATGTGATCAGCATTTGGTTTATCTGAATACAATCCATCATCTACTTTGAAATATTGTTTTTTTTCTACTGCTTTTTGTATTTGATAATCAGATTTTAATTTTTCTTTTAATTCTTTATGAAAATATAACATTTTAATCACCTAATATAATTTTAGACTAAATGACACACTTGGTCAATAGTAAATGAGTCATTTAGTCTAATTTTTATTATCTTGTTCTAGATTTTAACATCTACTTTCTAACCCCCGTGTCCAGTTAATTTTTACGTTTCTTTATCCTATGAGATATTTTTACCAAGAAAAAAAGCCTTACGGCTATTTCTGTCTTATATTATTTAATCTGTTTCTTAAATCAACTAATGTTTTAGTTTGTTCAAGTTCAGACTCTTCCGTTTTTACTTCTTCAGTTGGAAGTTCTGATATTGAAGCATCAGTTAAGACGATAGGTTCATCATTACTATTGATAAGTTTACTAATATCATCAGATTCTTTATTTTCATTTATTTTAGGTAGTTCCATTTCTGGAAGTTCTTCTATAATAGGCTCCTCTTTAATAGTTTCTACTACAGGTTCCGTAATTGGTTCTATAGTATTTTCCGTTTGAGCTTCAATAGGAGTATCTTCAATTAAAGGAGCTGGTTCTGATTTATATACTGGTTCATCCGTAATAGGTTGTTCTACTGCGTGTTCCTCGATTATTTGTGGTTCTTCTTTTACTAATTCAGTAGGTTCTGGTTTAACCTCAGTAGGTTCAGTTTTTATTTCTGGAGTTACTTCTTTAGGAGTACCAGTTTCAACTAATACTTCATCACTCTTAGCAATTTTCTTTTGAGTTTTCTTAATTCTAATACTAGTTATAATAATAAGTAGTATTAGAATTGCTGCTAAAGCACCTAGTGCTATGTAGAAGTATATCATTGATTCTTGATTAGTATATAACTTATCTAATATATTATTTAATTTGTCTAAAAATTTCATTTTATATCACCTTTTTATTCTATAAATATAATATAGCAAAACTCTTAAAAAAATGCAAATTTTATTTAAAAAGTCTTAATATATCTTGGAATGTTATGTAAAGCATTAAAAGCATTAACAAAGCAAAACCAATCATATGAATATAGCCTTCTACTTTTTGATCTATCTTTTTTCCTCTAATCCATTCAATTAGAATAAAGAATACTCTTCCTCCATCAAATGCTGGAAATGGTAAAGCATTAATTACTGCTAAGTTAATACTTAAGTACGCAGTTAGGTATAAAACATTTACTAATCCTACCTTCATAGTTTCACCAACTATAGAGTACATACCAACAGGTCCAGCCAAATTATCAAGTGATAACTTACCAGTAAATAATGAAGTAATTGTTAACCACATGCTTGATACAATTGATCCTAGTTTAACAAATGAATATTTAACTGCACTAAAGAATCCTTTATGTACTTCAGAACTGGCACCTATACCAAATACTTTTGTTTCTGTTCCATCTTCAGCTTTTACAGTTTTTGGTGTTACCTTATATTCCTTAATATCACCATTTTGTTTTTTTACTGTAAATGTATAAGTATCTTCTTTATGTTTTAAGTTTAGTACTATCGTAAGTTTATCCCATGTATTTACTTTATATCCATTTACTTTAGTTACTACATCTCCTACTTCAATACCTGCATCGCTTATTGGATATCCTTCTGGAGCTGTACCTACAATTGATTTTTGTTCTGTGCTACCCCATATAAGCCCTTGGAAAAATAAAATAATAAGAGCAAGAATAATATTATTTGTAACACCAGCAATAAGAATTAAGAATCTTTCCCACTTACTTCTATTACACATATACTGATTCTTCTTAAGCTTTAACTCACCAGCATCTTCTTCATTTTCTCCAGCCATTGCACAAAAACCACCAATTGGAAGTAATCTTATTGAATATACTGTTGGATCTTTTTTATTTTTTCTTTTAAAAGAGAATATTCTAGGCCCCATTCCAATTGCAAACTCATGAACATATACACCAACCATTTTAGCTGCAATAAAGTGTCCTAATTCATGAACAAATACAAGTACTCCTAATATTAAAATTAATACAATTATTGTCATTTCTTACCTATAACCTTTCTAAAAATATCATAAATATAATAGCAACAAATATTAGACTATCTAATCTATCTAATACACCACCATGCCCCGGAATTAAATTACTAAAGTCTTTAATATTATGTTTTCTTTTAATAGCACTAAAGAATAAATCTCCTATTTGTCCAACTACTGTCATTAAGAAAACTATTAGAATAACCGACCATAATTTACCATTTGGATTTATAAAACTAAAATAGTACATACTCATCATAAATGTTCCCATGAGTGATCCAACTATATAGCCTTCCCAACTTTTATTTGGACTTAATTTTGTCACTTTATGTTTTCCAATTAAGCTTCCACCAACATATGCAAATGTATCAGTTATAATTGGCGTTAATACCATTAACATAAAATATTTTAAACTATATGCTCTAATTAGTATAAAATAGTTAAGACCAAGTCCTATTAAAAGTATAAACCCTAACATTTTAAAAGCATCTTCTGTTGTATATTTCCCTTTTACCTGATAAAAAACTATTGGTGTTAATATTAAAAGCATAACAATTCCAATAATGCTATAATTTAATCCTAAAAATATATTATTAGCATCAAAATTACTAAATACTAATGTTATAAGTGCTAAAAATCCAGTTATTTTTACTGGTAATGGGTAATCATATAAATCACTCATTTCTTTAAATGCCATAACACTTACTAATCCTACAAATATTATAAACGGTATTTTACCAATTATTACTAGTGGTAAAATAATAGCTATCATAATAGCAGCACTTATTACTCTTCTTTTCATCTTAATTTCCTCCAAATCTTCTATTTCTATTATTATATATTTCTAAAGCTTTATCAAATTCTTTTTCATCAAAGTCTGGAAAATATACTTTTGGAAAGTAAAATTCAGCATAACTAATCTGCCATAACATAAAGTTAGATATTCTCTCTTCCCCACTTGTTCTAATAACAAAATCTAAATCTGGTAAATCATTATATAAGTACTTACCAAAATTATCTTCTGTTACAGTTATATTTGCTTCTTTTATTTTATTTACAGCATCAACTATTTCTCTTCTTCCACCATAGTTAAGACACACATTTAAAACTCCACCAGTATTATTTTTAGTAAGTTCTACTACATTATCAATACATTTTAATACATCCTTACTTAAATTATCTCTTAAGCCAGATACTACTATTTTTATATTGTAATCATGAAGTTCATGTACTCTATCATTAAAGAATTTTATTATTAATCCCATTAAATAACTAACTTCTTCAGCACTTCTATTAAAGTTTTCTGTAGAAAAAGCATAAATACTTAAATATTTAACTCCTTTATCAAAGATATATTTAGCTAGGCTAATTATTCTATTTGCTCCAGCTAAATGCCCTTCAATTGTTTTTTTATTTTTTTCTTTTGCCCATCTTCGGTTACCATCCATAATGATCCCTACATGATTAGGTACTATTATATTATTCATAAATCCACCCTAATATCAATTTTACTAAAATACTTATTAAAAGTCCATAATCTTATTTATATTTTTAAAATTTCTATTTTATTAATTATTATTTGATATCTATCTAATCTTTTCTCTACATGACCATAGATTTTTAAAAGATCACCTATTTTAATTTGATTAATAAAAATAATTCTATTTGGAAAAATAGTTGCAGATAATACTCCCGTTTCATCAGTAAGTTCTAAAAAAGCCATAGTATCACCCTTTTTAGTTTTAATTGTTTTTATTTTCTCTAAAAGACCAACTGTCTCAATATTTTTATCAAAGTATTCTTTAATGTTATTAAACTTCACACATTTATATTTACTAGCAGGATGATTACTTACATAAAAACCAAATAGTTCAATTTCTTTTTGCATTAATTCATTTAGTGGTAGTTCTTCTACTTTAATTAACTCAGGTTTAGATACTAAAGCATCACCTACCCCACTTACTAATTCAGCATAAATTAAAACATTTTTAAGACTTCCTAAAAGCGTATTTCTAGCACTACCCATCTCATCAAAAGCCCCAGCATAAATCAAATTTTCAATAGTCTTAATATTTATCCCTTTATTATAAATTCTTGATACAAAATCTATAAAATCAGTAAACTTTCCTTTTTTTCTTTCCTCAGTAATTTCTTTAATAGCAACAGGTCCAATATTTTTAATAATTGATAGTGGCATCCTAATGCCACCTTCTTCAAACGTATATACATCAGTACTTCTATTAATATCCGGTTTTAATATATTAATCCCCAAAGTTTTAGCTTCATCAATATACTCCTTAGTTTTAGTAGTATTAATATTTATAGTTAACAAAGATGCATAAAACTCTTTTGGATAGTTTATTTTTAAATACATCATTTGATAAGCAAGCATAGCATAAGCTACAGAATGCGACTTATTAAAACCATAACTAGCAAACTTCATAATAAGATCGTATATTCTTTCAGCATTCTCTTTTAAATAACCATTATTTACTGCTCTAGTTATAAACTTTTCTTTCTCATTTATAATAATATCTTCCTTTTTCTTAGAAATTGCTCTTCTTATAAGATCTGCTTCTGCATAAGTATATGATGCTAGTTTATTAAAGATCTGCATTATCTGTTCTTGATAAATAATAATACCATAAGTTTCTTTTAAAATACTTTCTAAATCTTTCTCAATATAAGTTACTTCTTCTTTACCATTTCTTCTATTAATAAATGAATCAATACTTTGCATAGGTCCCGGTCTATATAAAGCAAGTGCTAAACTTAAATCCGTAAACTTATTTGGCTTTAGCCTCCTTAAAAAACTCTTCATCCCTTCACTCTCAAACTGAAATACCCCAATAGTTTGAGCATTACTAAAAGCATTAAATACCTTTTCATCACTTAAATCTATTTTATTAATATTTATTTTAGGGTTAATACTCTCTAAAATATTAGCTATAGTAGTTAAATCTTTAATAGCTAAAAAATCCATTTTAAGTAAACCCAAACCTTCTAAGTAGTTCATAGTATACCCTGTCAGATAATTATCACCACTTTTAATTATAGGTATTACTTCATCAAGTTGTTTACTAGAGATTACCACACCTGCTGCATGTGTACTAACATGTTTTTTTAATCCTTCTATTTTAGTCGCTTCATAATATACTTTTTTAAGTTCTAGATTACTATTTAAAAGAGTAACAACATTTTTAGTTAGGTTTTCTTTTAATGTCTTCTTAGCATCTATTAAAGGTGAAAGACTACTTATATCAATATTTAAAATTTTAGATACAGAAAGCAGTGCTTGCTTAGAAGCAAACGTACCATACGTCATAATTGGCATAGCATTAGATGAACCATATCTTTCTTTAACATAAGAAATCATCTCACCTCTTTTTTCAGCATCAAAATCTATATCAATATCTGGCATAGTAATTCTTCCAGGATTAAGAAAACGTTCAAAAAGAAGGTCATATTTAATCGGATCTATTTGAGTTATCCCTAAAGAATATGTTACTAAAGAACCCGCTGCAGAACCTCTTCCTGGCCCAACTAAAATATTATGAGTAATCGCATATTTTACATAATCATAAACAATAAGAAAATAATCAGTAAACCCCATCTTTTTAATTACTGATAGTTCATATATAAGTCTTTTTTTATAATTATCTGGTACATTACCATCTAATCTTTTAGTTAACCCCTTAACAGCTAACCCTTCTAGAAATTTATAACTATCTTTAATATTAATATCATAATGAGGTATTAAATTATCACTCGTCTTTATTTGAATATTTATCAAATCAGTAAAATGTTTATTATCAGCAGCAACTAAATAATCATCTTTATATAATTCTAAACCATCTTTAGATTCTCCATCTATCTCCCTTAAATAAGATATATACTTAGCATCCTCTTTTTTTAAAGTACGAGCAACATTAAAGATAACTTTGTTTTTAATTCCTTTAGCATCATCTATATTCTTTACACCTAAAAATAAATTAGAAGTTATTTTTAATAGTTCATTATAAAGATTAATGTTAGTAGTTACCAAATAGGCATTATTAATATATTTTGATAATACTTCTAAAGTTAGTTTATTATCTAATAAATAAGTATTTAGTTTAAATAAATCTTTTAATCCATCATAATTTTTAGCATAAATATAAATATGGTCATTAATAGTTACATCTAAAGCGATTAAAGGCTTAATATTATTTTTATTACATTCTTCATAAAACTCAATAGATGACGATAAATTACTATCAATAATACCAAGAGTATCTATATTATTTGCTTTAGCATAAGTGATAAGGTCTTTAATTTTAATAAGGCTTTTCAATACTTCATAGTCAGTTTTAATACTTATTACATCCAACTTTATCACCTCTTTCATTTTGATTATATCATTTTTACTTTAAAGTTACCATAAAGAGTTTGACAGACCACATATTTTATGGTAAAATCTAGAAGAATTCGAATTAAGGAGGAAATATAATGGCAAAGAAAATTTCTAATAAAAAACCTTTATCTGGAAACTTAGTATCTCATGCTGAAAATAGAACAAGAACTAAACAAAATCCTAATTTACAAACTTATAAAATTAATGGAGTTAAAGTTAGACTTACAGCAAGAGAAGCAAGAACTTTAAAGAAAGCAGCTTAAGTATCAAAGAATTGATACTTTTTTTATGCAAGAAAAAACTGAGCGTATTCTCAGTTAAAACCATCTTGATGCAATATCGACACTTGTTGATTCTGGCATTGGATTTGGTAAGTCTAGTTTAGATATTAATGGTATTTTAAAGGCTGTACCAAAAGTTATCGCCGTACCAGGTGTTAAATTCTTTAATTTATCAATTGTTTCATCACTAACAGAACTTGTGATGTTTTTTATTATTTTAATATCTTCTGGGTGAAACATCCTAAAAGCAATAAAATTTGAACACTGTGATAACGCAGTATTTGATAATTCACTCGGCCTTTGAGTAATAAGCCCTAAAATAACCCCATACTTTCTTCCCTCTTTAGTAATTCTATCAAAAATATTATATCCTAAAACATTTATATCACTATCATTTTGAACATATCTATGTGCTTCTTCTAAAATTATATGAATTGGATAACTAGCCCTTTCTTCTAATTCAGTCGCAAAATCAAAGAACATTTTAGCAAATATTTTAGTTAAAGTCTTCGCAAAACGCTCATCAATATAATTTAAATTCATATTAATAATTTGAAATCTTCCTTGATGGTTATTAAATAAATTTCTTATATAACTGTCTTTAGTAATTCGTTTGTCCCCTATCTCAAAGAATTTCTTATTCTCACTATTAATTATTTGTTGTAATCTAACCTTTAATTCATTATATTCATCATAAGCTTTATCGCTTTTTAAAATACCCTCACTAATTAAAGCAAACTCTAAAGCATAATATAAATCATCCAAACTATAAGCAATGTCTTTTGATACTTCTAAAGAACTTAAATCTAACTTTTGATACTTTTCTAAAAAGTCTACTACTGACTGAACCGCATTCATTTTACCTTGATTATCAATATTTAAACACTGACGAATTGTTCTTGAATAACCAGGTTGATAAATCTCAGTATCAGCATTTAAATCTTCTGTATTATATCTCGAAAGAATTGCTAAAACTTGATCACGTATCTGAGTACTATTACGACCACTTGATAAAATATCAAGTAAGCATGATGCAATAATATCATTTTTATAAGAAATCATTTTTTCATCTTGGCTTTTAAATATATATACTAATTTAATGGCTTTTTCTAAGATTGGTAGTGATGAAGACTTTGTTACATGTAATAAAAGTGCTAAGTCATCTACTTCTAAAAAATAAGCTGGAATATTTATTAATTCACCATCACTTAAATCTAGTTTAGATGTAAGATTCTTATAACCCATTCCATCAATATCATTTAAGTGTGATAAAGCATGCTTATACTCTCCATATACATCAAATAATACTATATGAGAATTTACTGGCATTGTTTCTTTATTTCCGTAAAGATTTTGAAGAATTCTTACTACACCACATGACTTACCAGAACCAGTATTTCCAATAATAGCAAAATGATTAGCAAAAAAAGCATTTAAATCAGCACAAATATTAAATCCCTCATACGTATTAGATTTACCAATATATACACATTTCTTTCCTTCCTGGCACCCTAAAAATAGTTCTGCTTCATTCTTATATACTAGTCTTGGAATTGATAAAAAGTGAGGCTTTTTAAGAACACCTGAAGTAAACACACCATTTCTAATTTCCCCAACTAGAAAGATCTTAATTTCATTTTCATCTATACCAACTATTTCACCTACTACGCCTCTATTCTTTTCTGAAAATACAACATGATAATTTAAATAATTAACATCTAATTTTTCACTTGTATTTTCAACCACAACATAATTAGCCTCAATAGACTTAATTTTTCCAAACATTATTACCACACCTATTCTACAAATAATTTTACTAGACTTATTAAAAAAAGTCCACTAAAAAAAGAGGCAAAGCTCTTTATTAGATGAAAACTGCTCCAAGGATTATTGCTAAAAGAATAAATAAGACTAAAACAATAAATGCTTCGCTTGCATATCCTTGGTTTTCATTATTTTTGCACATAGTAACCTCCTTTACTTAAATAACTGCGGCACCTACAATAATTACTAATAAAATAAATAATACTAAAATGAAAGCTGCTCCGCTTATTCCGTAATTGTTATTTCCACAACAACCGTTCATAGTCTCCCTCCTTTTCATTACTCACTTTATTGTACGCGAAAACTCTTAATTGTGTTCTTATTTTGAATTTAATTTTAAAGACCTAATTCTGTTGTATTTTAGTTTAAGGGCGTGTATAATAGATAACTAGGAGGATTTATGAAGAAGAAAATTATAATGGCTTTAGTAATACTTGGATTTGCTACTGGATGTGGTAAAGTTCCTGTAATGAAAGATGGCGACCAAGCAGTTGTTACTTTTGAAAAGGAAGGCTTAAATATTAGTGCTACAAATCTTTATGAGAAGATCAAAGTTAATTATGCTTTATCTAATTTAATTGATATGGTTGATACTAAGATATTTAGTGAAAAGTATGCCGATAAGACTAGTGAAGCTGAAAAGAGTGCAGAAAAACAACTAGAACAAATTAAAACTTACTATGTTGATGATAAAGGTAAGTATGATGAAAGTGCTCTACTAAAAGCATTAAATACTTATTATGGAATTAATTCTATAAAAGATTTTAAAGAAACGCTTAAACTAAGTTACTATCGTGATTTAGCAGTTGATGATTATGCTAAAAAAAGCATTACTGATAAAGAAGTCGAAAAGTATTATAAAGAAAAGACAGTTGGAGATATTTCTTGTAGTCATATTTTAATTTCACCAAACACTACTGATAAAATGAGTGATGATGAAAAGAAGAAAGCTGAAGAAGAAGCATTAAACAAAGCTAAAGAAGTTATTAAGAAACTTAATGACGGTGCTGATTTTGCTAAGCTTGCTAAAGAATACTCAAGTGATAGCTCAAATGCTAGCAAAGGTGGAGACCTTGGCTACTTCAATACTGGTGATATGGTTGAAGAATTTGAAACTGCTGCTTATAAGTTAAAACTTAATGAGTATACTAAAGAACCAGTTAAAACTAAGTTTGGTTATCATATCATTTTAAAAACTGGTGAAAAAGAAAAAGCTAGTTTAGAAGATTCAAAAAAATCTATCATTGAAAAGTTAGCTAAAGAAAAAATTGATAGTGATAAAACATTATCTATTAATGCTTTAGTTGAACTTCGTAAAAGTTATGGTATGACTATTGAAGATTCTGAACTTAAGAGTCAATATGAAAAGTATATTAGTAATCAATTACTAAATGCTACTACTAGTACTTCAACAAGTAGTAATAATTAATACGCTTATTAAAGCGTATTTTTTTTATTGTCTTTTTGTTCGTTATCACATTTTTAGAAAGAAATTGCATATAAAAAATCACATTTTTAGAAAGAACTTAGCATATTTTCTCTATTTTTATGTGATTTTATTTATTATTTTACTAATTTATCTATATAATTAGCGACTTCTTCAACTGTTTTATTAAAGTCTTGATAATTTGTTTCAAACCATTTAATATCCATTTGATTATTAAACCAAGTATATTGTCTTTTAGCATAGTGTCTACTATTTTTCTTTATTAAGTCTATTGCTTCTTCTAAAGATATTTCTTTATCAAAGTATTTGTATAGTTCTTTATAACCAATACCAGTCATTATTGCTTTTGATCTGATGCCTTTATCATACAAAGCTTTTACTTCTTCTAATAAACCATCATGAACCATAACATCTACCCTATCATCAATTCTTTTATATAAATTATCCCTATCTGTTGTTAGACCAATAAAAATTGCTGGATAAAGAAGATTATTACCAGACTCATCATACTCACTTTCTTTATTCAAAGCACGTACTAGTCTTTTACGATTATTTTCATGAATATCATTTTGAGGATATTTTTCATCTACTAATCTTTTTAGTTCTTCATTAGAATAATTATCATATGAATTATTATTTTTTTCTTCTTCAGTAAATTTATAATCATATAAACCAGCTTTAATATATAGCCCAGTACCTCCAACAATAATATAATTTTTGTTTTTGTTATTATCTAAAATATTTCTTAAGTCCCTTTGGTAGTCATAAACTGTATATAATTCGTCTGGATTTTTAATATCAAATAAATGATGAGGAATATTCTCTTTTTCTTTTTCAGTAACTTTAGCAGTACCAATATTTAGGTCTTTATATACTTGCATAGAATCAGCATTAATTACTTCAGCATTATACTTTTTAGCTAGTTCGACACTTAAATGAGTTTTACCAACCCCAGTTGGCCCCGCTACAACAATTATCATTTTAGAACCTTTTCTATTTCAATAGCAATACAACCATATTTTTTAATTTCTTCTTTTGAGTAATATTCTTCCATATCTTCTGGCTTAGCATCATCTTCTTCATTATAACCCATAACAACTTTAGAATATTTTTCATAGATAGGTTCAAAACTATCAACTTTAAACAAGTTTGTAATTACAACATCAATTTTTTCATTATTAGCTCTATTAGTAAATATTATCTTATCTCCTACTCTTAAAGTTTTTCTCTTTTCATCTAGTAGTCTTAACTCAACAGTCTTAGTTCCTTCCTTAACCTTAATAAAAGGTTCATTATTCAAACGCATTTCATGAATCATTATATCTCCTCCTTAATTCATTACTCTTTTAAACATTCTTTCAAGTTCATACCTTGTAAATGAAATAATTGTTGGTCTACCATGAGGACAGTTATATGGATTATCACATTTTACTAAATCATTAAGTAAGTTCTCTGCCTGCTCAGTAGTAGTAGCTTCATTTCCTTTAACACTCATCTTACATGCCGCAGTTGCTGCTAAATGGTCTTGGAATTTAGCTCTTTCAAATGTTGTTGGTGTACTTATTAAAAAATCAATTATTTTTCTTATTTGTTCTTCTTCATAACCAGTAATTAACCATGTTGGATGAGATTTTACAATAATTGTATTGATACCAAATTCTTCAAAGTTAAATCCTAATTCCTTAAAAATTTCTTCTTTTTCTTTAAATGCTAAATAATCACTAGGTGAAAGCTCTACACTTATCGGAAATAATAAATCAGTAACAGTTATTTTTTCTTCTCTTAAAGCCTTTAACACCTTTTCATAATTAATTCTTTCCTGAGCAGCATGCTGATCAATTAAATACATGCTTTCTTCATTTTGAGCGACTATATAAGTACCAAATACTAAGCCACATGGATAAAGCTCTAAATGTTTTACCTCTTCATTTTTTTCATCTAATTTAAAGTCCATCTGTGTTTCTTCTATCTTAGGCTCATTAAAAGTTGTTACTAAGTCATTATTTATAAAAAGTTCTTCCGAGTAATCAATAGATGGATTTTCTTCTGTAGTAATTTCCTGGTAATTTTGCATAATTGCTTCAGCATTTTCTTCTGGTTTAGTTATTTCAATTTTTGGTATTAAAAGTGAATTATATAGAGCTTTTTTAATTAATTTAGTTGTTAAATTAATAAGTGTATCTATTTTACTAAATTTAATATCTTGTTTTGTTGGATGAATATTAACATCTATTAAAGTAGGATCTGTTTCTATTTTGATTACAACAACTGGATATCTTATGTCTGGTTTATATGTATGATATGCATCATTAATTGCTTTATTAAGTTCAGCATTTCTTACTACTCTACCATTAACAATAGTAGTCATATAATTACGATTACTTTTTAACACTACCGGTTTACAAATATAACCATAAACGTCATAATCATCACTTGTTCCTTTTATCTCAAGCATATTTTTACTAACCATTTGTCCATAAAGTTCATGAATACATTTTAGAAGATTACCACTACCAGTTGTTTTAATTATAGTTGTATCATTATTAGTTAAAGTAAAAGCAATCTCTGGATAAGACAAAGCTAACTTTTCCATATATTGAGTTGTATTAGATAACTCTGTCTGCTCACTTTTCAAATATTTTAATCTTGCTGGAGTATTATAAAATAAATCTTTTACTTCAATGATAGTTCCTTTTCTTGCAGCACATTTAGTGTTCTCTATAAGCTTACCGCCTTCAATTACTATCTTAGTGCCAACATCCCCTTCACTAGTTTCAAGAGTTACTTTAGAAACACTAGCAATTGATGGAAGAGCTTCACCACGAAAACCTAAAGTATTAATAAAAAATAAATCCTCGGGCTTATATATCTTACTTGTAGCATGTCTTTTAAAAGCATTTAAAGCATCATTTGGATCCATTCCAATTCCATTATCCATTACCTTAATTTCTTTACTACCAGCATTTTCCAGTGAAACAGTTATTTCTGTACTTTGAGCATCAATACTGTTTTCCGTAAGTTCTTTAATAACATTAGCAATACGTTCAACTACCTCTCCAGCAGCTATTTTATTACTTAAGTCTTCACTCATTATTTTTATGCGGTCCATATACCCTCCTTCTATTTAAAGATGCTTGGTCTAACTTCTAAATACTTTTTATCTATATTAAAGATGTTTACATCAGTTTCATTTTTTATATTAATAAAACCTGTACCAATAATGATAAGATCACTATTTGCTGGCACATGAATATCATAAGAGAATGCTTTTTGTTTATAATCCTTATGACTTTTTACATTATTTGGAATATATAGTGTCGCACTTGTTTCTGTTTCAAAATTTAAATATCTTTCGTCTATTATATTTAAAGTTTCTCTCTTTCTCATTTGATATGTTCTGGGTTTTATTGCATACTTAAATGTATCTTTATTATTCTCACTTAAACTAATACTAGCAAATCCTGGTGAATCAATTACGAGTAAGTTATTAGTTAATTCTAGTCTTATAAAGTCTTTAGTAGTATTCGTTTTGTAACTGGTTACTACTTCATTTAGTTTAGAATTCGTTTCTTTAATAAGGTTATTTACTAGGGTTGATTTACCACTACCACTAATACCTAGTAAATATGTCTTATGAATATTATTTTTATCTAAATAATTAATTATCTTTTTAGCACTCCCTAAAGATTTATTTATAAAAATGATATCATCATTAATTTTATAATATTCTTTAATAAACCCTCTAATATTTTCCCACTTAACTGTTCTAGGTAAAATATCACATTTACTTATTACAAGAGTCTTCCTACCCTTTATCTTTTTATAAATATCTAGTGAGTAATTATTAATATTATAAAAGTCTGTTAAAAATAAAGTATGAGCATCCTCTTTATTAATAGCACTTATTATAACATTTTCATCTTTTGGCAAACTATCATCTTTATGCACACCATAATGCATTTGTTTAAAGCAGTTTTGACAATAAACACTTTCCTCTTTAGGAGTATACCCTGCTTTAGATGAGTCTTCCATTTGGAGTTTTACTCCACATCCATAACATATTTTATTCATAATATCTTCCTTTTTTTAGTAAATCTTGTTTTTTTAATTTATCATAAATTGATGTCTCAACAAATCTATTTAATTTAGTTAAGGTAAAGTCTGTCTTACCAATTGGATTTACTAATATACTTAGAAAATCCATTCTATTAGCTCCCCATATATCAGTTAAAAGTTGATCCCCAATACAAGCAATTTCTTCTTTTTTGTAATTATAAGATTTTAAGATTTTATTATATTTTCTTTTAAGTGGCTTAAATGAAAAATATGCTGAATCAGTACATAAATAGTCCTTAAATGGAGCCACCCTTTTCTTAGGAGAATTACTAACAATAATTAATTTAAACCCTTTTCTCTTTAAATCCTCAAATAGGTCACTAACCTTTTTAGTAGGTTTTTTTACAGTAACCGGAACAAGAGTATTATCTAAATCAAATATTAAACACTTAATTCCTCTTTTCTTTAGAGTATCATAATTTATATCATAAATGCTTTTTTGATAAATATCAGGCACAAACTTTTCTAACACTTCAACCACCAGATTTATTATATCAAAATTTTCAAGTTTAATATACAGTGAAAAGTTATTCTGTACTTTTTTAGTTTTAAAATAAAAAAAATAGGGCTCTATCCTAAAATAGACCCCATACAAAAATGTACTACCATTTTTTCCTTGCATAAATAATATATCATAAACATTAGACTATGTAAATATTAATCTCTTACTTTAATATGTAGTTCTCTTAATTGTTTTTCTTCTAGTTCAATTGGTCCACCCATTAGTAAGTCAACACCAGATACGTTTGGTGGGAAAATTTGAACTTCTCTTAAGTTTTCTTCACCAGTTAGAAGCATTATAATACGGTCAATACCAGGAGCCATACCTGCATGAGGAGGAGCACCAAATTGGAATGCTGTATATAATGATCTAAATTTATTTTTGATAACTTCTTCATCATAACCAACAATATCGAAAGCTTTTTTCATAATTTCAATGTCATGATTACGAACAGCACCAGAACTCATTTCATAACCATTACATACGAAGTCATATTGAATTGCAGTTATATTTAGCGGATCTTCATTATTTAATGCTTCAAGTCCACCTTTTGGCATACTAAATGGATTGTGTCCAAAATCAATTGCCCCAGTTTCTTCATTTTCTTCATACATTGGAAAGTCATTTACGATGCAGAACTCAAACTTATCTTTGTTTATTAAATCTAATTCTTCACCTAAATAAGTTCTAAGAGCACCTGCTAGTTTAGGACACTTTTTAGGTTCATCTGCTAAAATAAATAAAGCATCTCCCTCTTTTAATTCATACTCATTTTTTAACTCATAGCGTATTTCATCAGTCATAAATTTATCTAATGATGATTTAAATGTACCATCTTCAGTTATTTTAATAGTTGCTAAACCACTAGCACCTTTACCTTTAATAAACTCCTCTACTTGTTTATACCAAGAATTTGATTTATCCATATTCTCAGTTTTAATCACTCTAATCATTTTACCATTAAATGGTGCAAAGTCCATTTCACTTAAAATATCAGTAGCATCTTTAATGATCAATGGGTTTCTTAAATCTGGCTTATCTGATCCATAATTTAACATAGCATCTTTATAAGCAATTCTTCTAAAAGGATATGGAGATACTTCTTTATTACCAAATGTTTTAAATACATTATAGAATACTTTTTCCCCTACTGCATATACATCTTCTTCAGTAGCAAAACTCATTTCTAAGTCTAATTGGTAGAACTCTAATGTTCTATCTGCACGGCAATCTTCATCCCTAAAACATGGCGCTATTTGGAAGTATTTGTTAAAGCCACTAACCATAAGAAGTTGTTTATAAATTTGTGGTGCTTGTGGAAGTGCATAGAACTTTCCTTTATAATTACGTGATGGAATAACAAAATCTCTTGCTCCTTCTGGACTACTTGTAGTAATAATTGGAGTTGTAATTTCTGTAAAGCCCATCTCTTTCATAAGTGAACGAATATAATCAATTACTTTAGATCTAAATAATACAGTATTATGATGCTTTTCATTTCTTAAATCTAAATATCTATATTTTAGTCTTGTCTCCTCACTAGCATTTTCTGGGTGGTTGATTTCAAATGGCAAAGTAGCTGCACATTTACCTAAGATTTCAAATGATATAAGTTCAATTTCAATATCACCCGTCTTCATATTAGGATTAACCATTTCTTTAGTTCTTTTAACAATTTTACCAGATAATGTAATAGTACTTTCCCTAGTTACCCCATTAAACATCTCCGGATTATTACATATAACTTGTACTGTACCAGTTTCATCTCTAATAAGCAAGAACATAAGATTAGCACCTAAATTTCTTATTTGTTCTATCCAACCAGCAATACGAATCTCTTTACCTTCTAACTCGCTAGATAGTTCACCTATATATAGGTCTCTATAAATATTTCCTTTCATATACATTCCTTCTTTCTATAAAAAAACAGTGAACATCCTTACAAAGGACGAATCACTGTTAATCCGCGGTACCACCTTAATTACTTAATAGTCTCTCTTTAAGGATAACGGTCTATAGCCGGCTTAGTCTACTCAATTCTTTAAGCACTCATGGTGTCTAAAAGGTTAGCTCTATATTAACTTTCACCATCCGTTAACTCTCTATAATATTACTAATCTTCCTTTTCCAATCAACGTTTATACTTATATTTATAATACTTTTTCAAAAGAAAATCAAGTGTTTTTTAAGCTAAACTACTTTGTAAGGGTCTTCTGATGTGCCATTACCAGTTACTTCAGTAGAAGATACCAAACTGACAGCCGGACGTAAATTATTATCCATGCTCACACGAAAGCGGACCAAGCTACCCCAGTCAATCCCCCAAACATAAGCAATGCTCCCAGTGAAGTAGTTAGGAGATAAAGTATACCACCAACCGCCTCCAGTATTCTCTTGTAAATACGTAGAAAGATTATAATAACCAGTATAGTAACCAGCTGCTGCCCCAGAAAATGCTATTTCATCTGCTGTTAATAAGCCTATTTTATAAGTTAAGTTTCCATTTCCATTTGTAGTATCATCTACAGTAAATTTAGATAACTTACCACCATTATTATCATTTGGACATATTAAACTTGGATTTGCATAATATGATGCATCGTCAATTCTATTATATGCACCATAATATGTTTTTTTAGTTCCGTAACCAAGTTTGCTACTTCTTGTACTCTTGTCATTGCACCATATTGTATCCGCTAATTTATCTTCATATGGTGCCAAATTATTTATATACCACGTTTCTAGATTTGTAAGTAGAATGCTTTTATTAATATTAGCATGGGTACTTGCATAATCAGATGCACCCGTTGTTCCATACATAAATCCAAGATAAGTATTGTCATCCTCGCTTAAATTAAATCTACTTGTATATGTTGTGTCAGAGTATCTTGCAAATGCAGCAGTTGTACTATTATTTGCTGACGAGCATGGATTAGCGCTGCCAGCTGTATTATCATTATGTAATATAAGTTTTACTGCCCCATCTCCAGTAACCCTTACAATTCTCCAACATTTATTTGCGAACTGTACATAATTATTTTTTACTGCTCCTCTAAAATAGTAAGATGTGCCATAATCATCTACCGTGCTTGCTAATAAAGCTTCTGTTGTATTTCTCGTTGAACTTAAAATTTTATATTTATAACTACTTGATGTAGCACTTACTACATAATAGATTTGAACTAAATTAGTTGTAGTTTGCATTGTACCAGCTGTACTTGAACCATTATTAGACGCTGAATCACTTACTAAATATTTACCAACTAAACTGGAATATGAGTTAGCATACGTATCACTTGTCACTGCTGTTCCAGTTAGATTAAATTTAGAACCATTTGCTTCCCATCCAGTTCCATACGTAAAATAATATGCTTGTTGTGTTGAAGATAAACCATACCCAAATGTATCAGTTATATCATTTAAAACATGAGCACTTACTTCTTTACCAGGTGTTGTTAGTGGCGTTGTTAGTTCATTATTATCTCTTAATGATGCAAGTAGCGTTCCTTGTGGTGCTTCATTCCAACCTTTTGGTGGTGGAGTAACATCAGTACTTGCTTCTACTATAACTTTACCTTGATATTTTTTACTTGCTCCTTGCTCTTTAGTCATACTTTCGTCAAACCATAGTCTTAAGTCATATGTTTTAGATGAATTTGCGGATAAACCATCTATTAATAATTCATATGCTACTCCACCACTCTGTGCTTCCATAGTTTTACCACTTGATAGTAGCAATGCACTTGTTGGTGTCCCTCCATTATTAACAATAACACCTTTAATTAGGTTTGATGGTATTTCACTTGTACTAAGTGTCTCCACTCCTATACTAAGTGTTAAATACTGATTACAATTATTAGTTACTTTAAATGTATAAGGTTCTCTTTCTAAACCCTCACTGTCAGGTATAGGATAATCATTTGCTAAATTAATAGCATTATTAACCCCTTCAAATGTTACACTAAAACAATTAGTTGCTCCTAAATTATTAGTTCCACTTTGTCTTGCAAAATTTTGGAATATAGCAAAACTAACTCCAATTACCAATAAAACAATTATTAATAAAGAACTAAACACCTTAATTTTATTCTTATCACTCAATATTTTGTCTTTCACTATAATCACCTTATATTCTATAAAAATTATAAAACAAACATACTTTTTAAGTCAATTATTTTAAGTAATCTTTTATTTCACTTAACGCTCTACTGCGGTAACTATCAAGTATTTTATGAGTTACTTCAATTGATGTTTCTCTTTGAGAAGTATCTGTTGTATCAAAAACATATGCTTTGTTTTCAAATAATTTTATAGTATTGTCTAAGGAAATGTTATATTCATTTACATTATCTTCATTTAAGAAGTTTCTTTTTTCTAGGGATAAATTAGCATTGTAATCTCTTTTTAATGATGTTATAGCATCTGTTTTTAAAGCAATTACAACATCTATTTTCTCATTTACTAAAGGAACGTATGTATTTAAGTATTCTTCATGTTCTTCTTTCTCCATACCACCTTTAAGGTATAATCTATTTACCCAGATAATACGATCAAATAAAGATCTATCTATAAGTATTATATCGACATCCTTAGCTTGTTCTTCTTCTAAGTCTTTTAAAACATATTTAGGTATTTCAGTATTTATAATATTTTTGTATTCACCTTTTAATTTTGGATATATTTGTTCTTTATATCTTTTTGATGTAGTAAATTCTTCTAGAATTGCTGTTTTAAAGTTACCTTTTTTAAAAAAATCATATAGATTATTTATTAAAGTTGTTTTCCCAGTTCTAGGGGTCCCAGTAAATTCAATTGTGTATGGCTTAATATTAAATAATCTTTTGAGTTTTGATAGTTCCCATTTTTTAGCATCTAACTTTTTAACTTCAATATATTCCTGTTCTTTATTTTTAAATATTGTATTTTTTAAAAAATCGTTTTCTTTATTATTAAAGATTTCATCTATTAAAGATTTTAATCTTTTAAAATATTCTTTATCTTCGTTTTCATTTAAGATAAGACTTTGATATAGATTTTCAAAATACCATTTTTGTTCTTTAAAGCCTTGATTAAATGCTGAAAAGTCTTTATTTCCTAATTTATTAAAGTATATTAACATATCTTCTAAGTTACTTATTTTATCCGCAATTATAATTGCTTTATGTCTTAAATCTAAGTTTTTAGCTTCAACTATAGTAATAGATTTTCTTTCTTTCCAAGATAAAGTTTTATCTTCTTCGGTATCGCCTAAAATAAGCGATAAAATATCTTCATTAAAGTTATTTAAAATATCTTCTTTAGCCACTTCAGTATCTTCTAAAGTATCATGAAGAAAACCAGCCGCAATAACATTTTCATCAAATTCATATAGTTTTAAAATGCTTACAACATCAAACAGATGGACTATCATTGGTTTATCCTTCTCAGTTTTTCTAACTTGTCCATTATGGGCTTTAACCGCAAATTCTCTTGCTTTATCTACTACATTCATTTTATCACCAATCTTATTATATAAAATATTTAGTAAATTAAAAAGACCTTAAAGGCCTTTTTATGAGTAAATCTTTTAGTAGGTATAGTCCTAGAAATAGGATAAGCGTTTCTAGATGAGTTAGACAATATATTAGATATTCTAAGATAGTTTTGTCTATGGTTAATAAGTTTAAATCCATTATCCAAAATACTAGTGAATAACTAGTAAGAATTACCCCTACAAATATTTTTATCATATTATATTATATGTTTATTTTACTTCTTTAGTAGTTTAATCATAGTTCTAAGCATTTGACAAGTGTAACCTAATTCGTTATCATACCAAGCAATTACTTTTACTAGATGCTTATTAGAGTCTAGTACTTTTGTTGCTGAGCCATCTACTAAAGAACCACATCTATTTCCAATAACATCACTTGATACTACTGGATCATCTGTATATTTTAACACAACATTTGTATTAGATTTAAATGCATTGTTAATCATTTCTTTAGTAACTTCCATTTTTAAATTTAATGTTAAGTCAACACACGATCCATCTACAACTGGTACTCTAAATGCTAAACCATCTAGTTTACCATCTAAATTAGGTAGTACTTTACCTACTGCAGATGCGGCTCCAGTAGAGGTTGGAATAATATTATTTACTGCTGCCCTACCTCTTCTACTACTAATACCTTTTTTGTGTGATCCATCTAAGATATTTTGATCGTTTGTTAAAGCATGGATTGTTGACATAAAGCCTGACTCAATACCAAAATAGTGGTCAATTACTCTTAAAACTGGTGTTAAACAATTTGTTGTGCATGAAGCAGCAGAGATTATCTCTTCATCTCCCGTAAGTTCATTATCATTAACACCAAAGACAATAGTTTTCATATCTCCTTTACCTGGTGCTGATATTACAACATGTTTTGCTCCTGCTTTAATATGCTTATAAGCATCTTCATACTTAGTAAAAGCTCCAGTACATTCTAAAACGCAATCAACATCTAATTCTTTCCAAGGACACTCTTCTGGATTATCAAACTGGTATGTTTTAATCACTTCATCTTCAAAAATAATACCTTCATCATTAAATGATACAGATGACTCCTCAAATCCTCCTTGAGCTGAATCATATTTAAGAAGATAAGCCATCTCTTCACTAGTACCTCTTCCATTAATTCCAACTACCTTATACTCTTTACTTCCTATAAGTTCCCTAAATGCTAAACGGCCAATACGACCAAATCCATTAATTACTATTCTCTTCATATTATCTACCTTTCTTCAAAATAACTACCACCAATAAACTCCCTTAATACGTTAGTATCTGTTATATACTCACTTGGAATTGGGAAAAACATTTGTAATTCATTTATTAATCTTTTTGCTTCTCTATAAAATTTTGAGTCCATCGGAACACTATATAAAAGTGGTTCTACATATACACGTAAAACACCAAGTTCATATATGTATGCCGTATTAATAATCATATCTGCATCCTTAGTAAATGGAAAGATATACTTTGTTTCCCCTGCTCTTACGCTTTCCCATGCTTCTAATGTTTTAGTAATATCATAACCTCTTGTTCGGTTATCCCTTACTATTCTTCTAATAAGTCTCATATCTACAGTTGACAAGTGATTATGTCTATCAATATTAAGTGGGATAAATGGACTTAAATAGATTTTCATCTTATCCTTACTATCAATATGGCTAGTAAGTGTCTCATTCAAACAGTGAAGACCTTCAATTAATAAGATATCATTTTCCTTCATCGTTATTTCTTTACCCTTATATTCCTTAGTTCCCGTTATAAAATTAAACGTTGGAATGCTTACTGTTTCACCTTCAAGAAGTTTATTAATTTGTGTATTAAATAGTTCTAAATCAATAGCTTCTAAACATTCAAAATTGTACGTGCCATCAGGGTTTTTAGGATTATCTTTGCGTTCTACAAAATAATCATCTAAACTTAAATATATTGGATTAAGTCCTAGTGCAGATAAATATAATGATAATTTTCTCGTAGTAGTAGTTTTACCACTAGATGATGGTCCTCCTAGAAGAATCAGTTTCTTGCCTTCTTTTTTTATTACCTCAGCAGCATCACTCAAAGTACTATCCATTATAATATCATTCTTTTTGATAAACGATTTAATTTTACTCTTAGAAATTATATTATTTAAATCAGCTACATATTTTATATTTTGTTTATTCATCCAAGAAGTATACTCAGCAAAACTTTTAATAATAAGATTTTGTGGCACATATTCTGGAATTACACCATCTTCTTCAACCGGAGTAGATAAAACTATCATATTATTTCCAAGATAAGTTATTCTATAATTTTTAAGTTCACCAGTAGTTTGAGGCATATCACTCATGAAGTAATTGTAGTACCCATTTAATTCATATAAAGTTACTGTTTTAGTATTTAAATTTTGGATATTACCTGCTTTTTCAGTTAAACCTTTTTTCATATAGTATGTATAAGCATCACTTTTAGTAACAACCTTTTTAGTTATTTTTAAATTTTTATTTATAAGTTCATTAATATATTCTTTTATTTTTTCAATATCTTCATCAGTTAAAATTCTTGGTGCGATTATCTTTGAATAAAGCCCTTTATCAATGCTATGCAGGTAGTTAATATCCTCATAACCCAAATGTCTTACCGCAACATATAAAAGAAATTTCATACCAGATTGATACTTTTTTTGTAATGCTCTATCTAGTAACATTTTAATCACTCCTCGTTATTCTATAGTTAAGTATATCAAAATTTGTCTTAAAAAAAAACTCTTTTTAATGTATATTTTGCTTTTATTTTATTTAAAATAGTAATAGGTGAAAAAATAATGGTCTTAATTCCAAATATTATTGAGAAAAGTATTAGTGGTGAGAAGATTTATGATATTTATACGAAGTTACTTAGTAGTCGTATTATTTTTTTAAATGGTGAAATTGATGATAATATGGCAGGTTTAATTATTTCCGAACTTCTTTATTTAGATTCACTTAATCATGAAGATATTTATATCTATATCAGTAGCCCAGGAGGTTCGGTTACTAGTGGAATGAGTATTTTTGATACGATGAATTATGTTAAGAGTGACGTTTCAACAGTAGCTTGTGGAATGTGTGCAAGTATGGCGGCAATTATTCTTGCTAATGGCACTAAGGGTAAACGGCTTATCTTGCCTAACTCTGAAGTGATGATTCATCAGGTTCTAGGTGGTACTCAAGGACAAGCCACAGAAATCAAGATACAAGCTGAAAGAATTCTTAGTCTGAAGAAAAAACTTAATAGTATTTTAGCAAGTCTTACAGGTCAAAGTATCAAAAAAATAGATAATGATACAGAAAGAGATCATTATCTAAATAGTTCTGAAGCACTAGAGTATGGCATAGTAGATAAAGTACTTAATTAACCCAATTTAAATCAATTGCTTTACTTCTTGAAACGTTTCCTGAAGCATCTTTAGCCCATACATAATATGTTCCTTTTTTAGTAATTTGATAATTTAGTTTATCAAATTTTTTTGTGTTATCAATTATTATCCAACTTGTTGGTTTAGATACAGTTTTTGTTACAGCATAAGCTACTACTCCTGATTCTTCATCAGTTATTTCCCCTTTAATTATTTTATTATCTTTATCAAACTCACCAATATTTATTACCGGAGGCGTATTATCAATATTTGTAATATTAATTTCTTTTTTAGTCATATTACCAGATAAGTCCTTAACACAGATATACCATAACCCGTTTTCATTAATCTCGCCATCTATTTTATTACCAGTTACATTTTGATAATTTTTACAAGTTTTAGAAATACTGTATGATGCAAGTCCAGAATCTTCATCAGCAATATTAGCACTTACCCTAATACTATTTTGATATTTTTCTTTATTATAATTTATATCGGTTATTAAAGGGGCCTTATCATCAACAACAATTACATTAGTCTTATATTCTTTTTCCTTAAAAATGTAGGTTATCTCATAAAGACCAATTTCATCTAAATTATATTCTTCTTTTAATTTTACATTATCCAAAGTTAAGTAGTTATCTATTATTTTTCCATCATAAACAAAAGCAAGTGATGTTGTATTTAAAATGTCTTTTAAACTTAGTTCTTTGTTACTTAAATTTTTAATAATGTTTTTTGTAAAAAAGCCACTATCATATTTTGATGGATATGTTACAGATATATTTTCATATTCATCTAAAGTTATACCAATTTTATCATTTAAAGCTGACTTTTTAGTTTTAGGATTTTTAATATCATTATTTAGATATGAATCATTTACTAAATCCTCTACTTTTAAGTTGATATAAGCATAGTCATTTTTTAGTTTCTCTACAATATCTTTATGGTTATCTAAATATTTATATGTACTATCTGTTATTAACATTTCATAGTCACTATATTTTCTAATTTTTTCTTTTTTAAAATAATTAAATATTATTAAGAATATACTTACAATTATTAATAGAGCAGTTATAATTACTGCAATATATTCGATATATGAGCGATCTTTATTTCTCATTATTACTCTCCTTTTTCTTTACAGAATGTAATATTTTTATCTTTTTTTATTAAACAAAGTGATGAATCAATTGGTTCTTTAGTTATCGGGTCAATTACTTCTTCAAGGTATCCTCTATCGTATAGATCTTTCAAGGTTATTTCACCATCACATTCAGTTTTTTGATAACATACTTTAGCTGCTTCTTTTATTTTATTATAGACAACTGTATACTGTCTATCATGATGATCTTTAACTGTTTTACTAATGCCAAGAAGTAAAAATACACTTACACCAATTAATA
This sequence comes from uncultured Bacilli bacterium, assembly GCA_934098515.1. Taxonomy (GTDB): domain Bacteria; phylum Bacillota_I; class Bacilli_A; order RF39; family UBA660; genus CAG-533. The sequence goes on from CAKOOK010000012.1 coordinate 26,520, forward strand.
AAATACTTAAAATTAAATTATTCTTTTTCACCATAGTAGTTCTTAATAAACTCCTCTCTATATTCTAAAAGAGTATCATTTTTGATTGCTTCTCTTAGCTCTTTAGTTAAGTTTATGAGATAGTTTATATTATGAATTGAAAGAAGTCTTGCTCCAAACGTTTCATCACAGTTAATTAAATGTTTAATATAGGCTTTTGTATAATGTTTGCAAGCATAACAATCACATTCACTACTTATTGGCGTAAAGTCTTCTTTATATTTAGCATTTTTTAAATTTATCTTTCCATATTTTGTTAAAGCATGACCATGACGTGCAAGTCTTGTTGGTGATACACAGTCAAAGATATCAATACCACGAATAACATTTTCAACAATATCAATTGGATCTCCTACACCCATTAGGTATCTTACTTTGTTTTCTGGTAAATATTTAGTAGCATAACTCACCATCTTATACATGGTCGGTTTATCTTCACCAACACTAGTACCACCTACTGAGTATCCATCAAAATCCATTTCAGCTAATTTAAGAGCACATTCTTTTCTTAAGTCTTCATACTCTCCACCTTGAACGATACCAAATAAACTTTGTCTTGGATTATTAAAGACATCTTTACCTCTTTTAGCCCATCTTAGAGTTCTTTCCATAGATTTTTTACAGTATTCATAAGATGCTGGCCAGCCAATACATTCATCAAAACTCATCGCAATATCACTATCTAATTTATTTTGAATTTCAATACTTTTTTCAGGTGTTAAAAATAGAGCATCCCCATTATACTGATTTTTAAATTTTACACCTTCTTCAGAGATATCTTTTGGTTTCGCTAAACTAAATACTTGAAAACCACCACTATCTGTTAAAATTGGGCCATCCCAGTTCATAAACTTATGTAAACCACCAGCCTTTGCTACAACATCCTCTCCAGGCCTTAGCCATAAATGATAAGTATTTGCTAGGATTATTCCGGCATCGCAAGCCTTTAGTTCTTCTGGTGATAAAGTTTTTACAGTCGCTTGAGTTCCTACTGGCATAAACATAGGTGTATCAAATGTTCCATAATTTGTCTTAATTTTTCCTAGTCTTGCTCCTGTATTTTTTTCTTTTTTAATTAATGTATATTCTATTTTCATAAGTCACTCCTTTATTTTATTAACATAGCATCTCCAAAACTAAAGAAACGATATTTCATTTTAACAGCTTCATTATAAGCATTTAAGATATTTTCTTTACTTGAGAAAGCTGATACTAACATTACTAATGTACTTTTTGGTAAGTGAAAATTTGTAATAAGGCCATCAATTCCTTTAAATTTAAATCCTGGGTAAATAAAGATGCTTGTATCTCCACTTGCTGGAACAAACTTTTCATTAGTTTGCATAATTGTTTCTAAAGTTCTTACACTGGTAGTACCAACAGCATAAATCTTACCACCTTTTTCTCTAATCTCATTAAGAGTATCTGCGGCTTCTTTAGTCATTATATAGTGTTCTTTATGCATGACATGTTTAGTAACGTCTTCCACACTAACAGGTCTAAACGTACCAAGTCCAACATGTAAAGTAATATGCACTATCTTGATGCCTTTTTCCTCTATTTTCTTAAGTAATTCTGGAGTAAAATGCAAGCCAGCAGTTGGCGCTGCAGCAGATCCATATTCTTTGGCATATACAGTTTGGTACATATCTTTGTTTTCTAGTTTTTCATGAATATAAGGTGGTAGTGGCATGGTTCCTAATTTCTCTAAAATTTCCATTAGGATGCCATTATAAATTAGTTCTACTTCTGTTATACCTTCTTCTTTGATTTTGATTACTTTGGCTTTTAGAGAGCCATCACCAAAGGTTATGATTGTTCCTTCTTTTAGCCTTTTTTGCGGTTTTGCTAGGCACTTCCAAATATCTTTTTCTTCAGGATTTAAAAGCAGTAACTCAATAACTGCACCAGTTTCCTCTTTAATGCCAATAATTCTTGCTGGAATAACTTTAGTATCATTTATTACTAAAGCGTCTCCTTTATTAAGATAATCTATTACATCATAAAAGTGTTTATGAGTAAGATCTCCGGTTATCCTATCCATTACAAGAAGTCTACTTTCATCTCTCTTTTCTAATGGAGTTTGAGCAATAAGTTCTTTTGGTAAATAATAATCAAATTCTTCTGTTTTCATTTTTAACTACACTTCTTTCTGTTAATAAATTTATAATTGTTTCATAATTCGGATAGTCTTCTACTTTCACTCCCATAAGGGTTTCAGTTAGTCTTATTAATTTCTCTATAGGTGCCTTTAATATATCTGCTCCATAATAATCACAAGCATAAATAATTGATAGGATTCCATCTTTTTGATCTCTCTTGCTTTTAACTATTTCAAGAATATAATCTATATGGTCACGAAGTCTATCTAACTGACGATAACTTAAACTAGATAAACTATCAATAGAAGCCATTTTTATTATATCTTCAGTATTTTCTGGTACTATCCAACTAATTCTTCTTTTGATTGGTTTTATGCGATCTGCTTCTTTTGCCATAAAGATTCCTCCATAAGTTATTATAAAACAAAAAGACCTTGTTTTAAAGCCTTTTCGTGTATTTCATGAATATAAAATTTACTCCATCCTCAGTGCATTTTTTGATTATTTCAGCATCATATAGTGTTTTATCAAACTCTGGAAAGAAAGTATCTGCTTCTTTTTCCAAATCAACTAAAGTTAAATAAAGATATTTACAATATGGTAGAAACTCTTTATAGATTTTAGCACCACCAATAATAAAACATTCCTCATCTGTTCTTTTTATATAATCTAAAATTTCTTTTTTAGTGTGCATTACAGTAGCACCATCTACTTTGTAAGATTCATTTGATGATAAGATAATATGCTTTCTTCCTTTTAAAAGTCCAGGAAGTGATTCAAAGGTTTTTCTTCCCATAATTATAGTTTTATTTGCTGTGGTCTCCCTAAAGAATTTCATATCTTCTTTTAAATGCCATAATAAATGATTATCAATTCCGAGTTCATTATTTTTGCCAATGGCTGCTATTAATGATAAATTATCCATAACACTACTGAGCTATTGGGAATTTGATAGGTCCCATATGTTCATATCCTACTACTTTAATATCTTTTAAATCTTTACTATTATCAAATTTGAAGAAATCTGTTACCTCAGGATTAATCCATAATGTTGGAGCTTTAATATCATCGTTTGTTTTTGATCTTTCAATCTGCTCTTTAATACCATCTATTTGATTTACATAAATGTGTGCATCTTTAATACTCCAATCAATTGTTCCTGGTTTTAGTCCAGTTACATGAGCAATTAGTGATAGTAAAACAGCATACTGAGTTACATTAAATGGCAAGCCTAGTGGAACATCACAACTTCTTTGGTGAACCCATAGATTTATTTTTCCATCTGTTACATCCCATTCACTTGACCATACACATGATGGTAAAACAGCCGTATCTAAATAATCATTTTGCCACAAACTCATTACCATACGTCGATCAGTCGGATTATTTTTAATTGTATCAATTAGATTTTGCGTTAGTTTAAACTTATTTGTAATATAACCATATGCTGTACCAATTGTATGAGCATATTCTTTAGGAAATTTTCTTACTACTTCTTTTTTAACGTACTTGCCGTTCTCTACAACATTTTGAGTTGCTTTCCATAAGCCTTCTTCATCAATCTCCCATTCATCCCAAATATGAACATTACGTTCTTGAAGCCATCTAACATCATTAGACTGTGCTTGGTAAATCCATAACATTTCAATTATTGCTTGTCTAAAGAAAAGCTGCTTAGTAGCAAGAACAGGAAACTCTTCACTTAAATCAAAATGCAAATGATATGATGGTATTTTAATCGTATCTATCCCCGTTCTATTTTGAACTCTTACTCCTTCATCCAATATTTTTGTGCATAATTTAATATATTCTTTATCCCATTTAGTCATGTTATACTTCCTTTCTATATAGTGGATGACTACTTGTTAATCTTAATACTTGTTTTCTTAAATTATCTAAAACCTCTTCATTATCTTTATTTCTTAAAGCCTCAATTATGATGATACCTACTTCTTCAAAGTCCTCAGTAGTAAATCCTCTCGTAGTCATTGCTGGAGTACCAATTCTTAAACCTGATGTTTTAAATGGACTTTCAGTATCATTTGGTATAGTATTTTTGTTGGTTGTAATGTTTATCTTATCAAGGATAGTTTCGGCTTCCTTACCAGTTATTCCAAAAGAAGATTTCACATCAATAAGCATTAAGTGATTATCAGTTCCACCTGAAATAACTTTAACTCCATTATCCATAAATACCTTACTTAATGCTTTAGCATTTTTAATAATATTTGTAGTATAGTCTTTAAAACTAGGTTCCATTGCTTCATAGAAACATTGTGCTTTAGCAGCAATTACATGCATGAGTGGTCCACCTTGTATTCCTGGAAAGATTGTTTTATTAATCTTAGTTATAATCTCCTCATCATTAGTTAAGATAAGTCCACCTCTAGGCCCTCTTAAAGTCTTATGAGTAGTAGTTGTTATAACATCAGCATATGGTACTGGTGATGGATGTAAACCAGTAGCTACTAGCCCAGCAATATGTGCCATATCTACCATTAAATAAGCTCCTACTTCATTAGCTATCTCTCTAAACTTAGCAAAGTCAATCATTCTTGAGTAAGCACTTGCTCCAGCAATAATCATTTTTGGTTTAGTTTCTAAAGCGATATTTCTTAATTCATTATAATCAATAATACCACTTTCTTTATCAACTGTATAAGAAACAATATTATATTCCTTACCACTAAAATTCATCGGATGACCATGAGTTAAATGACCACCATTTGATAAATCCATCCCCAAAACAGTATCACCTATATTAAGCAAAGCCTTATATACAGCCATATTTGCTGATGACCCCGAGTGTGGTTGTACGTTAGCATATCTTACATGAAATAGCCTGCAAGCATAATCAATTGCTAAGTTCTCAATTTCATCAATATAAGTGCATCCTCCATAATACTTTTTACCAGGATATCCTTCAGCATACTTATTTGTTAAGATACTTCCTTGTAGTTTCAAGATATCTTTTGATACATAGTTTTCACTTGCAATAAGTTCAATATTTTCTTCTTGCCTTTGTGTTTCCTTTCTTAGTAAACTTGAAATTTTTCGATCCATTATAATAATCCTCCTTTAATGTGATTGTAACTTTTATCAGTAGCCATTCTTCCTCTAGGTGTCCTTTTTAAGAATCCTTCTTGCATAAGGTATGGCTCCACAACATCTTCTAGTGTAGAAACTTCTTCACCAATTGATGAAGCAATAGTTTCAACACCAACTGGTCCCCCATTAAATTTATAAATTAAACTTTCTAAATACTCAATATCAATTTGATCTAAACCATAATTATCCACTTTTAATCTATCTAAAGCTTCCATAGTTGTTTCTAAATCTATTTCTTCTAATCCTTTTACCTGAGCAAAATCTCTTACCCTTTTAAATAATCTATTAGCAATTCTTGGAGTTTTACGACTCCTTTTAGAAAGCTCAGCTGCTGCTTCATTATTTATTTTCATGTTTAAAACACGACTAGTTCTTTCAATTATTTTTTGAAGTTCTTCGTCCGTATAATAGTTTAGTTTTGCAACGATACCAAATCTATCTCTTAAGGGTGCAGAGATATCTCCTGCCCTAGTCGTTGCACCAACTAAGGTAAATGGTGGAAGGTCTATTTTGATGCTCCTGCTACTTCCCTCACTACCAACTACTATATCTAGTTCAAAATCCTCCATTGCTGGATATAAAATTTCTTCAATAAATTTAGGTATGCGGTGTATTTCATCTATAAATAAGACGTCGCCTGGTTCTAATGTACTTAAAACAGCTGCTAAATCACCACTTTTTTCTAAAGAAGGCCCAGTGGTTGTTTTAATATTAGCACCAAGTTCATTTGCAATAATATGTGCCAAAGTTGTTTTACCAAGTCCTGGGGGACCATAAAGTAAAACGTGATCTAAGGATTCACCTCTCATTTTAGCAGCCTCAACAAAGACACGAATATTTTCTTTTACTTCATTTTGACCAATATATTCATCTAATACTTGGGGTCTTAATGTTTCTTCTAGGTTATTATCACTAGGTAATTCTTCGCTTGTTATTACTCTTTCTTCCATTTAATTACTTCTTTCTATAATATAGTTTGCTATATCTAGCCAGTTACTAAAAATTAAATGTTCACTTTCCTTCTTTTCGTTTGTATACCAAATAGTTTGAATTCCATATTTTTTTACTTCGTCCAAAACCTTTTCTTTATCGTCAATGAAATATGATACATTTAACTCTTTAGCAATTTTCCCCTTTTTATTTTGTTTATAATAGATTTCATCGTACGGTAAATCATATTTTTTAAGCATATCTATACTAGCTTTTTCATATTCATAATTTAAATCATACCCACGAGCTGTAATAATAACAATCTTAAACCCATGCTCCTTAAACATACTAAAAGCCTCTTTCACATAAGGTTTTAAAGTTAAATTACTTTGAATATTGTAAGCATGTTTTTCTAGAAATGCTTTAACATCTTTATTTTTAATATCATCACAGTAGTCATTAAATTCCAAATTAGGTGCATATTTTTTTACATATTTAAGTGCCTCATCATGCGTATTTGTAATTGTTTCATCTATATCAATACCAATTATCATAACCTACCTCAACATTAGTTTTAATGCTTCCTTTATTTGATTTTCAATACTTAATTCAGAATCAACTTTAGGTAAGACTTTCTTAATATCCGCACTTTTATATCCAAGATTAAGTAAAACCTCAACAAGTTCTTCATTACTACTTGTACTTGTAACCTCAATATTAATTTTGCCTTTTAGATCTAAGATAATTTGTCTTGCTAGTTTATCACCAACTTTAGGAAATTTAGTTAAATAAAGAATGTTTTCTCTATCTATTGCATCAATAATTCCACTTACTGAACCTGACGCAAACATAGGTAACGCGGTCTTTGGTCCTAATCCTTTTACCGCAATTAGTCTTAAAAATAATTCTTTCTCATCCATACTTTTAAATCCATACAATGAATTTTCGTTTTCCGTTATATTTTGATAAGTATATACAGTATACTCTTTACCTATCTCATATGCATATGGATTTGCAACAAAGATAATATAACCAATACCATTATTTTCTAAAATTATATGATTACTTGTTAAATATTTTACGCTTCCTATTATGTATCCGAACATTGTTTATCACCACTCCAATTATAACATGATGCGTATCTTTAACCAAGATTATTTAGAAAGTTTTAAAAATTTATTAACAACTTTGATTAGTTTTGAGTAAACTATAGTAGATACAAAGGAGGTATTAACATGTATTATTACGGATACAATGGTGGTTATAATGGAATGAATACTCCATATAACCCTTGTTACAATACTGGTTATGTTGGAAACACTAATGGTGGATACGGACTAGGCGCAGCTTTATGGATTGTATTATTTATTCTTTTAGTAATTATAATTGGTGCTGGATGGTCTTGGGGAAACAACAATAACGGAAACATCTAAAAAAGGAAGCCTTCGTGGTTTCCTTTTTATATTTTATCTGGAACATCTATTGCTAGGATGTCTAATAAGTATTTATTTGTTTCATAAACTAATTTTGTTAAAACTAATAAGCTTTCTTTAGTTTCTGTATCTTTTTCAGTTAGTACTTCACAGTTAGAGTATAGAGCATTAAATGAACTAGTTAGTCTATATAGATACTCACAAATTTCATTTAATGAGCGTGATGCAAATGATTTTTCTAAAGTATTTCTTAAATTTATAATATTCATAATAATATTTCTTTCATAAATAGAAGATATTTTATGATATTTTTTATATTCTGTCTCACATTTATTTAGTAATGATTTCATTCTTACCGTACTATAAAGTAGATATGTACCAGTTTTACCATTAATATCACTAAACTTAACAGGATCAAAAACATAATCACTAGTTCTATTAGGAAGAAGATCTGCATATTTAATAGCAGCAATTGCTAATTTATAAGCAAGCTCATCTTTATCTTCTTCTTTAATATTATCTTTAATTACTTTTCTAGTTTCATCTTTAACTAAGTCAATTAGTTTTCTTAGGGGCATTACTCCACCATCTCTAGTTTTAAATGGCTTACCATCTGGCCCATTCATAGTTCCAAAACCAAACCATTCTAAACTTATATCTTTTGATACTAGCTTAGTTTTATATGCTGCTCTAAATGCTTGAACAAAATGTAATTCTTGACGAATATCAGTTAAATAGAAATACTTTTGTGCATCAAATCTTTTAATTCTTGAGTAAAGAGTTGCTAATTCTGTAGTATCGTATAATACTCCACCATTACTTTTAATAAGAATAACTGGAGGCATTTCTTTTTTATCAGTATCTTCCTTAACATCAATGATAGTAGCTCCATCACTAATTTCTGTATAATTTCCTTTTTTAAAGTAATCTAAAAGTTCTGGAATATACTCATCAGCATCTCTCTCACCTTCATATAAATCAAACGTAGCATTAAGCATATGATAGATATCCTTTATATCATCTATTGCAATACTCGTAAATGCCTCATATAATTCATAGATCCCTTTTTCTTTATTTTGTAATTTTCTAGTAAACTCACGAGCCTCTTCCATATAAGATTCATCCTCTTTAGCTTTAGTACTCGCTAATGGATAAATGTCATATAAATCTTCTAAATTAACAGGGCTTTCTTTTGGATAGCTTTCTAAATTAGGATTAAAGAAATCTAATTCTGGATATCTATGCTTAATTTCACATATGATAAGTCCCATAGGTCTACCCCAGTCTCCAAAGTGAACATCACTAATAGTTTTATATCCTACTGCTTCACATAACCTTTTTAAAGCCTCACCAATATTTGGACTACGTAAGTGTCCCGCATGAAGTGCTTTTGCAACATTTGCTCCTCCATAATCCAAAAAGATAGTTTCATCAGTATCTATTTTATATGTATTTATATCAAAATTATCATTTACTTCATTCATGTAATTAACAAGAAATTCATCACTTAAAGTTAAGTTTACAAAGCCATTTGCATTAGTTACATTCTTAAAATTTTTATTATCTTTTAGTTTTTCAACTATTTCATCAGCAATCATTACTGGACTTTTATGATATACCCGTGCTAAATTGAAGGCTCCATTAAACTGATAATCACCCAAATCAGGTCTATTACTTACAGTTACCTTAGCGTTTTCATATCCTAAATCACTAAGGATTTTCTCAATCTCTAAAATTATATTCATAAAAATCCCTTCCTTTAAGATATAATATCATACTTTTATTATAAATCAAACTAAAAGTGCACTTATTTATAGAAAAATGCAGATTTTAAAAGTCTGCAAACCGGCATAAATAAAGGACTTGCATGAGTTTGATGTTTGTGATAATATACCTTCTTGAAGAGTACTATGTTAGGCTTCTCCCCTCTTAAAAAGAAGGAAGTGATGCGTATGAAACAGTTAAAATCTATTTTAGATAAACTTATTATCATATTAGTCCTTTTATTTATTTTAAAGA
>CAKOOK010000013.1 GCA_934098515.1 uncultured Bacilli bacterium
CTTTTATATGTTGTATCAGAGTATCTTGCAAATGCTGCACTAGCACTATTATTAGCAGCATCACAAGGATTAGCAGCCCCAGCAGTATTATCGTTATGTAAGATAAGTTTTACTGAACCATCTCCACCAACTCTTACTACTCTCCAGCACTTATTAGCAAACTGTACATAGTTATTTGTTACAGCGCCTCTAAAATAATAAGAAGTTCCATAATCATCTTCTGCACTTGCTAAAAGTGCTTCATCAGCAGTAGATATTGCTGCTCCTGGTGTTGTAATTGGAGCTTTAACTTCATTCTTTGCTAATATTGCTTTAGATAAAGTATTAGCAGTAGGTGCTTTAGCACTTGTTATCTCTACATGAGCACTAAATGATGCTCCTTGATTTGCGTTTTGGCTAGTAGCCTTTTTAGGATAATATATCTTTAATAGATATGTATGTTTAGCATTATTTGCTTTTACAAAGTGTCCACTACCTAATTCAATAGATGTACCAGTAACATCTTTTTTAGATATATTTGGAATTATTTCTCCATTAGTACTTGTATTAGTACTTACTAATTCATATTGTAATGAATCATCTGTTTTAAATGTATTTGAGTCTACTACTAAAGTTAACTTATAGTACATTTCAGCATCTGTTGTATTATTACCAGTTACTGTTATAGTTTTTGTAGCCCATACATCATCTTTAGGATATATTCCAGCTAGATTTATATTTGCTCCTCCACTATATGTTATTTTCATTGTTCCGGCATCAGCTCTTACTGTAGTGCTTGTTTCAGAACTCATTCCGGCAGTAAAGAATGCATATGATACACCTACAACGCATATAAGTGATATAATCATTATATAAATCATTACTCTCTTTTGTTTCTTTTGTATTTCTTCTGCTTTCATTTTTTTACCACTACTTTCTATCATTAATTATGCAAAACATTTAAGGATTTGTCAAGGGAGATTTTTAATAAATTTTTTTTAATATAAATATTTTTACCCGTACTATAAGCACGGGCGAAAATTTAATTTACACTTAGTTTATAAAAAAAAGAGCAACGGTGTTACTCTTTGTATTAGTTATTCTAGTTTTGTTCCACAGTTAGAGCAGAATTTGCCAGAAGCCTTAGTTCCACAGTTAGGGCAGAAATTCATCTTACCTGCTGGAGCAGATGTTTCTTTCTTTTCTTCTCCACTTAAGTCTATTTTAGAACCTTCTGTGTTTGTAAATGCTGCACCCATTGCATTATTCATCATACCATTAGATGCCATATTTACCATACCAACACCCATCATACCAGTTGCTGCACCATTACTGTTATTAGCAGCATCTACTACTGCTTTACTCATACCACCAACAATAGCGCCTTGTTGCATGTAATTATTACTTGATAGTTCATAGTTATCAATCTTACGGTTAGATTCTTCATCTAAAGTTACTGATTCAATAATGAATGATTTAATACTCATACCACGGTCTCTGATGTTTTGGTCAAATACTTTTTTATCCATTATTTCTTTAATCTTATCTGTATAAGATGGAAGTTCTAGAACTGGTGCTTTATTTTCAGAGTTTCCTAGTTCATTAAGTACTTTTTGAAAACTTGCTTGAACTTCACTACGCATTTGTTCACAAATATCATCTTTATAATATACATCAGCAGTACCTGCTACTTCTCTCATAAATACTGCTGGATCAGTAATTTTAAATGTATATTTACCAAAGCATTTAACTTCTACTCTTAGTGGAGTAATTGTATTTGTCATTTGGTTTGGAATTGGATGTGAATAGTCTTGATATGGTACTGGAGCTGGTGTTCCAAACTTATTATCAATAATTTCTTTAGCATTTATAAAGAATATTGCTTGGTCTTTATTAGTTGCTCCATTATATGTAAAACGAGTCCACATTTCTTTAAATACTTTGCCAAAGTCACCTGCAAAAAATGATGGAGACGAGCTTTCGTCAAATGTATAAATACCTTCTTCAGCAGTAGCATCTAATATTTTTCCACTTTGGAAGATTACTGCTATTTGGCCTGGTGCTACTTCTATAGCACTTTTTTTAGTAATAACACCATTACTAGTAGTTTTTTTAACCATTAATGTGTTATTATCCATGTTTTCACACTTAATAAACTCTTTCCATTGGTCTTTAAGTGTGCTTGATACTGCCTTTCCGGCTGCTTTAATTAATCCCATAATTTACCTCTTTTCTTTATTTAAACATCTCTTATGGATGTTAAAATCCAATCATAATTTTCATTATCGAATGTTGTTCCACAATATTCACAGTGACCACTTCGATTAACATCTATTGATGCTCCGCATGATGGACACTTACTAACGATTCCTTTATCTTTAACATTCTTCTTTTTATGTAGTTCTAGATAATTAGTTTTTTCGATTCTTCTATCATTAATACCTCTTTTATATTTAAAAGTTGTTTTATCAATAATATAATCCATGTACCTACTTACTAGAGTTACTTTGATAATGTATTCATTATCACTATCTATTATATCACTAATTTCAGTTGTTTTAACATTAAGTTCGTCAAACATTTCTCTTTCGTTTGCAGCATTTAATTTATCTATTCTTTCTTTCATATTTTGATAAACTTCATCTGATAAGAAGTGAGCTACTCTTTTTTCATCATTCATCATAATTGCTGTGTAATACATTACAAATATGTTGTTTACTTTTGTAATGAACATTGGAAGAGAAAAGTCTTTTCCAAGTAATTTTATTTTCTCTTCCATTATCTCATCCTTTGCCCAATACAAGTTTTCTTGCTCATTACATATTCTTTAGGCCCAACAACTATTGTGCTTCCACAGTATTCGCATTTACCACCAGCTACTCCTTCAAATGAAGCACCACAGTTAGGACACTTCTTTTCGCTATCCTCACTTGCTTTTACAAATGTAATTGAGTACTCTATATCAATCTTATGATTATCTTTGCCTCTTACTGTCTTTTTATTATTATCTACTACATAATCATACATAGCTGTATGTAAGTAGACAGTAATGTTAACAATACCGGCTTCTTCAGTTATATTAGTAATTTTAACATCAATATTTTCAAAGTCTTTCATTATATTTTGCTGACCCTTAACTTTTAGGGCATCAAGCTGCATGATATAACTATTGTATAATTCATCAGTTAAGTGCTTTCTAAGACCATCATAATCAAAGTTCATCCATTCTTCTTGAATGCTCTTATATAATTCAAATGCTAGTTTTTTAAATTCATCAGAGTCCATGCCAATCTTCTTTAATCTATCATCTTTTATATCAGAATATTTATTAAAGTTACTTGTAGAACCACTTCCACCTTTGCCACCACGGTTATTAATACTTAAATAAATAATTACAATTATAACTACTGTAAAAACTATTAGGAAAGCTACTCCATCCCCATCTCCATAACTTCCGCCTGATGAGCTTGAACTCCAACTTCCTCCTGAATCCCAGCCAGAGTCCCAACTTCCACCTGAGTCCCAACTTCCACCTGAGTCCCAGCTTCCTCCAGAATCATAACTGGAGTCCCAACCACTGTCTGCTCTAGCCATACTTACGCCAGAAAATAATAATCCAATTGCAACTATAAATATTAGAAACTTCTTTTTCATTTTTACCTCTTTCTACTTCTATAAATAATTATACTCTAAGGTATAGACTAAATTATCTTTTTCATATGTTACTTTACATATTTTTTCATCTTTAATATATATAATATACTTTTCTCCATTTATGTCATAGGTATAACTTTTACCTTCAGTAGTACTTTTAAGTAGTCCGTTATAGTTATCTATAGTGTTTATTATATCTTTAGGTAGTATTAGCTTATTATTAAGTTCATTATATATACTAGTTTCTTCTTTATTATTCTTGTTAACTATATACATTACTCCATCATAGTAGACTTTATTAGTAATTCCATCATTTTGTATAGTACCATTAAATACTCCATCTTTAATAACACCACTAATATAATAAGTATCATTACTCATCGTAAGCATAACTGAAGAATTTACAAATTCTTTTTTTATGTCACTATAAGTAATCTGCACTTTTTCTTCTTTTTTAGGTACTTCTTCTTTAGGTGATAACCTAATAAATGCTATAACAAGAGTAAAGAATATAAACCATAGTCCAAGTCTTATTAAAGCATTATACCTTGGATTATTCCAGATTTGTTTAAATTTATCCATTAGTTCCTCCACTATCACAATGTAACGCATCAATTGATAATACTATCTCTAAAATAAGTAGAGCATCATCTTTATTTTTTATATCTAATTCATAAACATCCGTATAACTAAATTTTTTCAAGACTCTTGCAATAACTTCACCATGCCTCTTAATTTCATAATTCCATCTTAAGAAGTTTCCAGTTACTTCTATATCCAAATCCTCTATGTTAAATACTTCTTTAACAAAAGCAAACTTTTTAAGTAATACATATTCCTTGCTACCAACGTTTAAGATAAATTTTGGAAACCAAGTAAACATTTTTTGTTTTATAAACCCAAGTTCATTGTCATTTTCATCATATATTCTAAGTAAATGTCCCCAAGAAAATTCTCCCTTAATTTTATAGATAACATTTTCATTCTCATCATAGATGTTATATGAATCAAACCAGCTAAATACTTTTTGTTTTAAAATAAGTTTCACTTTAACACCTTACCTAAAAGACTTCCATAACCATTTTTAAAGTCTTTGACACTCATAATATTTTTACCAGATGGCTTAATCTTAGTCACTTTTATAGACCCACTCATGCAGCCAATAATAAAGTAGTCTTTTCCTTCATTAATAATTTTTGAAGCATCGCCCTCTTCATCACTAAGCTCACACTCAGCTATCTTTATCTCAGTATCATCCATTATAAAATTAGGTAGTGGACTAGGACTAAGTGCTCTAAATTTATTATATACGTCTTTATTACTAACAAAAAAATCTAAGTGTTCATCACTTCTTTTAATAATTCTAGCAAATGATGCTTTAGAACTATCTTGTTTAATTCTTTTAATATTACCTTTAATAATGTCTTCTAAATACTTAATAATCATTTTAGAACCTAGTACAGATAGTTTATTACTAAGCGTTTCAATGTTATCATCTTCTTCTATTTTTACGCTATTTCTTACAAGCATATCACCAGTGTCCATTCCTTCGTCCATATACATTAAAGTAACACCTGTTTCTTCTTCTCCATTTATTAATGCATAATGAATGGGTGCTCCGCCTCTATATTTAGGCAGAAGTGACGCATGAATATTTATGCATCCATACTTAGGAATATCTAAAATTTCTTTAGATACTATTTGTCCATAGGCACAAGTAATAATAACATCAGGCTTAGCATTTACAATATCTTTATAATCAGCACAAACCTTAACTGGACTACTAACTGGTATACCTAACTCTAAAGCTCTTCTTTTAACATCACAAGGAGTTAAAACTTTCTTTCTTCCTACATAAGCATCAGGTGCTGTTACTACAAGGACAACATCATAATTATCAGCTAAAGCATTTAATACATTAACACTAAATAAAGGTGTTCCCATAAATACAACTTTTAACTTATCCATTATTTCACCTTCCATATTTATTTTATCAAAACACTAAGCAAAATAAAAGTAAAAGAATACTAACAAGTGCTCTTTCTTTCATCATTTATCATTTTAACTATGGCATCATACCTAATTAATATATTATCAGCAATTTCTAACTCTATTCCCATACTTTTATCAAATATAATATCATTTCTAATATCTTCTAACAAATCATGAATGCTTAAAGAATTATCATGATTCACTATATTTAAATTTGTATTTTCATAGTAATATTTAACCCAACCAAGTAATTCATCTAAAACACTTTTATATTCGTTTCTTACACGACTATATGAGTTTAGATTAATTGCTATATTTAAATAACCTATAAGCGCTGCAAAATGACCAACTAATTTTCGATCTATCATAATTCTCCATTACAAAAGAAGACTACAAATTAGTCTCCTTATAAGTCTTACAAGCATCATCTAATGCTTTAAATAATCTATCAATATCATCAACATTCTTTATTCTAGCGCCAGAAGCAAACTTATGACCCCCACCATTAAACTGCTGAGCAATCTCATTTATAACCGGCCCTCTAGAACGAATATTTACTTTATATAATTCTGTCTTCTCATCATAAGATACAAAGCTCCAAGCAATGATTTCTTTAATAAAGTTAAAGTTATTAACCATGTTAGACGCACTACCTGCATCTACTCCATACTCATTTATCATGTCTTTAGTAATCTTCATATAAGCAAAGCCATTTTCAGTTACTGTCATATTAAGAGCAAGAAATGCTTGAAACTTAAACTCATTAAGAGGTCTATCATAAAGCATCTTATAACTATTGTTTAAGTCAAAATTATATTTTCCAACTAAATACGAAGCTACTTCTAATGTTCTTGCAGTTGTTGTTGAAAGTAAGAATCTATCACTATCAGCAACCATTCCTAAGTATAGGTTTTCAGCTATCTTATCATCCATCTTAAGTCTTGTATTTTTTATAAGAAGTGCAATAAGCTCGCAAGTTGATGAACTATTAGTATCAACTATCTCTAAAGAACCCATCTTATCTTCGTAGGGATGATGATCTATTTTTATAACATCAGCATAGTTCTTTATATTAGCACTATCTATTCTAGATATGTTTGGTACATCTAAAACAATAAGTAATGGTTTATCTAAAGTACTATCATCAATATGATCTAAATGGCCAAAGTACTTGAATCTAGAAACACTTAATCCTACTGCATATACATTTTTTTTAGGAAAAGTAAGTCTAATTGAATCTCTTAAAGCAAGCTGACTACAAACTGCATCTGGATCTGGTCCAACATGCCTAGCAACAACGATATTATCGTATTTACTAATTGCTTTATATATGCTTTTTTCTAGCATATCATCACTTCCTTACTTTGCTAAATTATAAGTATCAGTAGCAATCATTAACTCTTCGTTAGTTGGAATAACGTAAACTAGAACTTTACTGTCATCAGAACTAATTAAAGCTTCTTTACCTCTTACGTTATTTCTTTCTTCGTCTAGTTTAATTCCTAAGCAATCTAACTTTTCAACAATTTGTTTTCTAGTACTAATAGAGTTTTCACCAACACCAGCAGTAAATACTATAGCATCTGCTCCACCTAGTTCAACATAGTACATAGCAATATAATTAACAATCTTATCTACATACATTTTTTGAGCTAGTTCACATCTACTATTACCAGATTTAATACCATCTTCTATATCTCTAGAATCACTACTAACGCCACTAATGCCAAGTAAACCACTCTTCTTATTTAAGGCTGTGTCTATATCACTAATACTCATGCCACTTTTTTTCATTACATATGGGATTAAACTAGCGTCAATATCACCACTTCTACTTCCCATAATAATACCAGCATTAGGAGTAAATCCCATAGATGTATCAATACACTTACCATCTTTAACAGCAGCTAAACTACCACCATTGCCGATATGACAAGTAATAATCTTAGCATCACTTTTACCTAGTATTTCAGCCATCTTTTGACTAACGTATTTGTGACTAGTTCCATGGAAACCATACTTTCTAACACCATAATCTTCATACCACTCATAAGGTACTGAATATAAGTATTTATCTTCTTCCATAGTTTGATGGAATGCTGTATCAAATACACCAACTGAAACTGCATCAGGAATAACTTCCATAAATGCACGTACACCAACTAAATTTGCTGGATTATGAAGAGGTGCTAAATCGCTTAGTTCTTCAACAGTCTTAATAACTTCATCAGTTAGTAGTACACTACTAGCATACTTTTCACCACCATGAACCATTCTGTGTCCAATAGCTTTAATCTCACTTAAATCCTCAACAATATTATTGTCAAGTAATTCTTGAGTTAAAATCTTAACTGCATCAGTATGACTCCTTAAAACAGCTTCCTTTTTAATCTTTTCTCCATTTAACTTAATAGTATAAAATGAGTTCTCAATTCCAATTCTTTCAAAAACTCCACTAATAAGTTCTTTCTCTTCTGGCATCTCAAATAAAGTAAACTTTAATGAAGATGAACCAGCATTAACACTTAATATTTTCATTCCTAAATCACCCAAGACTTATTATACTAGAAAAGTGCGAATATTGCCATAATTTTTTGATGCAAAAGAAAAAAACATGCTCTAAGGCATGCCTATTTTCAAATCTCATTCTTATGATACTTTAAAATTAATTTATCATCTATTCTTCTATAAGATACGTCTCCACTTCCGGCATAGCACCAGGGAGAGCTTGGCTTATGTGTTAGTTTTACAAGTTCATCAGCACTCATACTACCATATTTATCTAAAGTCTTATCAATACTACTCAACTTTAAAATACCATTTTTTGCACAATATATTCTACTTCTAAAAGCCATGTCTTTTTTAGATTCATCATATAAAACTGAATCATCTTCTGCTTTTAAATCGTCATATCCACACTTTTTAAAAGTTTCATAAACACTTTCTATAACTGGTCCGTATTTAAATGCATATATTTTATCATCAAACAATTTTTCTTTAGTATCACACAAGTAATCAGCATAACATAAATATACAAGTTTTTCTAACTTTAAATGAGTACATGGAATCTTTGTTAAAATATATCTAGCAGCATCAATCCCCTTAATCTGTCTATCCTTTAATAAAATGTCTGCAAATTCTTTTCTTGTCTCTATTACTTTAACATCTTCAAAATACTTATCATAATCACTTACGCTTTTAAAAGATTTACCTTTTGTTTGAATTACATGAACCGAAATAGGAAGACCATCACCACAAGTATTTCTTATGTAATCTAAATCACCTTGTATTCTTGCAGTATCCATCTCTCCTTCAAAAGTATAATGAAGTGCTATTCTTGTCCCCAAATAATAAGAACTACCTAAAATTATATAATGTTTTATCATGAAATATCACCCTTTTCTTTTTCCCATTTAACATAATCTTGTTTATAAATACTATGTGATTTTAAATTTATTTGTTCGTCATTTTCATACCATAACTGTAACTCCCACTGAAAACATGTGTTATCAATTTCATTACCAAAATATATATGAATCGCTTTATAATCCATTTTACTTGAATCAATAACTTTAATTTTAGGAAATGTCTCATTAATATGTTTAATAATATTATAATTAATATTTTCCTTTAATATTATTCTTATACCAAATATATCATTTAGGCATTTCTTTATTGGAATGTTCCCATTTTCGTGATTTAAATAATAGTTTCTAATTTTGTATTGAATGGAGTTTAATGTTTTAACTCTTGTCGTAACTCTATAGCTAGACTGACAGTTAATAATACTATTAGACGACTCTGTAATAATATCATTTAAATAATCGCGAAGTTTTGAAATATAAATATAAAAATCATCATCGCCATAAATATTTCTAACAGTTTTCCTTTTTAAATTCATTGGACTATAAAAATTTGCCTGCTTTAAGCAATCATTTATTATTGAATATTGTTTTATTATTTCTTCAATTACTATGTCTAATTCTTTCATTCAATTATATCCAATCTAAATTACAAAAATATTATAACACGCATTCCATTTTTTTACAACAAATGTTCTTATAAAACATGCCCTAAAGCATATTCTTATATTCCTTTTTAAAGCCTACACTAACATGAGTTTTATCTTCTAATTTATACTCTCTTACTATTTTAGAAACTTTTGCGTAAGTATCATCAACTTCTTCTATAGTTATGCCAAAGTAATATGCTATATCTTGCTTATCATAAACCTTACCACATAATCCTTTAAGCATTACATAAATGCTAAGTTCATTAGTGTAAAGCACTTCTAATAACTTCTTATATTTAGAAGACTCTATGAAGTCAAGTACTCTTTCATAGACTTTCTTGTTAACTACGTAATCATCAATAAAATCTATCTGACTATTAATACTTTTTCCAATGATAGTATTTGCTTTAGATGCTTCTCTACCAGAATCTATCTTACTTTTTAAATCATAATAATAAGTTTCTAAAATATTTTTATCTTCTCCAGAAGCAATTAAACTATCAATAAATGATGTAGCCCCCTTTTGAACAATTCTCGCACATTTATATAAGATGTCGTCTGTTACTAAAACGTTCTTATCTATTTCTTTTTTTACATATTCTACTACTTTATTACTAGATTCTGTATAATTATCACTATCTAAAACTGCTCTACCGATGCCAATTAAACCCAATAGTTCTTTTCTTTCATAATCACTACTATCTGTTATTATATCTTTTACTTGGTTTCTATGTATATCTATTAAAGAAATTAATGCAACAATATCTCTTTTAACTCTACGGAAAA
The DNA here is from genome assembly GCA_934098515.1 of uncultured Bacilli bacterium. GTDB lineage: Bacteria > Bacillota_I > Bacilli_A > RF39 > UBA660 > CAG-533. The sequence continues at coordinate 10,424 of CAKOOK010000013.1, forward strand.
GTTTCTTTTCAGCATTAACATTCTTTAATGAATTACTAATCTCTGGTAGTATATCTTTATAAAGTCTTAGTATTTCTTCTTCACTTAAACTCTTATCAGCATTATCTAATCTTTTTAATACAAGACTTCTATCTTTTTCACTAAGCGTTCTTATTAAATATCTAAGTTTAAAACTAGAATAATCTTTAAATCTTTCTTTTATACTTATAGGTTTATCTCCAGTACCTAGCTCACTAACATAAATCTTAAATAGTTCTAAATATTTTTTTATTAGTCTACCTACAGTACTTTTATCCAAACCAAAAATATCAGCAATATCTTTTTGTCTATAATTTTTACCATTAAGTCCAAGATATAAATTTAATATCTTCTTATCTCTTTCATTATCTATACTTGTAACTAGTCTCGTAAGAACTTCTCTAAAACTTTTACTATCAATATTACTTGTAATATCTACGCCATCACTGATATATTCAATAAGTGGTTCGTTTCTTGTTTTATTGTTTGGAGCGTCTAAAATATACTCAGCTTTTTCTTTATAATAACTTCTATAATACATATTTAATTCATTCTTAATACATTTAGCTGCGTAAGTGCTAAAACTATAACTACTATAAATATCAAATGTATCAACAGCCCTTATAAGACCGATAAGTCCTATTTGATAATTGTCCTCAGTATTATCGAAACCACTTTTATGAACTAAATAATATACTAGTTTCATATTATTAGAAATAATTTCTTCTCTTGCAGACATATCTCCATTATATAATCTTAGAAATAACTCTTTCACATAAATTTCCCCTTTGTTAGTTCGCCTATTATACCACAAATATGAAAAAATACCAAATTATGCTAATATTTATAGTTAATTCGCGATTAAATGATATTCTAAGACACTAATTTTATGGAACAAATGTAATTGAATATTTCTTTATACTTTCTTCCAGTTAAAGATGTAATAAAGTAAGATAAAACAGTAATTCTATTATTAAATATAGGAGAAGAAAAGTTAAGGTGCTTACTGCTTTTTAAATCCATCACTATATTTAGGTTTAATATAACTTTTAAACATATCTTCTTCTTTATCTTTTAAATTAAAACCATATAAATTATTATACTCATTTATAAGTTTATCTTTGTTATTTCCATTTAAACTATAACCCTTCAAAAAATATCACCCACTTTTATTATGGGTGATATCTTATAAAATATTATCAAACTCTTCTTCTTTTCTAGGTAAAGTAATTGTTTCTTTAGTCTTAATTGCTTCTTTAATTAAAGCGTTATAATCAAATTTTTCTTCGTATTCTCTAGCAAGTTCCTTCTCTGGATTAATAACTGGATGTTCTGGCACAAATATAGTGCAGCAATCTTCATAAGGAAGTATGCTTGTTTCGTATGTTCCTATTTTTTTAGCTATATCAATAATTTCTAATTTATCTAAGCAACATACTGGTCTAATAACTGGCATCTTTACTACTTCATTAATTGCATTCATACTAGTTAATGTTTGACTAGCAACTTGTCCAATGCTTTCCCCATTAACAATACACTTACAGTTTTCTCTATGAGCAAGCATCTCAGCTATTCTATACATACATCTACGCATGATGGTAATCATGTACTCTTTAGGACAATTCTTATAAATAACTTCTTGGATATCTGTAAAATGGATAATATGTACTTTTATATAATTACTATAATCTGATAACTTTTCTGCTAAAGTAAGAACCTTATTTAATGCTTCTTTACTAGTATGAGGAGGACTATCAAAATATACACACTCTAATCTTACTCCTCTTTTCATTGCTAAATATCCTGCTACTGGAGAATCTATTCCTCCACTAAGCATAAGCATACCTTTTCCAAGTGTACCTAAAGGATAACCGCCTAATCCCTTTTCTTTATCAAAATAAATTAGAGAATAATCTTTTCTAATTTCAACATTAATAAGAAGATCAGGGGTACTAACATCAACCTTTTTACCAGAGATATTTCTTAAAATAACTCCACCAAGATATTTACTTATCTCCATACTATTCATTTCATAAGACTTATCACTTCTCTTAGTGCTTACTTTAAATGTATTAAAATCTCTTTCTTTAACAAGTTTAACTAATTCTAGAGAAATAATATCTATATTATTAGTCTCTAACTTATAACCAATCTCATACTCATGAATACCAAAAGTTTTATTTAAAGCTTCTTTTACTATATCATTAGTCTGACCAAAAATAATCATTCTTCCATGATCATACTCTACATCATTATCTATCTTCTTGCTTAAGTCATTTCTTAATGCTTTTATAAAATAATTAATATTATCTTTCTTAGTATTAAGTTCGCCATATTTAATAATTATAACCTTTTCCATATTTGCACTCCTTTAGCCAAAAATATTCTAACATAAACAAAAAGAAAACTCCATCAAAAGATAAAGTTTCCATAATTGAATTGATATTAATAAATTATTTCTTACTATTTTTTATAACATATTCACTAATTGTTGGTACTGATGCTAAAAGAAAGCCATATTGTTCTAGATACATCATAACTTCAGAAGAATCACCCACAGAATAATATCCTGGAGTAACATTAGGATTTGCTTTCATAGTTCCTTTAAAAAATTTTACAAAATTAGGATTAGCTTTGTTTACTTTGTCTAAATACATTTGAGCTCTTTTTTGATTATCACGTTTAAAATATAAAATATATAAAGGTAGAAGCATTTCTAGTGTTTCTTCTTGATATTTTTTATGTAATTTAAGCATATCGCCTTCTTCTTCAAGACAAGCATATGTTGCCATTAGTAAATATCTAGCTCCCGTATTATCATTTTCATTTAGTCTTAATATTTCTTTACAAATATCACGTGCTTGTTTCATTTTACCTTCAAAAGCATAAAAATGTGCTTTAGCATACAAGCCTCTTATGTATGGTCTAGTTTCAAATATTCCATAAAAGTGCCCAATATTATCTTTTTGAAAGTATTTTTCTTTTTCTAATCTAGTTTTTTCATGTTCTAATCCTTCGTCTAACATTTTTGTTTTTTTGATAGGATCATCTTCTAAATTAACTTGAAATAAGATTGCATCAAAACAATCAGGGCACACCTCATATGCTTCTTTCGCATATTTAATTGCTTGCTTTTTAGATTTAGCATTTTCAGCTTTTTCTAATAATTCATTAGCATCATCTAAAGGAGTATTTTCATACTCAATCGCACCAGCATTATACTTTAAAATAAATTCTTGTAATTTTTCATTTGCTTCATCAATATTTTTAACATCATTTTCTTCCATAAACTTTTGTAACATATTATTTAACTTATTATTCATTTACTACACCCTCTTTTTTAAATATTAAATAATGAATTAAACGGAACTGAACAGAACTGAACAGAACTGAACGGAACCAAAACCGTATAATGTCAAATTAATTCCCAATTCCTACTATTTCTCTCATCAACAGTATTATAACAAAGAAAAAAAGTAAACTCCACCAAAAGATAATTAAATTATTTTATTTATTACTGCAGAAATTTCTGCAGAGCTCTGCAGTAAGTCTGCAGTAAACACTGCAGAGCTATTTATTTGCTGCTCTTTAAAGCCATAGTCAAGTCACGTCATTAGTATTGCTAAAAGAATATAATTTTAAATCTTTTATCTATCCTTATTATTTTTCCTACAATAGTTTTATGTCAAACAAAAAAAGAAACTCCATCAAAAGATAAAGCCTCCTTACATTTTCGCCCGGAATAATTTATTACTCGCACCATCCGGGAGCGATTAACATTTCTCGTTTGGAATAATTTATATCCCGCACCATCCAAGAGCGGTTAACATTTACAAATATAATATAACAAATTATTAAAGCTTAAACAACTTAAAGTTTTAATTAATATCATCTAACATTTTTTTCTTAATCGCATCAATATCAGTAAAAAACAAATTTAATCCATTTTCTTTTAGAGAGAGCATATATTCAAAATTATTTATAATCTTTCTCTCAACAGCAGAAGCAATTTTAATAGGTCTACCATCAATTGTGTGCTTACTTTTAATAAATTTTTCTAATGTAGGAAAGGCATTTTGAAGCAAAATTACAGATTCCTTTCCAGCAATTTTTTTAATCATTATAGTCCTACATGAACCATACTTTTTTCTTTTTTTATCAATAATTGCTTTATATTTATCAATTTTACTACTTAAAGGTATAAACCATAATATTATTCCATCTTTTATTGCTAAATAAGAAGGTCTAGAATGACCATTTTCATGATTAATCATTAAACCATCCTCGTTAATTATTGTAAAAAATTCATCTTTTATATGATATAAATATCCTGTCTCTATCTTCATATTTTCCCCCTAACAATAGCATTATAACAAATAAAAAAAAGAAACTCCACCAAAAGATAAAGTTTCCTTACATTTTCGACCGAGATCATTTATTGCTCGCACCACTCGGAAGCGATTAACATTTCACGACTAGGATCACTTATTACCCGCACCACCTAGAAGCGGTTAACATTTTCGATTGAACTAATTCAATGCAAATATAATATACCAAATTTAACATTAAATGTCAAATGATATACCTTTACTATTATAATATATGAATAACATTTTATGCACGTTAATCATTTAAACTAGATAACTTTTCATAAACATTATCAAATATTCTTAAAAATTCAGTCACTTCTTCACTAGTTGTAAGATAAGATAAACTTATTCTGATAGTGGTTAGAGCTCTAGTCTTATCATGATAAAGATTAAAGACTGCTGTACTTATCTTACCACTACTGCATGCTGTGTTTGAGCCAACGTATACTTCATGTTTTTCAAGTGCATGAATAAATGTTTCAGGCTTAATATCCATTAAACTTATATTTAAAATATGGGGTATTGAATAACTAGTCTTATTAATAAGTATTTTAGGATATTTCTTTAAATTATCTAAAACTCTATCATTATACTTTTTAACCTTTTCACTTCTTTTATCTAAATCAGTTAAACTAATTCTAAGTGCTTTAGAAAATGATGCAATAAGAGGAAGTGGCGGCGTGCCTGGTCTAATATCTTTCTTAGAACCATAAAATAAAGGCTTAATTCTAACTTTATTACTTTTATAAAGCATACCAACTCCTTTAACTCCATATATCTTCTGACTATCAAATGAAGCCATATCAACATCTGCTAAATTAACTGGTACTTTACCTATCGCTTGAGTCATATCACTATGAAAGACGCATCTAGGATTTTCTTTATTAATTACTTGTTTTATTGTTTTAAGAGGCTGCCTTATTCCTACTTCACTATTTACAGCACTAATAGTAACTAAAATGGTTTTATCAGTGATCTTTTTCTTTAAATCTTCAAAGTCAATTACTCCATTATCATCATTATTAACATAATCTATTATAAAGCCATTTTCTTCTAAATAGGAACAGATTTCATAAATACTCTCATGTTCCATCTTACTTGTAACAATGTGAGAACCTTTCTTACCTACTGCTAAGGCAAGACCTATTATCGCCATGTTATTACTTTCTGTTGAACCACTAGTGTAAATTATTTCATCTTCTTTAACTTTTAGTAGTTCACCTATTTGCTTAGTTGCTCCATTCATTAAATTTTTAGACTTTTCACCTAGTGAATGTAAACTATTAGGGTTTGCAAAATAATCTTTACTAACTTTATTAAAACTGTCTAATACTTCAGGAAGTACTGGAGTTGTACTACTATAATCTAAATATATCATCTTATCACATCCTTATGAGTAAAAATAAGCCATATTAGCTTACTTTATTTACTTTTAATATCTTTTTATGAATATCTGGGTCTGCTTCTGCTATTGCATTAATAGCTAGTTCTAGTGATGCCTTATAATTACCTTTGTAATATTCGCTTTCAGCTCTACTTAATCCGTTATTAATTCTTTCGTTTATTGCTCTATATCTATTACCATATACAATGGTATTTTCTGCAAGAGTTGCTAATCTAACTGCATCAGTAGTGGTCTTATATAACTTTAACACTAAATCCCTGGCAGTATCAACCCTTATATTTAAGACTTTAATACTTATTGGTTTTTTATTAAGTTCTTTAACCATTATGTTTATTGCATCTCCAGCTTCACTAGCTTCAGTGTAATACTCTTTAGGTATAACTGGTAACTTATAAGAACTAATAACATTTTTACTCTTTGCTAAAATCTCATTAATCTCTGTAAGCTGCTCTCTAGCTCTATTCTCATCTTCTTTAAGTCCACTTAAGTTTTTTAGGGTAAGTTCTAGTTTATCTTCTTCTTTAATAAGTCTCATGCTAAGGGTATTAAGTTCTTCATTTAATTTAGAGTAGGCAAAACTTTTATTACGATAATTCTCAACTAAAACTTCATAATCACTTTGAATAGATTTTATATTTAAATTAAGTTCATCAATTACTTTGACTTCCTCATCGCTTAAGTCAAAGCTATATTTAATATCTTCTATTTTCATAGATAAGTTTTTGATAATTGCTAGTAATTTTTTACACTTAACTCCAAGTTTTCTAGAGTTTTCTTCATATTCTTTCTTGCTTTCAATTTCTTTATCAAACTCACCATATAATTCATCAAAATAATTAACAATTGCATTAAGTTCTAGGATGCTATCTGTTAAATTAAGAACGTTTAATCTGTCAAAGATATCTGCTATCTTCTTTTCTGCTTCTGTAATATTATAATCAATATTTAAATAGTCTAAGTTATATCCTTCACTAGTCATTTTCTTAGTAATCTTGGTAATATCTTTAATCTTATCTGGAATAAGTGTCTTACCAAGTAGTATTACTCCTGGGGCATCATCAATAACTACTTTTAAATTACCAATCGCATCATCTAAGGCTTTAACTATTTTAGGCGCTTCACCATAAGCATTATTATCCATAGTAAGTTCAAAAGATGCAAATAACTTATCAACATTTTCAAACTGTAATTCAATGGCTTTTTTAATAAGTTCATAATCATCTATATTATGATGATACTTTAAATATATCTCACGATAATCTTTCTTTAAACCCGTAATAATCTCTCTATTTTTACTCTCACTTAAAGTAATCTCTTTAATATCACGAAGTAAAAACTCACTCTTACTTTTAACGTAATAAAGTTCTAATTCTAATTTAGCAATTGCTTCATTAATTTCTTTGAACTTTCTTGTCTTAAAGGTTGCTTCTAATTCATTTAACTTATCATCAAGCTGTGGAATATCTTCTTCTTTAATTTTCTTATATCTACTCTGCCATATCTTATACTTTTTTTCTAAGTCTTTATTGTTTATTAGGGAAGATAATTTATTAAGTTCTGTTAATATACTACCTGAGATAATAAGATTTTTATTCCTTTCAAGGTCTCTTAATATTCCATTATATTTTTTCTTGTTATGCTTATCATACATTACTAAAACAAGCACTATTAAAATAATTGCTACTACAACATAGATTATACCTAAAACTAAACTTGTTTTATCACTCATAACCATACCTCTATTTTAATTTTATCATATTTATTTTATTATTAACACTATAAACTAATAATCAAACATGATTTTAACAATAAAAATACTCTTTCATTTCGCAAAACGGAAAAATTTTTGATTTTGCGTAATGTTCATAATATCTTATTTAACTAGCATCATCAAGTAAAGCTTCTTTTAAATCATCCAAATCATAACTTGTATATTCCTCTGGATGCTTTTCAATATACTCCAATTCCTTTGAAGCAAGTTTTAACTCTTCTTCCGTAAAATAATCATTTAAATTAATCATATGTACCCCATAATCTAATCTACAAGCCAGTTTTTAATATCTATTATCTGAACACCTTCATAGGTATAAGAATCATGATGTGTTCTTGCTATTAAAATCTTTGGATAAGCATCTTTTATCTTTAATAAAGATGAAACTTCTCTTTCAAATGTCTTATCATCACTTATGTTATCAGAAACCTGAATATATATTTTTTCATTCCTTCTCATAGCAACAAAGTCTATTTCTTTATTATATAAAACGCCAACATAAACTTCATAACCACGTCTTAATAATTCCATTGCTACAATATTTTCATAAACATTACCATAGTCCATATTACGAGTACCATGCAAAGCATATTTGATTGAAGGACAAGCTAAATAATATTTATCTTGAGTATTTAAATATTTTTTTCCTTGAATATCATACCTTCTGATTTTATAAAAAGCATAAGCATCGCAAAGATACTTCATATATGTTCCTACTGTTTTATCGCTTACATTATTTTTATTAGAATTAAGAGTATCAGTAAGACTTCTATAAGATGTTAATTTAGAAATATTATCAATCAAAAAATCACTTATGCTATCAAGTAAAGGAATATTTTGAATATGATATCTTTGAGTAATATCTCTAACTATCAAAGTTTTATAAACATCGCTAATATATTTATATTTCTCGTCTAAATTTTTATATAAATAAGAACCTGAAAATCCACCTTCTAAAACGTATTTATCAAAAGTTTCATCAGTATTTTCATAATTATAATAAGACATATATTCATTATAAGAAAAAGGAAATATTTCTATCTTATATGTTCTACCAGTAAAAAGAGTTGCTAAATCACTAGATAATAAAAACGCATTTGAACCAGTAATATAAATATCATACTTTTCTTCAGCATGAATCCAGTTAATCGCTTTTTCAAAGTCATCACACATTTGAACTTCATCGATTAAAACAATATTCTTCTTATTTTTTAAATAATTATCACTAATATATTTATATAAACTATCTGCATTTTTATATTTATCAAAATCCTTAACATTAAAATTAATATGTATTATATTATTAGTTTTATCTTTTTCTAAATATTCTTTAAATAACTCAAGTAGTTTAGATTTACCACTACGCCTTATTCCAGTTATAACCTTAATATCGGGTGTTCCAGTAACACTTATTAATTCATCTAAATATTTTCTTTTTAATATTTTCATTTTTCTTCACCTATTAATATTATACCATTCATTACGCAAAATGCAATTTTTTTTGATTTTGCGTAATGAAATTTACACTCAAAAGCCTAAAAAAGCACTCCTTTAAATATAAAAGACTGCTTCTTAATAAAATAAATTCATTTTATTTCTGACAATTAGGACAAAAATAAGTACTTCTGCCACCAACTTTAATCTTTTCTATCTTGCATCCACAAGTACATAGTTCTCCTTCTTTTTTATGTACTTTTAAAAAGTTTTGATAATTGCCGGTAACACCTAAACTAGAAGTATAACTTCTAATAGTAGTTCCGCCTTCCTTAATAGCTAAACTTAAAATATCTCTAGCACTCTTAATTATTCTATTACACTCTTCTAAGGTAACACTTTCACCTAATCTAAGAGGATTTATTTTAGATGCAAATAATACTTCATCCGCATATATATTACCTAAACCAGCTATTATATCTTGTTCTAATAAAAGGCTCTTCATATGTTTCTTCTTATTATGAATATGACTATAAAGTTCATCTGCATCCATATCAAATGGTTCTTTAGCAAGTTTCACGAGTGCTCGATTATTACCAACTTCACTTGTCTTTACTATGCACATTCTACCAAACTTTCTTGTATCATGATATCTTAAAGATAAATCACCAAAATAAATAATAACATGTTCGTGCTTCAAAATCTCATCATCACTAGGCTTAACAAAATACTTGCCTTCCATCCTTAAATGACTAATAACAGAAACTTCACCATAATTAAATATTAAATATTTACCAAATGTTGTAATATCCTCTAAGGTATGGCCGATTAACTCATTAATATCCATTGTGCTTTCAACAATTTTGGGATAAATAACTTTAACACCCGTTACTTTCTTACCAATAAGTTTCTTTTTTAAAACACTTGCGACAGTTCTAACTTCTGCTAGTTCTGGCATAAACATCACCTACTTTGCTTCATATAAATCTGTTCCTACATCAGTACTAACCTTTAAAGGAACATTTAATTTAACAATATTTTCCATCACATCACGTGCTGCACTAATAAGTTCTTCTTTTTCATCATTGCAAACATCAAATACGAGTTCATCATGAATCTGTAAGAGCATCTTACTCTTAAATCCTTTTTCTTCCATAACCTTATCAAGCTTTACCATTGCCATCTTTATAATATCAGCAGCAGTTCCTTGAATAGGTGTATTTAAAGCAATTCTTTCTCCACTACTTCTAACCATATAATTAGTACTGTTAAGTTCTTCAATAGTTCTCTTTCTATTAAATAAAGTTCTAACTGAGCCATAAATATGGGCTTCTTTTTTAATATTATCCATATATTCACTTACACCTGGATAAAGTTCTAGATACTTCTCAATAAACTTCTTAGCATCACTTGGATTAATCTTTAAATTCTCACCAAGTCCAAAACCACTAATACCATATACAATACCAAAAATTACGGCTTTTGCTGTTCTTCTCATACTCTTAGTAACTTCTTCCGGACTAACACCAAAAATATCACTAGCTACTCTTGTATGAATATCTTCATTATTCTTAAATGCCTCAATCATTTTTTCAGAATTACTAATATGAGCAAGTACTCTAAGTTCTATCTGTGAATAATCAGCACTTAAAAATAAATCATATTCTGGTACAAATGCACGTCTTACTTTTCTATCCATCTCATCTCTAGCTGGAATATTTTGTAAATTAGGCTCTGCACTAGATAATCTTCCAGTTCTAGTCAAAGTCTGTTTATATATTGTATGAATACGTCCATCATCTAAAATATAATTATTAAGTCCATCTAAATAAGTACTCTTAAGTTTAGATAAGTTGCGATACTCTAAAATAAGCTCAATAATTGGATGAGTACCAATTAAACCTTCTAAAACGCTAGCATCAGTACTATAGTTGGCTCCTTCTTTTTTCTTCTTCCTGTATGGTAAACCTAAATGTTCAAATAAGATGTTACCTAACTGTTTAGGACTAGAAACATTAAACTCACATCCAGCATAATTATATATCTCTCTAGATAAATTATCTAAACGTACTCCAGCTTCTTCACTCATCTCTTTTAAAATATCCTTATCACACCTAATACCAGCAAGTTCCATCTTAGCAAGTACTCTAACAAGTGGCATCTCAACATTTGTAAATAAATCAAACATATCATCCATTTTTAATCTCTTTACAATATCATCTCTAGTATCATAGATATATTTAGCTTTTAAAGTAACGCCCTTTTTAAGTATTTCTTCGTCTTTTAAAATATCAGTATAAAAAGGTGCTTCTATTCCATCATTATTCATTATAAATGCTAAATCATCTTTCATTTGATAATTAAGCAGATATGTACCTATCATATGATCAAAATTACTTATCATATTAACATCTTTAAGTAAAACCATATTCTTCTTTAAATCATAAGTATACGTTACTGCTTGTTTTAAATATTCGCAAACCTCTTTAACTTTTTCTGGACTAACATAAAATAAGTTATCTCCATCATATACACCCATGCCAATTATCTTACCTAAATGATAATTTTCTTTATCACACTCAATATAATAAGAAACGCACTTTTCTATATTTATATCATGAACATCACTAAGTTCTTTAAAGTTAACATCAAGTTTTACTTGCTTTTTAGGTATCTTTTTTAAAAATGAATAAAACTCTAAATCAGCAAATAATTCATCTAATGAGTCGTTACGTCCCATATATTTCATACTATCTAAAGTATCTTCTAGGGGAACTTCTCTATATATAGTGCATATGTCTTTACTAAAGAAAGCACTATCCCTATCATTAACAAGCCTTTCATGAGTAGCCCCCTTAATTAAATCAATATTAGCATAAATATTTTCTAAAGTACCATACTCTTGTAATAGTTTTAAGGCCGTCTTTTCACCAATCCCTTTAACACCTGGCACGTTATCTGAAGCATCTCCACTTAATGCTTTTAAATCAATAATTCTAATTGGTTCAATTCCATAATCATCTTTAAAAGTTTCTCTATTATATCTAATAAAACCCTTTTGTTTTAAAAGTTTAACATCAACAACATCACTAATTAATTGTAATAAATCTCTATCAGAAGAAACAATTGTCGCATCAAACTCAGGATCCTTATCAGCCATCGCCGCAATAGTTCCAATAATATCATCTGCCTCAAAGTTTTCTACTTCATAATGCTTAATCCCCATTGCTTCAAGTATCTTTCTAGCATAAGGCATTTGAACTTTTAAATCTTCTGGAGTTTCTCTTCTTCCTTCTTTATAATGATCGTACTTTTCATGTCTAAAATTTTTACCAATATCAAAAGCAACTGCCATATACTCTGGTTTTTCTTCCTCAATAATTTTATTAATCATTGAAGTAAAACCATATAAAGCATTAGTCGGAAAACCCTTACTATTTCTCATAATATTTCCAGTATAAGCAGTCGCATAATAACTTCTAAACATTAAATTATTTCCATCAACAAGTATAACTTTTTTCATATCCTCACCTAAATCTTATTATACCCTATTTTTGTATTATTTCAAAAAAAAATAAGCATTTTGCTTACTTAATTGTAATTAAACCAGCGTCTACTTCCTCTAAAGCACGACCTAATTCCTTTTTATTCTTATAATCGCTTTCCTTCATTTGTAACCATCCAGTTTCCTGAATTTGTTTAGCTCTCTCAGCAATCACATGAACTAGCTTATACTTTGAGTCGACCTGATTTAATATTTTATCAACAGATGGATATAACATATAAATCACCTCTCCTACACATTCTTAATATAATACAAAAATTAAAAAAGAAAAACAAAACTAAAAGAAAATATACACTAATTTGACAAACTACTTTCTCCAGTCTTGTAATCTATATCTATTCCCGTCTCAACATTATATACATAAACATGAAATTTAAGCCCGGCACCATTATCCTCAACACTTTTAGCTTCCATCTCTATTCCACTAGCAACTAAATTATCTCCATAAAACTTAGGTGTTACTCTATACATAACATGATTACCAGTTTCTTTAATATAACTAGCTACTTTATTTTCAAACTCTAACATAGTTTTACTATTAGTCTCTCTAGTACAAGTAATCAAATTATTAGGATTAGCATTCTGTCCAGTTAACTGGTATCCAATTAAATGACATCTATTATATAAATACTTACCATCAACAATATCATACTTAACTGTATGCCACCCACTAGGCTTAACACTACCAATAGATCCTCTTTTTTCAGTTGGCATTAAATCAGGCCCAATACTAGCATAAGCAACCCCACATCTACCAAGTGAATCTAAATCACTATATAATTCAAAAGAATTACTTACAAGTTCACTAAAAGAAGGCTCATTATTATCAATAACAACATAAGGCTCACCATTATATAAAGGAACTTCATCTATACCATAACTAACACTCTTATTATTAAATATAACAAAAGCAAATATAGCTATAAATATACACTCACATAAATATCTATAAAATCTTTCCATAAAACCACCATTATTAAAAGTAATTGTGTATAACTCAATTGGTGGCAACTGACATGCTCAAAACGAAAAATCCGTATGCCAGTTGCCGCTTAACCGTCATAGTTTAGTATATAATTTTTTTATCAACCTCGCCCATAATTTGCCCCTCGAAGGGTTTCTCGGGACATCTGCGACTGACGATTTCGACCTTACAATACTTCGCACTGTTTACATACTTATTATGTATGGGGAACTACTGGTTCCATCACCGGTTACGTTGATAGAAGGCTTAAGAGAAATCGAAGGACGAACGCGGCGGGCGTTGTTCACGACGCCGTTGCCGAAGCTGCCATAGCTGCCGTCCACGCGCCAAACGTGAGCGCTGCTGCCATCGAAGCAGAAAGGAGACAAAGACCACCAATAATCACTAGTAGCATTTTCTTGTAAATATGTTGTTGTATTATCTAATCTATAAGCATATCCAGCAAATGCTAGTTCATCTGCTGTTATTAATCCTACTTTTGAATTTATTTTACTTAATTCTCCATTACATTTTAAACTTGGGCCAGTGCCTCCAGCACTTCTACTTGTACTTACTAATCTTTGTGTAGCACCATAATATGTTTTATTTATACCATATCCTAATCCAGTTACATTACTATCATTTGACCATGGTTCATATGTTGTATCTGTTACATTTGTTTTATCATTACACCATACAGTATCAGCGATTACACTTTCATATGTTTTTAGATTACTATTGTACCAAGTTTCTAAATTAGTTAGTATTGTACTTTTATGTATATTTGCATGGGCTTCAGCGTAAGAAGAAGAGCGAATCCATGTATATCCAGCCGAAAGGCAATCATACTCCGATGTGATTTCTGGATGGTCATTACAACCTCTGGTAAAATCACCATACATAAATCCTACATACGCATTTTCTTGATGATATTCATTAAATGCACTTGTATATATTTTACCAGAGTGTCTTGCAAATGCTGCACTAGTACTATTATTTGCCGAATTACAAGGATTAGCTGTTCCTGCTATATTATCATTGTGTAAGATAAGTTTTACTGAGCCATCTCCTCCAACTCTTACTATTCTCCAGCACTTATTAGCAAATTCTACATAGTTATTTTTAACTGCTCCTCTAAAGTAGTAAGATGTTCCATAATCATCTACTGCAGATGCAAGCAAGGCTTCACTAGCAGTAGATATTGCTGCTCCTGGTGTAGTTATTGGAGTTTTTACTTCATTTTTTGCTAGTATAGTCTCTGCAAAAGTTGGAACCTTAGTTATAAATGTTGCATTGCACTTAGTACTTCCCTTAGTTATTCCACTTGTAGTAAGAATCCATTTAGTACCATTCCAATCTACTTTGCCTGACCCACTTGTGCATTCTACTGTTCCTGTATACATTTTTGTTGTTGGAAATGTTGTGCTTATTTCACCATTTATTGTTATTGCTAATAGAGTATCTTTTGGTTCTATGTATTTTGCTTCATATAGTTTATCTCTATTAAATATTATTATACATATTGTTATAAGCATTATTAGTATTAAAAGTGTTTCTTTTTTATTTTTCATTAACACCTGCCTACTTTCTATCTAATAGTATTTTATAATAAAAGAATGTTTAAATCAATAGATAAACACTCTTTTAATATTCTAGTTATTACTATTAAGTATTAATAAATAAAAAGAAAAAGCTAACAAATCCTTTAAGTATTAGCTTTTTCAAAAACAACAATTTGGAGAAGCCTAACTTTCAGGGGTTAGTATTCTTCCTTAAGTTGATTATACTACAAAAGGCCTGTTTTATACAAGCCTTTTTCTATTTAAATATATTTTTAATTCTTGTCCAAAGGTTATCTTTCTCTGTTTCATTATTTGTAGTTTTAACTTCTTCTTTAGATTCTACTCCATCCATTACATAAATGAATTTAGTTTCTCCAGTCGTATTACTACCTGCAAATGATGTATAATTTTCTCCTAGTTTAACTAGTTCTTTTGCTCTATATGCTGTTGGCACTAACATATTATTTACTTTATCTGTAACGGGTTTAATTCCTTCATTATCTAACTTTTTAATGCCTTCTGATAGTTCAGTCATACCACTTGATATCTCTTCTAAGCCGGATGCAAGCACTTTACCATTAGATGCTAGTTCTTTAACTCCTGCCGCAAGCATTGCTGTATTTGTTTTTAAGTCTTCAGTACCTTTATTTAAATCTTCTAAGCCTTTATTAAGAGCTGGAAGCATAGCACTAACTTTCTTGTTTAATCCATCAAAAGTTGCTAAAGTTTTCTCAATTGCTGCTACATTTTGTTCTAATAAACCAATTATTTGTAAGTTAGAATTATAATGATTTTCATATTCATACTTAACTGTAAATAATTCATTTTGATCCGCATTAAGTAAGTCTATATATTCTTTATCTTTAAGTTCTGCAGTATCATAGGCTGTTTTAATTTTTTCATTATTTGTTTTTAATGAGTTAATTGTGTTTTTATCCGCTTCTAATAACATTTGCATTTTAGCAATATCTTCAGAGTTATCTCCTAAAATACTTGATACAAGAGAAAGCTCTTTAGAAAGTTGTTTAACACCATCATCTAATGATACTGAGCCATCTTTTAAAGCAACTGAACTACTATATAGTTTATCTAAATAAGCACTAAGTTTAGTTGCTCCATCAGATGCATCCTTTGTACCTAATTCTAGAGAACTTGCACCAGATTCTAATGCATTAATCGCATCATTTAAAATAATTAATTTATCTGTTACTGCAGTAATATTTGACAATGATGATACATCACTAGAACTAATTAATTTAGGAGTTATCATCATATATACAGTACCTAGTGAAAACTTATCAGTATCATAAGTAATAGTAACTTTATTAAGACTTGATAACTCACTTAATTTTAAACTATCTGATAAACCTGGTGTGCTAAGAGCTGCTACCATGTTAATTTTACCATTATTAATTACTTTACCACTACTAACATTAATATTTTTAGCACTATCATCTAGAGTAAATGTACTCATTACAACAAATGGTGTATACATAGTTTCTCTAGACCCATTAACATTAACATTTCTTCTAGAGTTATTAGTAAATTTAACTTCAATAGTAACTTTACCACTTTTACCAGCTAGTTCTTTAAGTTCTATTTCTTTACCATCTAATTTATATGTGATGTTAGCACTAACTGGTAGTTCTTTTGAAGTTTTACCTTGGTAGAAAATATTATTTCCAAGTCCTTCCCAAGTTATCTTATCTCCTTTTTGGTTAAATGATTCATTACCACTTAAGTTTATAATGTCTTCTAAGTTAGTAATATCATTTATTGTTCCATTACCTGTATTAAGTAGTTCTTCATTTACAAAACTAGACTTAACACTTCCATCTGGGTTTAACTTTCCATAAACTGTTTCATTTTTAGTTAAAGCACTTGCACTAAGTGGCATCATTAAAGCTCCAGCTAAAAATATACTTGTAATAATTTTTTTATTATTTTTCATAAAATTATCCTTTCCTAACATTGTCTTACCAATTAATTTATCAAAGATTAATAGTATACTTGGTAATACTGTAATAACTATTATCATACTAAGGATTGCTCCTCTACTAATTAAAGTACATAAAGATCCAACCATTTCTAATTTTGAATATGCTCCTACGCCAAATGTTGCTGCAAAGAAGCATAAGCCACTAACGAATACTGAGTTTCCACAACTATTAAGTGTACTAAGTATTGCTTCCTTCTTATCCATAGTCTTACGATTATTTAAGTATGTTGTTGTCATAAGAATTGCATAATCAATAGTTGCTCCTAACTGGATTGTTCCTAAAACTATTGGAGCAACAAATGGAAGTGTAACTCCACTTAGGTAAGAGATGCTCATATTCATACATATTGCGGCTTCAATTGCTATAATAAGTAAGAATGGCAAGCTAAATGATTTTAGTACAATAAATAAGATTATAAAGATACATACTATAGATGAACCATTAACATTATTAAAGTCTGTATCACTAGTTGTAATAAGATCTTTCATAAGAGGTCCTTCACCAGCAACTATGGCATTTTTATCATAACTTTTAACTATTTTATTAAGATCATCTATCTCAGCATTTAATTCATCACTAGCAACTTCATATAAAGAGTTTACTAAAATCATTTGATATTTATCACTTTCAAACATACTAGATTTATCTCCAAGCATATTTGTTGTAATTCCATAATCACTTAGTTCACTAGCAGATAATACTAAATCTACACCTGATAACTTTTTAATTTCACTAACCATATTATTTATAGTGCCAGTTTTCATATTACTATCTACTAAAATGATTTCTGGACTTACTATGTTGTAGTCATCTTTTAAAATATTATTTGCTTTAATACTTTCTAAAGTGTCTGGTAATGTCTTATCTATCTTATAATAAACATTAACTTTCTTATTAGCTAAATAAATAGGTACAAGTAATAAAACAAATATTGCAAAGATTACTTTATGTCTTTTAACTATCCAGTTGTTAAATTTATCAAATTTAGGAGTAATTACTTTATGGCTAGTTTTTTCACACCATTTATCAAATACAAGTAAAAGTGCTGGGAAAACTGTTAAAACTGTAATAACACCAAGAAGTACACCTTTTGCCATAACAATACCTAAATCTTTACCTAAAGTAAGACTCATTGTACATAATACTAGGAACCCAGCGATGGTGGTTGTTGAGCTACCAATTACTGAAGTAAATGTTTCTTTTATAGCAAGTTTCATGGCTTCTTCTTTTTTCATCTTCCCTTTCTTACTTTCATAAGCGTGATATAAGAAGATTGAGAAGTCGGTCGTAACACCTAACTGAAGTACTGCAACAAGGGCTTTTGTAATGTAGGATATTTCTCCTAAAAATACGTTAGTACCTAGATTAAAGATAATTGATACACCTATATTTAAAAGTAATAATAATGGTACTAAGTAACTATCTAGAGATAGCTCTAAGACAAGTAAACAAAGTACGACTGCAATTGCTACATATATTGTTATCTCTTTTTCAGATAACTCCATAGTATCAAGAACCATTGAGCTCATACCACCAAACATATAATTATCACTAGTGATATTTCTAATTTCTCTTACTGCATCAATTGTTTTTTCATTACTAGTACTTTCTAGAAATGTAACAAATAATACATCTGTATTTTCCTTATGAACTTTATTTCTTACTTCACTAGGAAGCACTTCAAGAGGAATATTAGTTCCAAACACATCATAGATAGAGAAAACTTCACCTACTCCATCTACACTACGAATCTTATCTTCAACCGCAAGTAATTCTTTTGCATTTGCATTTTCAACTACCGCAATTGAGTAAGAGCCCATTTTAAATTCATCAGTTAAAATATTTTGCCCTTTAATTGTTTCATAATTATTTGGTAAATAAATTAAAATATCATAATTAATTTTAGTCATCTTCATACCAATAAATGAAAATACTAATAAAACTATAGTAATAATCAAAATATTTTTACTATGCTTAGTAATAAAATCACTAAACTTATTCATTTCTTTCACCTCGCTAAACATTATATGACTACAGATTTTAAAAAGGCACCATTAATTTGCTATTTTGTATGTAATCCAACAATTTGATTGCTTTGTAGGCGTATTTAAGCAACAAAGTGCTAATTATCTTGCAAAAAGTATATAATTAGATATAATGTTGGTGTGGTGAATTATGAAAAATGAAAAACAAGATTTAAGAATAGTCAAAACAAAAAAAGTGCTTTATATGGCACTGGTTGATTTAATGAGAGAAAAAACATTCGAGGAGATAAAGGTGTCTGAAATATGTGCTAGAGCTTTAGTAAACAGATCTACTTTCTATGCTCATTATGAAGATAAGTATGAATTCTTAGTTGACTTTTTGGATACATTTAAAGATAGTTTAACTTCTTATTTAGATACTAATGATAATAATTTGAATACTAAGGAATATTATATGGAAATGCTTAAGTTATTGCTTACTCATATTGAAGATAAGAAAAATATATATTCAGCAATTATGGTAAATAATCGTAATGGTGTTATGATGGATATTATATCTGATGTTGTTAATAAAGATATAAAAAAAAGAGTTCAAGAATCGGGGCTTAATAAGGGAACTATCCCAGTTGACATTGTTGCTAAATTTTATATAGGAGCAATTACCAACGTTGGCATCGAATGGATTACCGATAACAAATATTCTAAAGAAGACATATTAAACTATTTAGAAAAACTATTACCAAACAATATAGACACCTTATAAGGGTGTTTTTTCATGCAAAAATTGAAGATTTTAAAAGTCTGCAAACCCATATAAATAAAGGGCTTGCATGAGTTTGAAGTTTGTGATAATATACCTACTTGAAGAGTACTATGTTAGGCTTCTCCCCTCTTAAAAAGAAGGGAGTGATGCGTATGAAACAGTTAAAATCTATTTTAGATAAACTTATTATCATATTAATCCTTTTATTTATTTTAAAGATAGCATTTGCTATCTTTAGATAAAAAAAGAAGCTATTAACATTACCTGTTAAGTAGCTTCAAAACCCAATAGTGGAGAAGCCTAACTTTCAGGGGTTAGTGCTCTTCCCTAAATTAATTATACTACAAAATGCTTTAACTATTCAAGTTCTTTTGTTTTCTTATCTTCATCCATATCTTTCAAATAAGTCATGAGTTTATTAGTTACATCTGGTGGCAAAATTTTATTTAATTCTTCAGCACTAGCTTCTTTTATTTTTTTAACACTACCAAAAGTTTTAATAAGTTCTTTTCTCCTCTTTTCCCCTATTCCAGGAATATTATCAAGTATGCTTTGAATCGAACCTTTTGATCTTATTTGTCTGTGATAATTAATCGTATATCTATGAACTTCATCTTGCATACGTGTTAAATAATGAAATAAATTACTAGTTCTATCAATATCATAAATCTCTAAAGTATCTCCATCTAACAAGTCATTAGTTCGATGCTTATCATTTTTTACTAGTCCACATACTTTGATACTTAAATTTAATTCTTCTAAGATTTCTTTAGCAGCTCTAATTTGAGTTATACCACCATCAACTAAGATAAGATCTGGTAAATCTTTTTCTAGAAGAGCCCTGTAATACCTACGATATATGACTTCTTTCATAGTATGATAATCGTCATTTTTATCTACCATTACTTTGTATTTACGATATTTATTTTTGTCTGGAGAGCCATCAACAAAGACAACCATTCCCGATACGGCAAATGAACCAAAAAGGTTTGAGTTATCAAAGATATCAATTCTTTTGATTTTCATTCCAAGTAAGTGTTCTAATTCTTCATTAGCTCCCTCAGTTTTACTTATTTGATTTTCAATTCTTTTAAAATTATTTTCTAAATTAATAATAGCATTTTCTTTAGCCATCTTTAATAATTTGTATTTAGAACCTTTAGTTACCTTAATAAACTTTGTATCTATTATTTCTTTAAGAACTGTTTCATCTATTTCATCTGGGATAAGTATTTGTTTAGGTATTTCTCTTTTGTTATAGAATAAAGCAATAAGATACTCTATTTCATTTAGATAATCATCCGTTACCGGTTCAATTTCTGTATAATTACCAACCAATTTACCAGCTCTTATATATAGAAATTCTAATGAAATAAAACCATTTATAAAAGCATAATTAATAACATCTAAATCTTCCTTAGCAGTAAGCTCTACCTTTTGTTTCTCTAAAACAATATTCATATAATCTAGTTCTTTTTTTAGTTCTAAAGCCATCTCATAGTTCATATTTTCTGAATAATAATTTATTTTTTCTTTTAATTTATTTTTAATAATATCTTCGTTACCTCTTAAAAAGGAGATTATTTCATTTTCCATATTTATAATATCTTCTGAATTTACATGTTTAGTGCAGTACCCTAAACATTCATGAATGTGATAATAAAGGCAAACCTCTTTAGGCATACCTTCACATTTTTTAAGAGGATATAATCTATTAATAAGGTTTACGATTCTTCTTGCAGCATAAACATTTACATATGGACCAAATAAAATCTTATCTTTACTTTTCTTGACTTTAAGGTATCTTACTACCTTTAAAGATGGAAATGGTTTCCTAGTATACTCAATATAAGGATAACTTTTATCATCTTTAAGCAAAATATTATACTTAGGATTATATTTTTTAATAAGATTTATCTCTAAAATAAATGACTCTAGCTCAGTATTAGTAACAATATATTTAAAGTATGCGATATTACTAATCATTTTAGCTGTTTTACCAGTATGAGTTCCACGAAAATAAGAACTTAAACGTTTCTTTAAGTTTTTAGCTTTACCTACATAGATGACCGTATCACTTTCATCATACATCTGATATGATCCAGGTTTATTCGGTACTAATTTAAGTTCTTCTTTAAACATATTAATCACACTACTATTATTACACATTTTCGTATTATTTAAAAGAAAAAAACTCATATATATGAGTTAGCATTTTATACCAGCATTACCTTTATATGTTTTGCCAGTACTTGTTATATTATACTTATTATCTTTTAACGTAACTTTTAATTCTCCACTACAGCTATAACCACTATCATAATCATTATTAATATAGTATAAAGCCCCATTTTCAATTTTATATCCATTATATGGAGCATCTTCATAACCAGTCATAAGACTCATCGATAAATCTAAAATATCCTGATAATTCTTTCTATCTTTTGTTGATACTATCTTTAATGTTTGATAGTCATCTTCCGGATCAATAAATACTGCATAATATTCGTTGCCTGCTGAATCTGTTGTTATTAGTTTTCTTGTTTCTTTATTAGATGCTTTTTTATTGGTAGTAGTGGTAGAAGAAGAATTATTATTTTTTGAATCACTACCCTTTTTATTAGTAACTAATATGTATATTAATAAACCGCTAAGAAGAACAATTATGATTACTAAAGCAAATATAAGAAGATTTTGTTTTTTATTATTATTCATACGCATTTCCTTTCTATTTTTGATTATAGCATATTTTTGACAAATAAAATATCTTATAATATACTTTTGATGTGATATTTATGAAATTATTAAATGAATCTTTAATTATCGAAAAAAAATCTAAATTTATTGGAATGCTTTATGAGATTAATAGTAAGGAAGATGTTTTATCTATTTTAGATAGTGTTAAATATAATAACAAAGGATACAGGCATATTCCATATGCTTATTATCTTAAGAATACAGCCTCTAAAAGTGATGATAAAGAACCAGGTGGTATTGGAATGAGCTTTCTAAATATTCTAGAACGTAATAAACTAGATAGTCATCTACTATTAGTAGTTAGATATTATGGTGGTACTAAGTTAGGTGCCTCTAATTTACTTAGAACTTATAGCAAAGCTGCAAATGAGTGCATTAATAAAGATTAGTAACATATACTTTACTAGGTGATTTATTTGACTATTTTAAAATATTTAAAGAGTATGATTGTTCCCCTTGGAATTGTATTAGTATTACCTCTTCTACTAGGAATAATAAACTTACTTGGAGTTCAAACTAATAAAGTAGTTATTCTAATTATTATGGCTATTGGTACATTTATTAGCGGCTTCTATTTAGGAAGAAACTCATTAAAGAAAGGATACTTACAAGGAGCATTACTTGGAATTATATTATCCTTAATATTATTCTTATTTAGTTTATTATTTAAAAACACATATACAGCATCTTCCTTAATATATTATATAATTATAGTTATATCTTCAATGATAGGAGCAAGCCTAGGTATACAGAAAAAACTGGATTAATTTTCCAGTCTTTTTAATTTACAACGTAAGGATCGTTTGATGTGCCAGAACCTCCTGAAATTATAGTTGATGAGACAAGACTAATTGCTGGGCGCAAACCGTAGTATTCCACGCCGTTAATGTACACAGCGTTCGAATTCAAGCTGATTTGGGTCGCGATCCAGATGTGAGCAAAGTAGGTCGAATAGAAGTTTAAAGGTGACAAGGACCACCAAGGATGACTGGTAGCGTTTTCGTGTAAATATGTAGAACGATTATAAGTATAACTTGTAAAACCAGCAAATGCTATTTCATCTGCAGTTAATAATCCTATTTTATAAGTTAAGTTACCATTGCCATTCGCTGTATCATCAACAGTAAATTTAGATAACTTTCCTCCATTATTATCGTTAGGGCAAATTAAACTAGGGCCTGCATATGATGCAGCGTTACCACCACTAATTCTATTATCTGCTCCATATCCGGTTTCATTTGTTCCATACCCTAACCCAGTTCCATAAGTTGAACCACTTGTAAAAGTAGTAAATGTACTTTTATCATTACACCATATCGTATCGGCAAGCTTACTTTCATATGGTGCTAAATTATTTGTATACCATAACTCTAAATTTTTTAGTATCGTACTCTTATTAGTGTTAGCATGTGTACTTGCATAATCACTTGCACCAGCTTTACCATACATAAATCCTACATAAGCATTATCATAATAACTTGAGTTAAATGCACTTATATATTTAGTTCCAGAATATCTTGCAAATGCTGCATTTTCACTATTATTTGCTGAAGAGCAAGGATTAGCTACTTTTTTAGTATTATCATTATGAAGAACAAGTTTTACAGAACCGTCCCCCACTATTCTTACTATTCTCCAGCACTTATTAGCAAATTCTACATAGTTATTTTTAACTGCTCCTCTAAAGTAATAAGATGTACCATAATCATCTTCTGCAGCTGCAAGCAATGCTTCTGTTGTATTTTTATTTGAATATATTTCTTTATATGTATAACGGCTTGATGTAGCACTTACTACATAATATACACTATCTAAATTTGTTGTTGTTTTCATAGTTCCTGCAGTGCTTGAACCATTACTAGACGCTGATGGACGAACTAAATACTTACCAACTAAACTAGAATATGAATTAGCATATGTATCACTTGTTACTGCTGCTCCAGTTAAATTAAACTTAGTACCATTTGCTTCGTATCCTGTACCGTATGTAAAATAATATGCTTGTTCTGTTGAAGATACAATGTCTGTTGATGTATCTGCTATATCATCTTTTGTATAAGCACTTACTTCCTGTCCTGGTATTGTAATTGGAGTCTTAACCTCATTATTTGCTAGTATTGATTGTCCTAATGTTTGATTAAATGTTGCATTGCATTTAGTGCTTCCCTTAGTTATTCCACTTGTTGTAAGAATCCATTTTGTTCCATTCCATTCTATTTTACCAGTTCCTGTTGTGCATTCCACGCTTGTCTCATAGTATTTTGTCGTTGGAAATGTTGTACTTATTTCACCATCTATTGTTATTGCTAATGTTGTATCTGGTGCATTCCATTTAGCTTCATATAATTCTTCCTTTGGTTTAAGTGCCCAATACATTATACTAATTATGCTCATAATAAAAAGAGAAATGAGCGGCAATTTCTTGTTCATAACTACCTCTATCTTTCTCTTTTAGTATATAACAACCCCCCCCCGTGTCAAGTATTTTTGATGTGGAAAACTATCTGTTTTTTGTAAAATTTATATCTAACTTCCCGTTTTTTACTAATCGAGAAGTTAGTTCAAGAAATCTTGTGGGGAGTTAAATTT
>CAKOOK010000014.1 GCA_934098515.1 uncultured Bacilli bacterium
AGATATCGAAGAGTACAAGAAGACTATTCAAGTGGAATTTGTGATGCTAAAAATTTAGCAAATAAACAAAAAGCTATATTTTTAGATAGAGATGGAACAATAAATGAATATGTTGGTTTCCTAAGAAAAGAAGAAGACTTCAGACTAATACCTGGAGTTTCAGAAGCTATAAAAAAAATTAATAACAGTGGTTATCTTGCTATCGTTGTAACCAATCAACCAGTAATTGCTAGAGGTGAAGTTACTGAAGAAGAACTAAATGGTATTCATAAAAAAATGGAAACACTTTTAGGTTTAGATGGCGCATACATAGACGATATCTATTATTGCCCACATCACCCAGATAAAGGATTTGAAGGTGAAATTCCGGAATTAAAAATAGAATGTAATTGTAGAAAACCAAAAACAGGAATGTTAGAAAAAGCAGCAAGAGAACACAACATTGATTTATCAAGTTCTATAATGATTGGTGATTCTACATTAGACATTAAAATGGCTGAAAATGCAGGAATGCAAAGTGTCTTATTAAAAACAGGCCAAAAGGGTGAAGATGGAAAATATGAAGTATCACCTACAATAGTTGCAGAAGACTTAAATGATGCAATAAATAAAATTTTAAGTAAAGAGACCTCAAAAAGGCTTTAATAGAAAGAAGGAAAAGATTATGGATTTTAAAAAAGCAATTAAAGAATATTATGAAAGAGAAATAAGCGTAATAAACAGACTAAACCTAGATGAAATAAATGAATCAATGAATGCAATACTAGATGCCTATAATAGAAAAGGAACAATCTATATTTGTGGAAATGGTGGTTCAGCAAGCACTGCAAGTCATTTTCAAAATGATTTTAACAAGGGAATTAGTGAATACGTAGATAAGAAATTTAATTTTTATTGTTTAAATGACAATGTAGCAACTATCATGGCAGTAGCAAACGATATTGGTTACGAAGAAGTATTTAGATTTCAATTAAGAAATAAAATCACACCAAACGATTTATTTATAGGAATAAGTGGTTCAGGTAACTCAAAAAATGTTGTTAATGCAGCAGAATATGCAAAAGAATGCGGAGCAAAAGTTGTAGGAATTACTGGATACACAGGGGGAAAATTAAAAGAATTAGCTGATTACAAAATGCATGTAGATGAACTAGATATGCAAATTGATGAAGACCTACATATGACTTTTGACCATATGATGATGAAAATTTTCTATAATTATTTAACAAAAAATGAAATTACAGGAAACAATATAGCAGATACTCATTAAGAAAATGAATAAAATATATTTAAATAATGAAGAGGTCTTAAATTATGTAGAATTGAAACAATTCAGACTGACAATAAACGGAGATAATAATGAATTGTTTCTAAACAATTTTGAAGGAGATGCTATCATATATATCAATTGATGGCGATAATAACAGATTTAAAATAGGTACAAACAATATAATAAAGAATGATTTAAGCATCAACTTTTGGAATGTGGCAGACCAAGAAGTTAACGGGAGTAATGTAGAAATTGGGAATAACAACTTTTTCAATGGTTCAAATATAGTAATTATATCACCATTAAACACAACATTAAAAATAGGCAATGGTAATTTAATTGCAGGAAATATCACATTTTGGGCTCGTAATGATCACATTATATATGACATAAAAAGTAGAAAAAGATTAAATTATGATAGAAACATAATCATAGGAAATGAAAATTGGATTGGGCAAAATGCAACATTTCTGCCTGGAGCAGAGATAATGAACAATACAGTTATTGGATACGGTACATTAGTTAATAAAAAAATAATGAAGAATAATGTTTTAATTGCAGGAGTACCCGCTAAAATAAAAAGAAATAATATTAACTGGAGTAGAGCATCTAATGAAAATAATATAGATTTTCAAAACAATTTAAACATTAATAATTGAAGAGGGAGAAGTAGGATGAAAAAGAAAAATACAGCATTAGTATTTGGCATAACAGAGAATTATACATTTGCTTTAGCCAATACTTTAATGGGGCTTATAGAAAATAATGAAAAATTTTGGGATGATATTATAATATATTGTGACCAAATAAGCAAAGAAAACATGGACAATATTAATAAAATAGTGCCGTGCAAATTTATAGACGCTAAAGAAATGGGCTTTGAAAAAAAAGTTCCTCATGACACCTTAGAAAAATATTCCATAGCATCATTCTATAGATATGATTGTTTCAATCTTTTAAGCGAATACAAGAATATAATCTGGAATGATGTAGATATTTTAATACAGGGGGATATAAGTGGTCTTCTAAATTATGGAGATAATGGAATAGCACTTACGAAAAACATAGGAAATTTTAAGGTTGAAGCAAACTTTACTAAATTAATTATGAAATATGACATGTTTCAGCAATTATATAACTCAGGAATTATAGTTTTTAAAGACACGTTACCAAATTATGATAAATTATGCGACTGGTGCATAAATAAAACAATTGAATTAGCGGAATACTTAAGATGGCCTGATCAAGGAATTTTAAATATAATGTTACAAGAATTTAATATTACTCCAGACGAAATAGATATTAATAAATATTGTTGTCATCCTACTACTTCAACAAGAATTATTGACGCTAAAATAATTCATGCTTACGGAGACAACAAATTTTGGAATTCATACGATTTAAGGAAAAAATTTCCAAAATGGGTAGAATATGATAACAGATGGAAGTTAATTGAAGGAAACCAAAATGTTAACCTACCATTAGTTTCATGCGTCATGTCAACATATAATAGATTTGATTATTTAAAAAAGTCTGTTGAAAGTATATTGAATCAAACATACCCTAATATTGAACTAATTGTGGTGACAGAAAAATGTGAGAACCAAGATAAGATTTGTAAGATACTTGAATCTTACAAAGATAACAGAATCAAAATAATTAATAATAGAGAAAAATTAGGCTTCTCGGAATCATTAAACGTAGGAATTGAAGCAGCAACTGGGGAATATATTGCTCGAATGGATGACGACGATATATCACTTCCAAATAGATTTGAAATTCAAGTAAATTTTATGGAATCACATAAAGAAATTGGTATTTGCGGAACAAATGCTAAATTCTTTGGAAAACTTAATACAATTATAGGTGTGGAAAGTGACCCAGAAATTTTAAAAATAAATACATTGTTCAGAACTCCATTTATTCACCCAACTGTAATGATGAGGAAAGAATTTATAAAAAAATATAATTTAAGATATAATAAGAATTATTTTACGGAAGATTATGAACTTTGGAGCAGAGCAATAGAAAAATTTCCAATAGCAAATATCGATACAATATTATTACTATATCGTACTGGAAACGACCAAATGACGGGTGGTAGAAATGAAAATAAAATCCATGAGTCACATAAAAGAATTATGAGAAATCAATTTGAAAATTATTTGCATTTATCACCTAATGAAAATGAAATAGAATTGCTTCAAGGAAGAAATGATGTTTTGAATAATTGCTATAACTTACAAGAAGCCATCGATGTTAAAAAGAATTTTATAAAGAAAATTGTTGAAAATAATGAAAACTACGAGTTCTATAATCAAAAAAAATTAATTGAAGTATTTAATTATATAGTTACGGATAAATTCGGCATTAAATTTAAATTAAAGATAATATTGAAAAAAATCATAGTATTTTTTATAAAGCCATTTTATTCAAGACTTATGAACAAGGTTGACCATAGAATAGAAATTAGTGAGCAAAATACAAGATATTACTGTGAACAAAAAATAAGAGAAATAGAAAATCACAATCAAATGGAGAAATAATGAAGTTCAGCATAATTATTCCAATATATAATGTTGAAAAATATTTAAGAAAATGTCTGGAGTCAGTTGCTAGCCAGACTTATAATAATTTTGAAGTAATTATCGTTATAGATAAATGTGATGATAATAGTGAAAAGATTGCAGATAAATATATAAAAAAGTATGGTTGGACCAAAATTTATGAAGAGCGTACTGGACTTGCGAAGGCAAGGAATATAGGTATAAAAAAAGCAACGGGAGATTATATAGTTCTACTGGATTCAGATGATTATTTAGAAAATGACTTCTTAGAAACTATTAATAAAGCTTTAAATGATAAACCAGATATTTTAAGATTTCAGGTAAGAGATATTATCAATAACCAAAAAATAGATCACAATGAAATTGGATTTGATTCAACCACCGGAACTGAAGCCTTCAATAAAATAATAAGATATCATTATATTGAAAATGCTTGGGCCTATGTTTACAAAAGAGATTATTTTATAAAAAATAAGTTTAAATACATGGAAAATTGTATTGCAGAAGATTATGGACTAACTCCACTTGTAATTGTAAAAGCAAAAAACGTAAAATCAATTTCTTACATAGGGTATAACTATGTGCAAAGGGATAATAGTTTAATGAACAACACTGATTACTCAAAAAAAATTAAAAAAATGGACGATATGTTGAAACAATCTGATTATGAAAAAGAGCAAATCAAAAACATCGATAATATTGAATCTGTACTAAGATTTTTAGATAATTCATTAATATACTATTCTACAACTTTAAAATATAGTGATTACAAAAAATATAATAAAATTTTAAAAAAGAAGGGTTGTTATAAACATCCAATAGAAAATGGTTTAAAATCAAAAGTAAGAAGTTTAATAATTAAAGCAAATTCTTATCTATTTTATAATTATTTAGTGAGGTAATAATGGCAAAAGTAAGTTTAGTAGTACCAATTTATAATTCAAGTAAATATTTAAATAAATGTATAGATTCCCTAGTAAATCAAACATTAAAAGACATTGAGATTATTTTAATAAATGATGGTTCTACGGATGAATCAGAAAAAGTAATTAAAGAATATAATGATAAAAGAATTAAATATATTTCGAAGAAGAATGAAGGCATTGGTAAAACAAGAAATAGAGGAATTAAAGAAGCAACTGGAGAATATATTGCCTTTGTAGATTCTGATGATTATTTAAATGAACATTTTTGTGAATACATGTACAAAAAGGCAAGCACTGATAATTGCGATTTAGTAATTTGTAATTTCTTTGAAGATAGAGGAAATCTTTATGGAATAAAATTTAAAGATTTTGAAGATACCTCATTAAAAGATAATCCAAGTTTAATTAACAATATTAATTTAGGACCATGCAATAAATTATATTCACTAGAATTATTAAAAAATAATAATATTTACTTTGAAGAAAATCTTAAATATGAAGATGCTCCATTCGTTGTTAAAGCCATAAAAAGTGCAAATAAAATTGGAAAAATAAATGAGTTTCTTACATATTATGTTATTCACGAAAACAGTGAAACAACCACACGTGACAAAAGAATATTTGATATATTTAAAATTTGTGAAACTATTATAAAAGAACTTGATGATAAAAAGTACAAAAAGGCTTTAACAAATTTAATTACCATGATACTATTAGATTATTGTGCACAGCAAAGATACATTAAAGGACATAGACAAAGGAAGAAATTTATAAATGAAGCATTTAAAATGTTAAATAATCTAGATAAAAACTGGAGAAAATGCGATTACGTATATAAACTTAACAAAATATCAAGAATAATAAAAACAAACAAACTTTTATTGTTACTCTACTGTGATATATTTGCTCAAAAATATACAAAATAAGATTAATAATATGGAATAATAGATTTTATTCCTTTTTTTTTGTATAATAAATGCAAGGAGTAGAGTATCATGAAACATTCAAGAAAATTAAAAACATTTTTTTTGCTATTGCCATTTTTAGATTTGATAACAGCTTTGCTAACAAGAAATACGAGCCTAAGTATAACCCCGGGTATCATAATAAAGAGTATTTTTCTTTTCTTTATGATATTGTACATTTTTAAAACAAAATCAAAATATAAAAAAATATCATTTAGTTTATTATTTTTAATATTTATATACATGATAGGTTATTTCTTTTTTAAACCTGATATTTTAAATTGGCCATATATTATTAAAGAACTTACATTTATATTTAAACTAATTTATTTCCCAATCTCATTTATGGGGTTATTATGTATTTATGATGACAATAACTATAGCAAAGAATCAATTATAAATATAATTAAGAAAACGCTTATTATTTATGTATTTTTATTATTAATACCATTAATTTTTAACGCAGCTTACACCACATATCCGAAATCATTAAAGGGGTATATAGGACTTTTTTATGCTGGAAATGAAGTAGCAAATATAATGGTAATGCTATTTCCTATAGCATATTTATATTTAAATAATAAAAAATTTAATTTTTTAATTTTATTCCCAATAATTTTAAGTATTTTATTAATTGGCACTAAAGTTGCAACATTTGGTTGCTTAATTATAACACTAATAACATTAGTATTTAGTTTAATTAAAAATAAATTTAAAATGACTTGCACTGTCATTAAATGCCTAGCAGTATTTATATTTACTCTTGTACTTAGCCTAAATTCATACGCGGTATATAATTATAACTATACGAAAAATAATTATTATAAAGACGAACAAAAAGAAATAGTCATAGATGAATCAAACGTAGTTGAAGTTGAAACAATCAAAAATAATATTCTTAGATTTTATGATACAAATAAACTAAGCAAAATTGTTAAACCTCTTATTAGTGGACGTGATATGCTCCTAGCAAATACTTTAAGCGTCTATAATGATATTAATGATGATTCGAATATCTGGTTTGGTATTGGCTTTTCAAATACTGAAAAAGTTAACAATACGAACATTGCTAGATTAATAGAAATTGACATTTGCGATTTATACTTCCATTTTGGAATAATGGGTTTAATTATTTCATTATATCCAATTATTTTTATTGGTTACTTATTGATTATTAATTATAGAAAATTAACATTAAATTGTTACTATTTGATTACAATATTATTGCTTCTTGCAGGGATATCAACATTAAGTGGACACGTGCTATTCGCCCCAGCAGTATCAATTTATTTAGTTTTATATTTATTACTTATTACAAAAGAACTAAACTTAACAGGAAGATGTGAGTTAAAAGAAAAAATCAGTATTCTTTCATTACATCTAAATGTCGGTGGTATAGAAAAAGCAATTTGTGATCAAGCAAATATGTTGAGTGAAAAATATAATGTTGAGATTATCACCTTATATAAAATGAATAATACGATACCATTTAAACTAAATAAAAATGTTAAAGTAATATATTTAAGTGAAGTAAAACCTAATAAAGAAGAATTTAAAAAATATTTAAAAGAAAAAGATATTTTAAACACTTTCAAAGAAGGAATAAAAGCAATCAAAATTCTATATTTAAAAAAACATCTTATGACAGAATATATTTATAACTCCGATTCCAAAATAATTATTTCAACACGACTATATTTCACTAAATTATTAAATAAATTTAAAAATCCAGAAGCTATAACAATTGCTGAAGAACATGTATACCATCATGAAAGTAAAAAATATATTCGTAAGCTAGATAAGGCATTAAAAAATATAGACTATTTATTGCCAGCAAGCAATTATTTAACAGTAGATTATAAAAAGAAATTAAAAACTAATACTGTTGTTGATTACGTCCCTCTAACCATTAACTACTTTCCAGAAAAAACAAGTAAACTAGAAAAAAATAATATTATTGCAGTCGGAAGATTAGAACCGGAAAAAGGATTCGAAGATCTAATAGATGTTATGTCAAAAGTAATCAAAAAAAATAAGAATTTAAAATTAACTATTATTGGGGATGGCTCACAAAGGAAAAAAATTGAAACTAAAATAAAAAGTCTTAAACTAGAAAAGAACATAACAATAACAGGATATTTAACCCAAGAACAAATAAAAAAATACTATCAAAAGGCATCTCTTCTAATTAATACATCATATGAAGAATCATTTGGTTTAGTTTTAATTGAAGCAGCAAGCTATGGCATTCCTTCAATTGCATTTTCATGTGCTTTAGGTGCAAAAGAAATAATAGATAATAAATATGGAATAATAATCGATAATCGTGATTTAAATAAAATGAGTGATGCAATCATTGACTATACAAATGGCAAAATTAAATTTGATTCAGATGATATAAGAAATCACGCTAAAGAGTATTATACAGAAACAGTAAAACATAAATGGTATAAATTTATTGAAAATGCTATGAAACTTTTTGATTCAAAAAAAGTAATGTTTATTTCAAGCGAAGGTGGGCATTTTAGTGAATTACTACAACTAACAAAAACAATGAATAAATATAATTCATTTATTGTTACGGAAAAAAACTTTTTAAGTGATGAATGTAAAGCAAACTACGGGACTAGAATAAATTTTTTATTAAATACAAAACCTAAAAAACCAAGCTATATTATATTAGCACCAATTAATATTCTATATTCTTTATATTATTTTATAAAAATTAACCCAGATGTTATCATTACTACAGGCGCGCATACAGCAGTTGCAATGTGTTATATAGCTAAATTATTTGGAAGAAAAATAATTTATATAGAAACATTTGCAAATCTTGAAAGTAAAACTTTGACAGGAAGACTTGTTCATCCGATTGCTGATGTATTTGTAGTTCAGTGGGAAAGTATGTTAAAACTATATCCTGATGCCATTTATTTGGGAGGTGTATACTAATGATATTTGTAACGCTCGGTACAAGTGATTATCCTTTTACTAGACTCTTAAAACAAATAGATAACTTAATTGAAAATAATATTGTAAAAAATATTATAGTTCAGTGTGGGAACGAAGACTACCAGCCTAAAAATTTTACTATAATTAAAAACTTGGATAAAAAAGCGTTTAATGAGTATTTAAAAAAAGCAGAGGTCGTAATTACTCACGGAGGAGTTGGCACAATTATTGATTGCATAAAAATGGGAAAAAAATTGATAGCTTTTCCAAGAAAAGCTGAATATGGTGAAGCTAAAAATAATCATCAAGAACAAATTATAAACAATTTAAAAAATACAGGTTCAATACTTACTGGAGAGATTAATGATTTAGCAAAATTATTAGAGGAAGTAAAAACTTTAAAAAAAATAAAACTCAAATCAAATAATGATAATTTTAATTATCAATTATGCAAAATAATTGATGCTCTATAAAAATGTGTTTATTAAAGCACATTTTTTTGATATAATTTACATGTGATGTAAAATGAAATATTATTTATACGATTTTGATGGAACTATTTATGATGGTGATTCATCAGTAGATTTCTTCAAATTTTGTTTAAAAAAAGATAAATCCATATATAAAATGTTACCAAAGATGTTTATTAAATTTATAGCATATAAATCAAAGAACATAACTGATACAGAACTAAAAGAATACATTTTTTCATTCTTAAAGAAATTTAAAAATATAGATTCTTTAGTTGATGAATTTTGGCAGGCACATAAATCTAAAATCAAGAAGTTCTATTTAGAAAAAAAGCATGATAATGATATTATAATATCGGCTTCACCAGAGTTTTTACTTAAACCAATTTGCAAAGAACTAGGGGTAAAAGATTTAATTGCTTCAGACGTAAATAAAAAGACAGGTAAGTTTAATAAGCCTAATAACAGAGGTGAAGCAAAAGTAAAAGTCTTTTACGAAAAATATCCTAATACAGAGATATTAGAAATGTATAGTGATAGCATGCACGATAAACCTTTACTAGATATAGCTGAAAAGAGTTATTTTGTAAAAAAAGATAAAATATTAGATTATGAAACATATAAGCCAAATTTAATTAAAAGATTTTGGAACTGGGGGTGGGGAATCTATCATAAAAATGAAGAACTTTGGAATTATCTAATTGTTGGTGGATTAACTACAGTAGTGTCAGTCGGTTCATATGCAATATTTTCTAAAATCTTAAAAATAGATTATTTAATATCAAATATTTTATCTTGGGGATTGTCGGTTGTATTTGCTTACTTTACAAACAGATGGTTTGTTTTCCATAGCAAAAATAAAAATAAGATAAACGAATTTTTAAAATTCACTGGTTCTAGAGTATTAACTTTATTACTAGATTCTGGGCTTATGGTACTTGGCGTAGAATATTTAAAAATAGACGATTTAATTACTAAAATACTAGTCCAAATTATAATAGTAATATCAAATTATATAATAAGTAAACTTATTGTATTTAAAAAGGAGAAGTAAAATGAAAAAGAAATTTATAGGTTTTTATAGGGACTGTGACCTATTAACAATGACAGGAACTTGCATGGCATTATTAGGATGCGTATTTGCAATTAATGGTAATAGATTAATACCAATATTCTTACTTATTCTATCAGGAATCTGTGATGGTTTTGATGGAAAATTAGCAAGAAGACATAAATCTACGGAAGAACAAAGCACATATGGAGTACAACTAGATTCATTATCTGATTTAATTGCCTTTGGTGTATTTCCACTAGTATTAACAATTAGTGCTCTTCCAAAAAATTGTTACTATGCTTGGGTAGCATTAATATTTTATTCTATTTGCGGAATGATAAGACTAGCATATTTTAACACATTAGATATTTGTGGCAAAAGTGAAAAAGGTTACTTTATAGGTGCACCAATAACAACAATATCTATAATATATCCTATTGTATATTTAGTATGCTTCTATTTCAAGTTTGCTTACTTTGATATTATTGCTACAGTATTCTTTATTCTTGTAGGACTATCATTTATTTATAGAATGAGAATCAAAAAATTAGATGATAAAGGAAAAATAGTTCTTTCTATTTTAGGTGTTTGTTTAATAATTGCAGTTCTAGTAAAATTTATATTCTTTAGATGAAAAGTTTAATAAAAAAGCAATTTGTTATATATTGCTTTTTTGGAACTATTGCTGGTTTAATTGAAATTGTATTATTTACAATTTTATATAACTATGCAAAGTTACCTCTATTTGTTTCTAATACATTAGCTTTTATTATTTCTGTTCTTTTTTCTTATTATGTAAATAGTAAATATGTTTTTAAAAGAACGTTCTTAACCAAAAGAAAAGCTATTAAACAATTTAATATCTTTATTTTATCTAGAATAGCAGGAATATTTTT
Organism: uncultured Bacilli bacterium; assembly: GCA_934098515.1. Taxonomy (GTDB): domain Bacteria; phylum Bacillota_I; class Bacilli_A; order RF39; family UBA660; genus CAG-533. The sequence continues at coordinate 11,101 of CAKOOK010000014.1, forward strand.
TGATAGTTCAATTCTATACTTTTGCATTCATTTTATAAGAATGCCGAACTTAATTGCAAAAACAATATCTTGCACATCAACTGCATTAATTAATTATTTAATTGGTAAACATATTTTTAAAGCCTAACTAGGCTTTTTTCTTTTCTTGAAAAAAATTTAAAATAAAAAAGGAAATGAAGCCTCTTCTTACAACAATAACTAATAGAGGAGGTAAGATAATTATTTGAAATAATTAAATGTTTACACATGCTATAAGTTATGTTATATTCTTAATAAGAAACACCGGACACAATTAATAGAATTGTCCTGTAAAATAAAAGAGGTGAAATAATGCTATATAGAACTAATGAAATATTAAAAAAATATAAAACAAACATTGAATTAGAAAAAGCTATAAAAAATAAAAAAATATTTAAAATTGATCATGGAATATATTCAGACAAAGAAATAGTAGACCCAATGATATTATTTTCAAAAAAATATGAAAATAGCATAATCACAATGGATACAGCATTCTATTTTTACAACTTAACGGATATCATTCCAGACAAAGTATATCTTGCTACAAACAGAAATTCAAATACTATTAAAAGAAAAAATATAATACAAGTATGGGTGCCTAAAGAAAAATTAAACGTTGGAAAAGAGAAAATTAAAGTAAATGGTAATACTATAAATATTTATAATAAAGAAAGACTATTAGTTGAACTAATTAGAAAAAGAAACCAGATACCATTTGATTATTACAAAGAAATTATCAATAATTATAGAAAAATTGTTGATACTTTAGATTCTTACAAAATAGAGCAGTATATTGCCCTATACAAAAACGAAAATACTTTAAGTAATATTATACTTAGAGAAGTATATTAGTGAATTTAGAAAAATTTGTAGAAATATATTACAAGCAGGGTTATGAATTAAACAGTGCCCAAGCAAAGGTTGCACAAGATATTTTGACTTTTATCACTTAAAAAATATAACAAGCACGATAAAAATAGATATAGTAACAACTTTTATCATTAATTATCTAAAAAATTTAAAATAAAAAAAGGAAATGAAGCCTCTTCTTACAACAATAACTAATAGAGGAGGTAAAAATGATTACATTAAAAAATATAAATAAATCATATAATAATACCAAAGTATTAAAAAATATTAATCTAACTTTACCTGATAAAGGATTAATTTGTATTCTAGGTGCATCTGGTTCCGGTAAAAGTACACTTTTAAATATAATTGGTAAAATTGAAGTTCCAGACAAAGGTGAAGTATATTTTTACGATAAAAACATAAAAGATATAAAAAGTGAAAGTTATCACACTAACTATGTAAGCTTCATATATCAAAACTATAACCTTATTGATGCTCTTAGCGTAAAAGACAATTTAAATTTAATTACCAAAAATAATGAGTGGATAATTAATAAACTTGGTTTATCTAAAATTAAAAATATTAAAACGAATAAAATAAGTGGTGGTGAGAAACAAAGAACTGCAATAGCTAGAAGTATTTTATCCGATTCATTAGTTTATCTAGCAGACGAACCAACAGGTGCTATAGACACGGCTAACAGTATTAAAATTATGCAAATATTAAAAGAGTTATCCAAAGAAAAATTAGTTTTAATGATTACTCATAATGAAGACTTAGCACAAGCTTATGCTGACGAAATTATTTATTTAAAAGATGGAACTATAAACAAAAGAAAACCTACTAAAGAATGCCATACTTATAAAGAAATTTTTAAAAATAAAAGAAAGTTAAGTTTTAAGGACATTTTCAAGATATCCATGGGTTACCTAAAAGAACAAAAAATAAGAAGTATTCTTACTATACTAGCTACTACTATAGGGCTAACTAGTTTAACAATAGTTTTAGGAATAAACAATGGATTAAATGAAGAAATAAAATCACTAGAAAAAGAAGCATTATATTCGTATCCAATAATTATTCCAAAAGAAAAAATAACTCTTAATATGAGTTTAAATAATAAAAATAGTAAAACTGAAATAGGAGTTACATCAGATTATAATCTTATCAAAAACAAAATAGATGATAATCTTCTAAATAAAGTCAAAACTTTTAATAACACTTATATAAGTTATTATCGCGAAATAAGCAATCAGAAATTTTTAGAGAACTCATATATATCGCCAAGTGAAGAATATTTTTCTCTTATCAAGGGCAAAATGCCTCAAAATAAAAACGAAATACTTATTTTGTTAAATAGTGAAAATTCAATAAGTGAATCCCTAAAAGATTATTTAAAATTAGAAAAAATGACTTATGATGAGATACTAGACAAAACTATCAATGTAGAAAACAAAACTTTAAAAATAGTTGGTATAGTTAATAGTAATAATGGTTATTTTTCTGCCCTAAGCGGTATTCTTTATAGTAATAATCTTTTTTCTGGTGAAATAACAGAAATTCACATTTATCCACAAAATTATAAGGCAAAAGAACACATAAAAAATGAACTTAAAAATTATAATATAATTGACGATGCATCATCTGCTCTTAATGTTACAAGAACTTTAATTAAAACAATAACTATAACTCTAACTATATTTAGTATTATATCTTTAATTGTATCAGTTATTTTAATTATTACCATTACATACATAAACGTCCTAGAAAAAAATAAAGATATTGGTATATACAAAACACTAGGAATAAACAGAAAACAGATTAAAAAAATATTTCTAAACCAAAATTATATTCTTAGTCTTACAAGTAGTGCTATATCAATTATAATAGTATTTTTAATAGGACTTAATATAAATAAACTAATAAGTTCAAAAATAGGTATAACTAGTCTTGTTAAAATAAATAATAATATAATAATATCAATAATATTAATAAGTATTATTATCACTAAAATCGCATCAATTGTTCCAATAAATATTGCAACTAAGAAAAAAATAATAGACAATTTACATAATAATTAGAAATAATACCAAACTAAACCTAGAAAGAGGTATTATGGAAACAAATGAATTATTAAATTATGTATACGAAAATGCAAAAATGGGTAAAGAAAGTTGCGACACCCTACTTAAAGAACTTGATGGTAAAGAAAATAAAATTATAGATGCAGTAGAAGATATTTTAAAAGACTACGAAGACTTTGAGATAAAAGCAAAGAATATGTTAGTTGACAGTGATATAGAGGAACCTAACATGTTTGCAAGAATTAGCGCTAGCATGGGAATTAAAATGAAAACCAAGTCTGATAACAGTGATGCAAATATTGCTGATATGTTAATTCAAGGGCTTACTATGGGGGAACTTGAAATATCTAAAAAAATAGAAAACACTAAAAAAAGTACTAGTAAAGAAGTTTACAATCTTGCATGTAACTTTAAGAAATTTCAAAAAAATGCCATTGTCAAATTAAAAAAGTTTTTATAGTGTAAACAAAAGTAAATTAAAATTCTAAGCAATTTCTTTTATGATATAATTTTTTTAGGTGATAGCAATGATAGTACCAGTGGGAGTAAGTAAAAGACATGCTCATATATCGAGGGAAGTTGCATTAATTTTATTTGGCAGCGATGAGTTGCCCATAAGAAATAATCTTAAACAACCGGGACAATACGCCAGTGAAAGAACACTTAATTTAAAATGGGATAATAATATTATAGAGCACGTAAGAATAGTTGGCCCTATCAGAAATTATAATCAAGTGGAGCTATCAAAAGATGATGCGGATTATCTTGGCTTAAATCCACCGGCTAGAAAAAGTGGAGACTTAAAAGATTCTTCTTCAATAATTATTTTTAATGATGAAGCCGAAATAAAATTAAAAAGAGGAGCAATTCTAGCCCAAAGACATGTTCACATAGGTGAAAAAGAAGCCTTAAAAGAAGGCTTTGAAAACGACGAAATCGTAAACGTTTATAAAGAAAATAAATATCTTTTTGACGCACATATAAAAATAGAACCAGTGTCTTTTACCGAACTACATATTGACACAAGCGAAGAAATAATATATGATTTACACCAAGACTGTGAAGTGGAAATAAGAAAATGTGGAAAATAGGTAATGTAAAAATTAAAAATCAAGTAGTTCTTGCTCCGATGGCTGGTATCTCTAATACAGCTTATAGGCAAATCATCAAAGAAATGGGTGCTGGATTAATATATGCTGAGATGGTAAGTGATAAAGCAATTTGCTATGGTTCAGAGAGAACTTATGAACTTTTAAAAATGAATGAAAGTGAGCGACCAATAGCCCAGCAAATCTTCGGCAGTGACCTAACATCATTTGTAGAAGCAGCAAAAAAAATAGAAGATTATATGCACCCAGATATAATTGATATAAATATGGGGTGTCCTGTCCCTAAAGTAGCAATAAAAAATCAAGCAGGCAGTGCTCTTCTAAAAAATCCATCAAAGATAAAAGAAATAGTATCGGCGGTAGTTAATGCAGTAAGCGTTCCAGTAACTGTAAAAATCAGAAGTGGTTGGGATGAAAATAGCATAAATGCGGTTGAAGTGGCAAAATGTATCGAAGAAGCAGGTGCTAGTGCTATAACAATCCATGCCAGAACTAGAAGCCAAGGTTATAGTGGCCATGCTGATTGGAATATTATTAAAAAAGTGAAAGAAGCAGTTAACATTCCTGTAATCGGAAATGGTGATATAAAAACATGCTTTGATGCTAAAAGAATGCTTGAAGAAACTGGTTGCGATGCCGTAATGATAGGTAGAGGTGTTCTTGGTAATCCATGGCTAATTAAGGAATGTGTTGAATACTTAGAAAATGGCAAATTACCAGAACCAGTTAGTAGTAAAGAAAAAATTGAAATGTTAAAAAGACACTATAAACTATTATTAGAAAGTACAAACGAAAAAGCTGCAATCCTAGAAATAAGAATGCATGCCCTATGGTACATAAAAGGTTTGCCAAATAGTAGTACAATCAAAGACCAAATTTGTAAAACTAAAACAAGTGCTGAAATATTTAATGTTTTAGATAATTATTTGAAAGAACTAAGCAATATTTAATTTGCATTAATATCAAACTTATATTATAATTGAAATAAGATAAGAGGTAGAGTTATGGATAAAGAAGTTAAGAAAAGTACAAAGCCAGCAAAAAAAGCAAGCACTAAAAAAGTAGAAGACTTAAAAAAAGAAACAACTAAAGTTGCAGAACAGATTAAAAAAGATGCAGAAAAAACTAAAAAGACAGTTGCTAAAAAAGCAAGTGCTGCTAAAAGAAAAGCTGCAGTAAAAGTTAAAAAAGCCGAAATTGAAACTGAAGTAAAAGTTGCAAAAGCTAAAAGAACCGTTAATAAAAAAGTTAATGAAATCAAAAAAGATGCTGCTGAGGTAAAGGAACAATCATTAAATAAATTAAATGAAGTAAAAGAGGAAGCCAAAAAAGAAATCAACAACGTAATAGAAGAAAAATTAGACGTTCAAAGATGTAAGTATTGCCATAAATATTTTGATAAAGGGCTTACCGTTTGTCCTCATTGCCGTAAAAATCAAAACTTTAATGCAGTAGGAATCATGACATCCATCTTAATCGCACTATTTGCTCTTTTAATGCTTTTTACCTACTTTTATATGAACAAACAAGCAAATAAAACAACCCCAGGTGAATATAAAAGCACATGTGCTTTAGTATCATACGAAGATTTAATTAGATCACCTAAAAACACTTTAAATAAAACTGTTAAACTTATTGGTAAAGTTGTATCTGTTGAAGGACATGATAATGGTATTACAGGAAACACTATGACAATAACTCTAAATATAAATTTATTTGATACTGGAACAGAACAATTGGTAAAAGTTCAGTTTACTGATGAAAACTATTCACAAGGATTCTTAAAAGATGACCTTATCGAAGTATATGGTGTTTATAGTGAAATTAACGGTAACATGCCAACAATAATTGCTAAATATATTGATTTCGGAAACTAGTAACAACTTTCAAAAAGTTGTTATTTTCATCTTGACTTTTACAAACAATTGTACTAACATAGAAAATGCCAAAAAGGTTACTAATATTTAACTTAAAAAAGGGCAAACTAAAGATATAAAGGTGATAGTATGGATAAAATAATAGTAAAAGGTGCAAGAGAAAATAATTTAAAAAATGTAAACATAGAACTGCCTAAAAATAAATTAATTGTTATGACGGGCGTATCAGGCTCTGGGAAGTCAAGTTTAGCATTTGACACAATATATGCTGAAGGAGAAAGACGATATATAGAATCCTTAAATGCTTACGCTAGACAATTTTTAGGTAACTCTGAAAAACCGGATGTTGATTCAATCGAAGGTTTAAGCCCAAGTATATCTATAGATCAAAAAACAACCAATAATAATCCTCGTAGTACAGTTGGAACAGTAACTGAAATTTATGACTATTTAAGATTACTATTTGCGAGAATTGGAACTCCATATTGTCCAATTCACCATAAGCCAATCAAAAGTCAAAGTATTGATGAAATGACTACTAAAGTTTTAGAATTAGGAAAAGGTACTAAAATAGAAATTCTTTCTCCGATAGTACATGGCGAAAAAGGTACTCATCAAGACTTATTAGATGACCTAAGAAAAAAGGGGTTCACTAGAGTTAGAGTAAATGACAAAATGTACGACTTATCAGACGAAATTACTTTAGAAAAGAATAAAAAAGATAATATTTACGTAGTTGTCGATCGTATCGTAGTAGATGAAGAAGAAAGAGGAAGAATCTTTGAAGCCATTGAAACAAGTACTAAACTAGCAGAAGGAAAAGTACTAATTAACATAATAGGTGGAGAAGAAATTTTAATGAGCGAACATTATGCTTGCCCAGAATGTAACTTTTCACTTCCTGAACTAGAACCAAGACTATTTTCTTTCAATGCCCCATACGGTGCTTGTCCAGATTGTAAAGGTTTAGGTTTTAAACAGCACATAAGTCTAGATTTACTTATACCAGATAAGAATAAAAGTATATTAGAAGGTGGAATTAAAGGCTTTAGTACTGATCAAAATATGGCACTAACTCAGTTAGAAACAGTCTGTGACTATTATGGAATAGACCTAACTAAAAAAATCAAAGACCTTACAAAAAAAGAACTTGACATCATTTTACATGGTTCAAATAAAGTACTAGACCTTGAATATGTAAGTAAGAACGGTAACAGAAGACAAACAAGAGAAACATATGAAGGAATCGTAAACAACCTTGAAAGAAGATATATCGAAACTAACAGTGCATGGATCCGTGAATGGATTGGAACATTTATGGCTAACCAGGATTGTCCAACATGCCATGGAGCAAGATTAAGTGAAAACGTTTTAGCAGTTAAAATTGGCGGTAAAAACATCTATGAAATTTGTCTTATGAGCATCAAAGAATTAATCCCATTCTTTAATAATCTAAAATTAAACGAAAGCCAAAGACAAATAAGTGACCTTATCGTTAAGGAAATTCTAAACAGATTAACATTCCTAGATAACGTTGGACTAAGTTATCTAACCCTAGCAAGAGAAGCAAGCACACTATCTGGTGGAGAAAGCCAAAGAATTAGACTTGCAACTCAAATAGGCAGTAAACTTACTGGTGTTCTATATGTCTTAGATGAGCCAAGTATTGGACTTCATCAAAAAGATAATGATAGATTAATTAACTCTCTAAAAGAAATGAGAGACTTAGGAAACACACTTATTGTAGTAGAACATGACGAAGACACTATGAGAGCAGCAGACTATCTAGTTGACATCGGCCCCGGCCCAGGTGATTTAGGCGGAAAAATTATGGCTTGTGGTACTCCAGAAGAAGTCATGAAAAATCCAAATAGTTTAACCGGTAAATACCTAACTGGTAAGTTAAAAATTGAAGTACCAGAAAAAAGAAGAAAAGGAAATGGTAAATTCATTGAAATAAAAGGCGCCAAAGAAAATAACCTTAAAAACATAAATGTTAAATTCCCACTTGGAACATTTACATTAGTAACAGGTGTATCTGGTTCAGGTAAAAGCACACTAGTTAATCAAATTCTACTAAACGCCCTAAGAAGTAAAGTATATGGAACAATGGTAATCCCAGGAAAACACAAATCAATAAAAGGTTTAGAAGAAATCGATAAAGTAGTAAATATTTCCCAAGAACCAATCGGTAGAACCCCTAGAAGTAACCCTGCTACATATGTAGGCGTATTTGACGACATAAGAGATCTTTATGCAAACATGAAAGAAGCTAAAATGAAGGGCTATGATAAAGGAAGATTCTCATTCAACGTCAAAGGCGGAAGATGTGAAGCATGCTGGGGAGATGGCGTAAAAAAAATTGAAATGCATTTCTTACCAGACGTTTACGTACCATGTGACGTATGCCACGGAACCAGATATAATAGTGAAACTCTAGAAGTTAAATTCAAAGGCAAAAACATTGCTGAAGTCCTAGACATGCGAGTTAGTGAAGCAATTGAGTTCTTTGACTCTGTACCTAAAATAAAAAATAAACTTCAAATAATGATGGACGTTGGACTATCTTATATCAAATTAGGACAAAGTGCGCCAACTCTATCAGGTGGTGAAGCAGGCAGAGTAAAACTAGCAAAAGAATTACAAAAGAAACCTACTGGCAAAAGTGTCTTTATTCTTGACGAACCAACCACTGGTTTGCACACTGACGACATCAAAAAGTTGCTAGTAATTTTAGAAAGAATAGTTGATAATGGTGATACAGTAATCGTCATCGAACACAACCTTGACGTCATAAAATGCGCTGATTACATAATTGACTTAGGCCCAGATGGTGGAGACGGCGGTGGAACTATAGTAGCAACTGGAACTCCAGAAGAAGTTGCTAAAGTTAAAGGTTCATACACTGGTGAGTACTTAAAAACTAAATTAAAATGTTAATAAAATGTTAATAAACAATCTAATGATATAAAATAACTAGAAAATTTTATATAATAATAATAGGTGATTTTAATGAATATTTATAGTGAACAAAAAGACTTAAAATGGAACGTACTCGAGTGGGGTCTAACCCTAGCAATAGATGCACTAGTACTAATGTTAGCATCAAGCATCTTTAAAGGATTCTACATCGAATCATTCTGGTATGCCGTTATTACATGTATCGTTATCATGCTTCTTAACATTACTGTCAAACCATTTCTAAAAATGTTAGCATTGCCAATAACAATGATATCTCTTGGGTTATTCTATCCATTTATAAATGTTGCTATATTAAAACTAGCTAGTTTAATTATGGGAAGCCATTTCGTAGTTGAGGGTTGGATTATCCCATTCTTTATATCATTATTTATATCATTTATGACAATAATGTTAGATACACTAATTACGAAAAGGATTGTTAAAAGATGAATCCGGTTATTGTAACATTAGGTAGCTTTGAATTAAGGTGGTACTCTGTGCTAATTTTAGTTGGAGTACTTCTTGCCATATTTTTAATTGAAAAAGAAGCAAAAAGATTTGGTATTAATAAAGAATTTGTTTTTAATATGTTATTCTGGGGAATTATATTTGGATTTATTGGTGCTAGGTTATACTATGTACTCTTTGAATGGAGTTACTATAGTTCACATATATCAGAAATCTTTAAAATATGGGAAGGTGGCCTCGCCATCCATGGTGGAATAATTGCTGCCTTGCTAACTATAATTGTTTATACAAAAAAATACAAAGTAAGAACAATAAGATATTTAGACTTTATATGTGTACCCGTACTATTAGCACAAGCTATTGGTAGATGGGGAAACTTCTTTAATGGTGAAGCACACGGCGTAGCAACTACATACGAACATCTAAAATCATTAAGAATTCCTGAATTTATAATTAACGGAATGCATATTGACGGCGTATATTACACACCAACATTTTTTTATGAATCAATTGCTTGCTTAATACTATTCATAGTTCTTCTCTTCGTAAGAAGAAGCAAATATGTTAAAGTAGGAACTCTTTCAGCATTATACCTTATCGGTTACGGAATAATTCGCTTCTTTATCGAAATAAGCAGAACAGACGCTTTAATGATTGGTGCCTTTAAAATAGCTCAAATCGTAAGCATAATAATGGTAATTGTGGGTATAGTAATACTAATGATAAATGCAAGAAAAAGTAAATTTGAAGATTTATACAACGACGAAAATAATATAGAAAAAGTAAGATTTTAGGTGATAAACATGTACGACTGCATAATAATTGGTTTAGGCCCAGCTGGAATAAATGCAAGCATCTATGCTAAAAGAAGTAACTTAAATACCCTTGTAATTGAAAAAAATATGCCAGGTGGCACACTCCATAATATTAAGGAAGTTGATAACTACCTTGGATACGAGCATATCACTGGTAGTGAATTAGCTAAGCAATTCTACAAACAATTCAAAGAGCAAAAAATAAAACAAGTATCAGATGAAGTTTTAGAAATAAATGATGGCACCCCTTGCAAAGAAGTAATAACTAAAAATGGCAGATACGAAGCACGAACCGTAATAATCTGCACAGGGCGTGGTGCTAAAAAACTAAATCTTAAAAATGAAGACTTACCTGGTGTAAGCACATGTGTACTATGTGATGGAGCACTATACAAGGACAAAATAGTAGCGCTATATGGCAACAAACCAGCAGTACTAGAAGAAGCCATCTATCTAAGCGGTCTTGCAAAAAAACTATACCTTATAATAAATAATGATAAACTTTTAGGTCCAGACAATCTAGTAAATGAAATAACTAACAAGGACAACATCGAAATAATTAAAAACGAAAAAATAACTGCAATTAATGGTGACATTAAAATTAAAGAAATAGAACTTACTAAACAAAAACTAGAAATAGACGGTCTATTCATAAATAACGAATATGGTCCATTAACTGACTTTTGCAAGAACCTAAACATAACAGACGACAAAGGTTACATAATTGTTGACGACAAAGGTTGCACGAGCGTTCCAGGAATTTTTGCCTGTGGGGACTCAACTAAAAAAGAAATATATCAAATCATAACCGCAGCAAGTGAAGGAGCAACATGTGCAATTAGTGCCTACAAATATATAAAAGGTATCAAATAGTCATAAAAGCAAATAAAAACTAGACAAAACGCCTTAAAAGTGCTATATTACATATAGACACGCAGGTGTTTTTATTTTGAAACAAAAAAAGGAGCCGTAAATGGAAAAGAAAAAAGAAGAAAAAAAATTAACTTCAGTTAAGAAAACAAAAGAACAAAAAGGGAAAGAAAAAAATATTACAAAAGTAAAGAAAACAACTACCAAAGAAAAAACTAAAAAAGAAACAAAAGTAAAAACACCAAAGAAAACTTATGGTGAAGAAGTAAAAGCAGAACTAAAAAAAGTTAAATGGCCAACAAAACAAGAAATGGCAAAATATAGTATTGCCGTATTTATCTTCATTATCCTATTTGGTCTATACTTCTACGGACTTGATGCTTTCTTCGCATGGATAACATCTTTAGTGAAAGGATTATAATATGGAAAAAGAATGGTATGTAGTTAACACTTATAGTGGACACGAATCTAAAGTTAAAGAAAAATTAGAAATGCGTGCAGAATCTATGGGATTTCAAGATAACATCTTTAGAATTATTATCCCAGAAGAAACTGTAAAAGAACAACAAAAAGACGGAAGCTTCAAAGAAAAAAAGAAAAAAATGTTCCCTGGTTATATTCTTGTTGAAATGATTATGACTGACGAAGCATGGTACATCGTAAGAAATACTCCAGGTGTAACTGGATTTATCGGTTCAAGTGGAAAAGGTGCTAAACCAACTCCGTTAAAACCACAAGAAATCGATCGTATCCTTGCTAACATGGGTATGACAAGAATGGATGTAGATAAAGAACTTACTGTTGGAACTAAAGTATCAATCGTTGATGGCCCATTCAAAGGTATGGAAGGCGTTATTAACTCACTAGATTTAGAAAACAGTAGACTAACAGTTCTAATTGACCTATTCGGACAAGAAACACCAGTAGAAGTAGAACTATTCCAAGTAACAGCAATCAACTAAGGTTGCTGTTTTTTCAAAATACTTGAAATTAACTAATAATTGTGTTATTATCTTAACTGCAGTTATATATTTTTACTGGTGACTGCATATAGTGGCAGGGAATGCGGATTGCCCAGACCACTAAGCGAAAATATGAAAGGATGTGTTTTTCGTGGCAAAAGAAGTCGTAAAAAGAATTAAATTACAAATTCCTGCTGGTAAAGCTACACCTGCTCCTCCTGTTGGAACAGTTTTAGGACCTGCTGGAATTAACTTACAAGATTTTTGTACTAAATTTAATGATGCATCTAGAGACAAAATGGGAGACGTTTTACCTGTTGAAATCTCAATCTATGATGACCGTTCATTTGATTTCGTATTAAAAACTCCACCAGCTGCTTTCTTACTTAAAAAAGTTGCTGGAATTACAAAAGCTTCTAAGAAAGGTGCTAATGAAATCGTAGCAACTATCTCTAAAGAAGACCTTCGTAAAATTGCAGAAACAAAAATGCCTGATTTAAATGCATATACTATTGAAGATGCAATGAAAATTATCGAAGGAACTGCACGTAACATGGGAATTGCTGTTAAAGGTGTTAATGACGCTGAATTAGCTGAACAAGCAAAAGAAGCAGCAATTGAAGAACGTGAAGAAGCTAAACGTGAAGCAGAACTTGAAAAAATGGAAGAATCTGCCGCAAATGCCAACGCTGAAGTAGAAGTAATCAGCGAAAGCAATAAAGAAGAAGAATAATTTATCCGCAAATCTACCACGATTGGAGGGAAAATAAATGAGAAAACTAGGAAAAAAATACGTGGAAGCTTCTAACAAAGTCGAAAAGAATAAAGCTTACGGCGTTGAAGAAGCAGTTAAATTAGTAAAAGAAACAAGTATTACTAAGTTTGATAGTTCTATTGAAGTTGCAATGAACCTTAACATTGATACTAAAAAATCTGATCAACAATTAAGAGGTTCAATCGTATTACCAAACGGTACTGGTAAATCTAAAAAGATTTTAGTACTAGCTAAAGGTGCAGCAGCTGCTGAAGCTAAAGAAGCAGGAGCTGACTTCGTTGGTGACACTGACTTAATCGATAAAATTGCTAATGAAAATTGGTTCGATTATGATACAATCGTAGCAACTCCAGAAATGATGCCTGCCTTAGGTAAAATTGGTAAAGTATTAGGACCTAAAGGCTTAATGCCAAACCCTAAAACTGGAACAGTTACAACTACTCCAGCAAAAACTGTTACTGATATTAAAAAAGGTATGGTAGAATACCGTGCAGACTCTTTAGGAAATGTTCATGGTATCATTGGTAAAGTTTCATTTGATGAAAAAGCTTTATCAGAAAACTTAACATATTTCATTAACACAATTATCAAATCAAAACCTACAACTGTAAAAGGAAAATTCGTTAAGAGTATTTCTATTTGTACAACAATGGGTCCTGGAATTAAAATTGATTTAAATTCTTTTGACAAATAATTGTTAATGTAATATAATAAATTCGTTAAAAAAACTTTTTGCCGTAGACAGTAGGGGCAAATGCTTAATAATCCTACCGAGGAAAGTTAAATCTAAACTCTGATTGCTTTCCGTATGGAAAGTTTTTTTATAAAAAATATAAAGGAGGAAAATATGGCAAGTGAAAAAAATCTTAACTTAAAAAAAGAAATAGTTAACGAGATAACAGAAAAGTTTAAAAATTCTGAATCAGTAGTATTATTTTCATACCAAGGTTTAACAGTTAGCGACCTATCTGAACTTCGTAAAAACCTTAAAGATGCTGATGGTGAAATTAAAGTTTACAAAAACACTTTAGTTAAACGTGCTGCCGATGAACTTAATCTAGATTTAGACACTTACTTAGAAGGACCAAACGCTATCCTATTTGGTGAAAAATTACTTGAACCAATTAAGGTACTTAGCAACTTTGGTAAAGATCATAAGAATGTTAACATTATCTCTGGTGTAATCGACGGTAAAGTTGTTGAACCAAGCGTAATTAACGAATATGCATCTATTCCATCTATGGAAGGCTTACTAACAATGCTTGCAGGTGGTATGATAGAACACGTAAAAAATCTATCTATAGCATTAAACTTATATGCTGAAGCAAAAGAAGAAAAGTAGAAAAAGAAAGGAAAAGATTGAAAATGGCAAAATTAAACAAAGAAGATTTTATTAGTGCTTTAAAAGAAATGACTATTCTTGAAGTTAAAGAATTAGTTGACGCTATGAAGGAGGAATTCGGTGTAGACCCATCAGCTGTTGCTGTTGCTGCTGCTCCTGCTGCTGCTGCAGAAGAAGGACCTTCAACAAAGACTGTTGTATTAAAAGAAGCTGGAGCTACTAAGATTGCTGTTATTAAGGCTATCCGTGAAATCACTGGTCTAGGACTAGTTGAAGCTAAGGCTTTAGCTGACAATGGTGGAAACATCAAAGAAAACGTTTCAAGTGACGAAGCTAATGAAATCAAAGCTAAATTAGAAGAAGCTGGCGCTACAATCGAACTAGCTTAATTAAAACCTCAAATGAGGTTTTTTTCTTGGCAAAAAATAAAAAATATACTATAATTAAAAACAAGAGGTAGATATTTATGAAACTAAATAATAAAGGCTGGGGCTTTAGAGCAATGTTCTTCCTTATGGGAATCTTATTTTGCTTTTTCCTAGTGGCAATATATCTAATTTATCATTTCTATGATAGTTTTGAAAACAGGTATCCATCAGGAAATTATACGGAGGTTGGAAGATGAAAAAAATATTATATGTTTGGATAGCACTTGCTATAATTCTAGTAGGTGGACTAACTTTTATTGGAGTAAAAGTTAAAAGTCAAAATGCTCCATATACTGAAATAGAAAAAGAATTAGTTTTTGCAGCCCAAAGTTACATGGGACAATATATAAGTGAAATGCCAGCTAGTCAAACAACTATAAGTTATAAAAAATTATTAGATAATGGGCTTATTAAAGAAAATGAACATAACTGTGATGGCTACGTGTTCATCAAAAAAAATTTAGCAACATTTGACTATAAAGCCTATATCAAATGTGATAAATATACAACCAAAGGCTTTGATGAAAGCAAGGTAGAAAAATGAAAAAAATCATCTTGTTATTTGCTTGCTTATCCTTTATTACTGCTTGCTCTCAAAAAGAACAAAATGCATTTGCAAAAGACTTCAAACTAGAAAACGAAATTATCGAAGAAATTAATTTAGATAATCTAGAAACAGTGTCAAACGATACTGGGATCCTCTTCATTGGAAATAAAGAGGATATTAACGCGGCTCAAATATTTATAGAATCACTAGAAAAAAAGTCTATTAATAAAGCTTATTATCTTAAAATTGATGATCGAGACAAGGAAGAAATACTTAAAAAATTCGAGGCCACTAACCTACCAGTTATCATTGCTTACCAAAATGGTAAAAAAATAGCCACACTAACCGAAATAACTAAAGATAACCTTACAACATTAATAGATGAAATCTATCCTCAAACATGTACAGATAGATGCTAAAGTTACTATCCTGTAACTTTTTTTCTTGACAAATATATAATATAATTGTATTATTGTATTAGTTAAGTAATACAATTAGAAGGAGAACATATGGATGCAGTTTTTAATAATTCAGTACCCATTTATTTGCAAATAGTAAGTGAAATTAAAAAACAAATAATTTCTGGAAAACTAGTTCCTGGAGAACGTATTCCATCAGTTCGTGAACTTGCTTTAACATATAAAGTTAATCCAAATACAATGCAAAAAGCCCTAATTGAATTAGAAGAAAATGGATTAATTAAAACCGAAAGAACAAATGGTAAATTCGTTACTGAAGATGAAAAAATAATAAACAAAATCAAAAATGACTATGCAGACAATTTAACCCAAAACTATTTATCCGAAATGATTTCCTTAGGTATTACTAAACAAGAAATAAAGGAAAGGATAAAATAAAAAATGGAATTACTTGAAATAAAAAATCTCTATAAAAATTATGGAGAAAAACAAGTACTTAAAAATATTAACTTAACAGTTCCGCGTGGAAAAATAATTGGCTTGCTAGGTAAAAATGGAACTGGTAAAACAACTCTAATTAAATTAATTAACGGACTTCTTACGCCAACTGAAGGAGAAATAATCTTTGAGGGAGAAAAAATAGGACCACAAAGCAAACTTAATATAGCTTATCTTCCAGAAAGAACATACCTAGACAAAAGCATGACAATCAAAGAAACATTATACTTTTTTAAAGAATTCTACCAAAACTTTGACATTGACAAAGCAAAAGATTTACTAAAAAAATTAGACCTAGACGAAAATCAAAAAATAATAAAAATGAGTAAAGGCATGCAAGAAAAAGTTCAACTAGTTCTAGTTATGAGTAGAAAAGCAGACCTATACATCTTAGATGAACCGCTAGGCGGCGTAGACCCAGCAACAAGAGATTACATACTTGATACAATCCTAACTAACTTTAACGAAGGAGCAAGCATCATTATTTCAACCCACTTAATATCTGACATTGAAAGAATTCTTGACGAAGTTATTTTCATTGATAAAGGCGAGATTAAACTTACTAGTGATGCTGATGAACTAAGAAATAAAGAAAACGCTAGTATCGACGAAATCTTTAGGAGGATGTTCAAATGTTAAAAAAATTACTAAAATATGATCTTAAATGGATTTTAAAAGTAGAGTACATCTGGAGTGCAATAACCATAATCTTTGCTATTTTGACAAGATTAACAAGTCTTTTAAATGAAAGTGTAATCACAAGCATTATTAAGGCAGTCCTAACAAGCATCACTATAACCGGCATGTTAAACGTTCTATTTAATGGCATAATTCGTACTTGGATAAGAGTAAGAAACAATCTTTATAAAGA
Organism: uncultured Bacilli bacterium; assembly: GCA_934098515.1. GTDB lineage: Bacteria > Bacillota_I > Bacilli_A > RF39 > UBA660 > CAG-533. The sequence goes on from CAKOOK010000014.1 coordinate 28,000, forward strand.
CGAAGCCTATCTAACACACACACTGCCAGTCGAAAGTAAAACTATTCTCTCATCTAAGGTTTTATCTGGAATCATAACAATGCTTTTCGGAGTACTAATAATTACGCTATCATTCTTTATTGCTTTTTATAATGAATCACTAATTAATTACATAAAAGAAAGTTTGCAAATTGTAGCAACAACCCTAAATAGTTCAGTAACTAAAATATTATTAATTCTATTTATCGTATTATTCCTAGAGTTTACTTTTATTTTAATGGTTGGTATTACTGGTATAATCAAAGGTCACGAAGCAAATAATGGTAAAGTGATCAAATCAGTTATATATAGTGGAATCTACTGGTTATCTTTCTCAATCTTATCACTATTAATAGTATACCTAATCAGCATAACAAATAAAGACATGAATGCCTTATTCACAGGCACAGGAGTAATAAGTTATAGTGCATTAAAACTATTCTTGCTATTAGTAATCATAATTTACACAATATATATCATAGTACTTTACCTCATAAGTAAACACGAACTTAATAAAGGAATAAACATCGACTAAGCCCAAAAGGCTTTTTTCTTTTAATTACACCAAAAACTAGCAAAAATCTGTAATATTTGTATTGACAAATAATATAATAAAATGATATATTATTTGTGCATTTAATTTTAAGTTCTATCCCAGATAGGACTTAACTTTAAGCGAAATACAACACACCAGGATGTGTGCATGGGAAGGGAGTTAAAAAAATGCCTACAATTAATCAATTAGTTAAAACTAAGAGAAAACCAAAAGTAAGAAAAGGAAAGAGTCCAGTACTTAACGTTGGATTTAACAGCATGGAAAGAAAATCAACAGAAACTAATCATCCACAAATGAGAGGTGTATGTACTCGTGTTGGTACTAAAACACCTAAAAAGCCAAACTCAGCATTAAGAAAATATGCTCGTGTTAGACTATCAAACGGACGTGAAGTTGATACTTACATTCCAGGTGAAGGACACAACTTACAAGAACATAGTGTAGTACTAATTCGTGGTGGACGTGTTAAAGACCTTATCGGTGTACGTTATCATGTAATTCGTGGAACACTAGATACTCAAGGTGTTAATGACCGTAAACAATCAAGAAGTAAATACGGTGCAAAAAGACCTAAAACTAAATAGAAAATAAGGAGGAGAAAATATGCGTAAAAGACGTGCAGTAAAACGTGATGTTTTACCAGATCCTTTATATAATTCTAAAGTAGTTACAAAACTTATCAATGCTGTTATGAACGATGGTAAGAGAGGTACTGCTTCAAAGATTTTATATGAAGCATTTGATATTATTAAAGAACAAACTAAAGCTGACCCAATGGAAACTTTTAATAAAGCAATGGAAAATATTAGCCCATCTTTAGAAGTTAAATCTCGCCGTGTTGGTGGATCAAACGTACAAGTTCCTATTGAAGTTAGTGAAACAAGAAAACAAACACTTGCTCTTCGTTGGCTTGTAAACTATGCAAGACTTCGTCCAGGTAAGGGAATGGCTAATAAATTAGCTGCAGAAATTATGGATGCTGCAAATGGTGTCGGTGGAGCTGTTAAAAAACGTGATGATATTCACAAAATGGCAGAAGCAAACAAAGCATTTGCTCACTATAGATGGTAGGTGTAACAGATGGCAAGAGACGTTTCTATAGATAAAATAAGAAATATTGGTATCATGGCTCACATCGATGCCGGAAAGACAACTACTACTGAAAGAATTTTATTCTTAACAGGAATTACTCACCGTATTGGTGAAACACATGATGGTGAATCACAAATGGACTGGATGGCCCAAGAACAAGAAAGAGGTATCACAATTACTAGTGCTGCCACTACTGCTCACTGGAAAGGCTACAGATTAAATATTATCGATACACCAGGACATGTAGACTTCACAATTGAAGTACAAAGAAGTTTAAGAGTATTAGACGGAGCAGTTGCTCTAATCGATGCTCAAGCTGGTGTTGAACCACAAACTGAAACAGTTTGGAGACAAGCAAACGAATATAAAGTTCCAAGAATGATTTGTGCAAACAAAATGGAAAAAATGGGTGCTGACTTCTACTATAGTTTAAAGACTATCAAAGAAAGATTAGGCGCTAATGCTGCTCCAATTATGTTACCAATCGGTAGCGAAGATCATTTCACAGGATATGTTGATTTAGTTGAAATGAAAGCATATCAATACGATGGAACTGAAAAGCAAGAATTAAGTGAAATTGAAATTCCGGAAGACATGAAAGCAAAAGCTGAAGAATACAGAACTATTCTAATTGAAGCTGTTGTTGAATCAGATGAAAGTCTAATGGAAAAATACTTAGAAGGAGAAGAACTTTCTATTGCTGAACTAAAAGGAGCAATTAGAAAAGCTACTCTTGCAGTAGAATTCTTCCCAGTATTATGTGCTGATGCCCTAGGAAACAAAGGTACTCGTACATTACTAGATGCTGTTGTTGACTATTTACCAGCTCCAACAGATATCGAAGCTATTGAATGCTTTGACAAAAATGGAAACGACGTTTGGAGACATCCTTCAGACTCAGAACCATTTACTGCTCTAGCATTTAAAATTATGACTGACCCATTCGTTGGACGTCTATCATTCTTCAGAGTATACTCTGGTGTATTAAAAGCTGGTTCTTACGTTTTAAACTCTACTAAGGGTGAAAAAGAAAGAATCGGACGTATCCTTCAAATGCATGCTAACCAACGTAAAGAAATTACTGAAGTTTATGCAGGTGAAATTGCTGCTGCTGTAGGTTTAAAAAACACTACTACTGCTGATACACTTTGCGATGAAAAAGCCTTTGCTGTAATGAAAGGTATGGAATTCCCAGAACCAGTTATCGATATTGCTATCGAAGCTAAATCAAAAAATGATCAAGATAAGATGGCTATCGCTATTCAAAAACTAGTTGAAGAAGACCCAACACTTAGAGTTAAAACTGATGTTGAAACAGGACAAACTGTACTATCAGGTATGGGTGAATTACACCTAGATATCATTATTGATAGAATGAGAAGAGAATTCGGCGTAGAAGTTAACCAAGGTAGACCACAAGTTGCTTACCGTGAAACTATCACACAAGCTGCTGATTGTGAAGGTAAATACATTAAACAATCTGGTGGACGTGGACAATACGGACACGTTTGGATTAAATTCGAACCAAATCCTGGAAAAGGATACGAATTCGTTGATGCAGTTGTTGGTGGAGTTGTTCCTAGAGAATATATTCCAGTAACAGACAAAGGTTTACAAGAAGCTATGGCTGGTGGAATCCTTGCTGGTTACCCAGTTGTAGATGTAAAAGCAACATTATTTGACGGTTCATACCATGATGTAGACTCATCAGAAATGGCATTCAAAATTGCTGCTAGCCTAGCACTTAAAGCTGCTAAAGAAAAATGTAAAGCTGTTCTATTAGAACCAATCATGAAAGTAGTAGTTGATACTCCAGAAGAATACATGGGTAATGTAATGGGAGACTTAACTTCTCGTCGTGGTAGACCACTAGGTCAAGAATCAATTGGTAACGTTTTAAGAATCACAGCTTTAGTTCCATTATCAGAAATGTTTGGTTACATGACTGACTTAAGAAGTAACACACAAGGACGTGCAAACTTCCAAATGGAAAAAGATCACTATGAAGAAGTTCCAAAGTCAATCGCTGAGGAAATTATTAAGAAAAATAGTGTAAATTAAAGAATAATACTTGAATTATATTCAAGAATTAGATACAATAATCTTGTTAACGAATAGGAGGAAAATTATATGGCAAGAGAAAAATTCGATCGTAGTAAGCCACATGTTAATATTGGTACTATTGGACACGTTGACCATGGTAAAACAACATTAACTGCTGCTATTACAAAATATTTCGGTGATTTCGTTGATTATGCTGATATCGACAAAGCACCAGAAGAAAGAGAAAGAGGTATTACAATTAATACTGCTCACGTTGAGTATGAAACTGAAAAACGTCATTATGCTCACGTAGACTGCCCAGGACATGCCGATTATGTTAAGAACATGATTACTGGTGCAGCACAAATGGATGGAGCTATCTTAGTAGTTTCTGCTGCAGATGGTCCTATGCCACAAACTAGAGAACATATTTTACT
>CAKOOK010000015.1 GCA_934098515.1 uncultured Bacilli bacterium
ATCTCTACATGAGCACTAAATGCTGCTCCTTGATTTGCATTTTGACTAGTTGCCTTTTTAGGATAATATATCTTTAAAAGATATGTATGTTTAGCATTATTTGCTTTTGCAAAGTGTCCACTACCTAGTTCAATGGATGTACCAGTTATATCAGTTTTTGATTGTAATGGATCATCTGTTTTAAATGTATTTGAGTCTACTACTAAAGTTAGTTTGTAGTACATTTTAGCATTTGTTGTATTATTGCCAGTTACTGTTATAGTTTTTGTAGCCCATACATCATCTTTAGGATATATTCCAGCTAGATTTATTTCTTTTCCTCCACTATATGTTATTTTCATTGTTCCGGCATCAGCTCTTACTGTAGTGCTTGTTTCAGAACTCATTCCGGCAGTAAAGAATGCATATGATACACCTACAACACATATAAGTGAAATAATCATTACATAAATCATTACTCTTTTTTGTTTCTTTTTTATTTCTTCTTGGTTCATTTTTTAACCTCTACTTTCTATCATTAATTATACAAACACTCACTAATATTTTCAAGGTGTTTTTTACGACAATTTTATTTATAAAAAAAAGGCAATTTCTTGCCTCCTATTTTACTTTATTTTTATGGACTTTAGTTCCTATTACTTCACCCATTTTAACAATAGTTTCAATGTTTTCGTTACTATTATTAATAATTTCTTCGTCAATGCTTACGTTGTTAACTAGTAAGATAATTGTACTACCGCCAAATTTAAAGTAGCCTTTTTCTTCACCTCTTTTAAATTTACCGCTTGTTTTTTCATTAATAATTTTACCAACCATTAATGCTCCAACTTCACACATATAAATGTCCCCAAAGTTTTTTGTATGAAGAAGGGATATTTCTCTGCTATTTTGAATAAATACTTTTTTATTTTCTACTGCAATAGGTCTTACTGTATGAAGTCGTCCTTTTATTATTTTTTCGCCAGTTAGATTTCCATCATCGATAAATATGTAGTGATGGTAATCAGATACTCCTAATCTAAATACTAAGGCATATCCATCTTGAAAACCTTTTACTTCTTCTCCAAATAAATCATTTAAACTATAGGTACTTTTTTTAATTCTAAAACTATTTTTATCAGTTATTTTATAGACACTTAGTTTGGAATCAGCTGGACTTATTAAATTAGAGATATCTTTGTCAATTTTTCTTCGTCCTTCTTTGATCTTTCTTGTAAAAAAGTCATTAAAACATTTATATTCTTCTTCATTATAATCGTTCATATCAATATTATTTTTAATAATAAAATTTTTGATCATACCTTTAGATAGTGATGAATTCATAAAAACTCCACCAATTTTACTAACTAATGGTAGGTATAAAAATTTTAATAAGCATCTACCAAATGCGTTTTGATAAAGAAAACATGTGAATTTATCTTCTTTTTCATAATATATTGTTTGGTCGTTTCTTTTTTTATATTTGTTTTCCATAATAGCTCCTTGTGTTGATTATATCATATTTTAATTAAGCATTTTTTACAATTTTGAAAGTTACATTTTCTGAAGATTCTGATGGAAGCATATTATTTTCTGGCTCTCCACCTTTTACAACTTTATAAATTTCGTTATCATCATCATAATCATAAGTCCACTCTAAGGCAGTAACTTCTTTTTCAGCATTCGCACATTCCCATTCTTTTTCAGTAGGTAGCCTATATCCATTTGCTTTTTTATCGAAATATATATGGTCATTTTTTAAGATGTAAGCTGGTTTTAGTTTATTTTGCAAACTTAATTCATTACAAAAAGTTATTGCGTCATACCAGCTAACGTTAGTAATTGCTTCATCATCTTCTCCATCGATATTTAGTTTAGTAACATGATTATAAACTTTGTTAGTTATTTCATCACTTATATAAAATTTATCACACTCTTCGTTTTTAATAAGTGTCATTTCATTTACTAAGTTAATGCTTTCTTTGCTAGCTTCTTTTAGATAGTTTTTTCTGTATTCAACTATGCCAAATACGATAATAATTAATAGTAACGCTATAGAGATAAGTTTTTTCATTCAAATCACCTATTTAAATTATATAGTTTTTAAAACTATGAAGTCAAGAAAAAAGACTACTTTGCAGTGTAGCCTCCGTCAATTGAGATTATTGCTCCTGTCATAAAGCTTGATTCTTCACTAAGTAAGAATTTAACTAATGTTGCTATTTCATCATCTGTTCCAAGTCTACCGATAGGCATTTCTTTTGCCATTACTTTTTTGTATTCGTCTGGCACCCCGGATAGGATTGCTGTATCAACAAATCCTGGAGCAATAGCGTTTACTCTAATATTATTTTCAGCATATGCTAGAGATAATGTTCTAGTCATTTGATTAATAGCTCCTTTTGATGCTGTGTATGCAAAGCTGTTTGAGGCTCCAACTAGTCCATACATAGAGCTTGTGTTTACGATGCTTCCGCCGCCATTTTTGATCATATATGGAATTACATATTTATTAACTAAGAAAATACCAGTTTGGTTAACTCCAATTACTTTATTCCATTCTTCTAAAGTAACATCTGCAGGTTTATTAGCTCCACCACCAATACCTGCGTTAGCTAGTAAACAGTCTATTTTGCCGAAGACACTAGCAACCATTTCAATACTTGTTTTAACGTCGTTTTCATTTGATACATCGCACTTAATTCCAAGTACGTTGCCACCTAACTTTTTACTAATTTCTAAAACGTTATCGTTAACGTCTAATAAAGCTACTTTAGCTCCTTCAATAAGTAGTCTTTTAGCACTTGCTAGGCCTATACCACTAGCACCACCAGTTATTACTACTACTTTATTATTAAACATTTTTATCAACTCCTATTCTGACAATAATTATACTATGATTTTTCTCCTTCTACAAGCATATTTGTAATTAAAATGCCATAGCCTGTACTAGGTTTGTCAACTATAACATGGGTTACTGCTCCAATTATCTTACCATCTTGAATTATTGGGCTACCACTCATTCCTTGGACTACTCCACCTGTTAAATTTAAAAGATTGTTATCTGTTATTTCAAAGTGAATATTTTTGATAATGCCTTCTTTTTTATTGTCTATATTAATTTCAAAGGCTTCTTTCTTTTCTTTATTTATAACTGTTAAAATATATGCTTTACCCAGTTTTATGTCATTGTACGATCCAACTTCATATGTTTCTTTATTACTTATGTCTTTTGTATAGATACCATATATTCCATTTACCCTATTTTTAACTAGATTTCCGTAAATGTCATTACTATAGAATTTGGCATTTTTAGTACCAGCATAGCCTTTAGCACTTGGTTCTATATTGGTAACACTACTTCTAAAGATGGTTCCTTTTTTTACTTCGATTCTTTTCATACTAGCGCTTTCAACTATTTCATGGCCTAGTGCTCCATATATTTTAGTTTCTGGATCGATGTATGTAAGTGTGCCTATACCGCTTATTCCATCTTTTACATATAAACCGGTTCGGTAGTTATCACCGTCTTTATATAAATTAAAGATGACGTCAAATTTATCTTCACCACGTTTAATTCCTATGGTTACTTTATTGTCTTTTACATTTTTAGAAACTTCTTTTGTAAGTTCACTAATGGATGAAACCAGGGCGTTTTCTACTTTATAGATGATGTCGCCAACTTTTAAATTGTTATTGTTAAGTTTTCCACCAACTCTATAAAAACCGACAATCATTATTCCATTACTTTTTATGTCTATTCCAATACTTTCTCCACCTGCAATTATTTTATTTGAGTATGCTAAAACATTTAAGGGCATTATTAAAAGTATTAAATATAGAATTATTCTTTTCATATACTTCACCATTTATAGTATGGCTTAAATATATAAAAAAAACATAACCAATTAATGGCTATGTTTAGTGTTATAGTTATCTAGAGATGCAATAAGAACTGCTCCGCATGCATTACCTAAGATCATAAATAATATTGAAATTACAGCCTTAATAGACCAAGCATGGGCTAAAGATATGTAGAACATATTAGCAATTGAGTGCTCAAATCCAGCTATTATAAAAACTACTACGCATATTATTACTGATAAACATTTGACTAAATAACTTTCACTTTTCTTAAAGTTATTTACGGCAATATACATAAGTATTCCACAAAATATAGCTAAGATAAACAAACTTAAATAGTTATCATTTATCTTTATATCTACTAAATTTCTTGCTTTACTAGATATTGTACTTATTCTAGTAAAAGTAATGCCCAAAGCACATATAAAAGTACCAATAAAGTTACCTATAATAGTTGAGATAAGTTTTAGAATATAACTTTTTTTATTAATTAAGATATAACCAACCATTCCCGTAAATAGATTCATTTTATATATACATATTGTAAGTAAACCTACAGAAAATAAGCATGCACCTATAAAACTATTTGCTGAATTTAGATAAACTGTTCCTCCAATACCAATCATAGTGCCAGCAAAAATACCTTTAACTAGATCTATTAATAATTCTTTTTTCATACTATCACCCTTAATAACAATAGTACATTATTATTTTAATATGTGCAAGATTAAAATTATGACCATCTAGTGTTTTGCCCTGTTTACATACTTATTGTGTAAGGGTGTTCACTGCTACCATTCCCGGTTACGTAGGTCGTCGATATAAGAGAAATCGAAGGGCGAACCGCGCTGCTAAAATTCCCGCTGGAGCCATCGAAGTTGCCATCGAAGCTGCCAGCGCTGCCGCCAACGCTCCAAACGTAAGCGTTGTAACTATTGAAGGTGTAAGGAGACAAAGACCACCACCAAGTATTATAAGTAGCTGTAGCATTTTCTTGTAAATATGTTGTTGTATTATTTTTACCATATGCATATCCAGCAAACGCTAGTTCATCTGCTGTTATTAAGCCTACTTCAGATGTTATTTTACTTAGTTCTCCATTACATTTTAAACTAGGGCCAGTGCCTCCAGCACTTTTACTTGCGCTTACTAATCTTTGCGTAGCACCATAATATGTTTCATTTGTACCAAATCCTAAACCATTAACATTTTTATAATTCATTGGATTATAAGTAGTATCCGTCACATTTGTTTTATCATTGCACCATTCAGTATCAGCTATTACACTTTCATATGTTTTTAGATTGTTATTATACCAAGTTTCTAAATTAGTTAGTATTGTACTATTATTTGTATTTGCATGTGTAGCTTGATATGTCCTAGAGCCTAATGTTCCATACTTAAATCCTACATAAGCATTGTCACTACCACGTAGATTAAATACACTTTTATAAGTTGAACCATTATAGTGAGCAAATGCTGCACTTGTACTATTATTTGCTGAATCACAAGGATTAGCTGCTTTTTTAGTATTATCATTATGTAAGATAAGTTTTACTGAACCATCTCCACTAACTCTTACTATTCTCCAGCACTTATTAGCAAATTCTACATAGTTATTTGTTACTGCTCCTCTAAAATAATAAGACGTACCATAATCATCTTCTGTACTTGCTAAAATAGCTTCATCAGCTGTAGATACTGCTACTCCTGGAGTAGTAATAGTTTTTCCCAATTCATTATTATCTCTTAAAGATGCAAGTAATGTTCCACTTCCAGCATCATACCAACCATCAGGAGCAGGAACCGCTGTAACAAATGTCGCATTGCATTTAGTACTTCCTTTTGTTATTCCGCTTGTTATAAGAACCCATTTAGTACCATTCCATTCTACTTTACCTGTTCCTGTAGTACATTCTACTGTTCCAGTATATGCGTTTGTTGTTGGAAATGTTGTACTTATCTCACCGTCTACAGTAATTGCTAATGTTGTATCTGGTGCATTCCATTTTACCTCATAAAGTTCTTTTGGGTTAAATGTCCAATATAATATACTAATTATGCTCATAATAAAAAGAGAAATGAGCGGCAATTTTTTGTTCATAACTACCTCTATCTTTCTCTTTAATTTTATAACAACCCCCCCCGATGTCAAGTTAATTTTTTGTTAATAACTTTTGTAGTGCACGATATGGAAGAGTTGCGCATGTCTTTCTACTTTGTTGTTTGTATATCTCGTCAAAAGCTAGTGCTTCGTCCATGTTTTCTTTATCGTATTCTTTTTCATTTACCATGTTATCGAAGTTTTCAATGTATTCTTTTGCTTCTTCTATGGTCATACCAATTATTTTTTTGATCATTATTGAAGTGCTTGCAGTTGATATTGCGCAGGCTTCACCATCAAAGTAAGCATCTACTATTTTATTATCTTCTATTTTAATAAAAACATTTATATCATCAATACAAGATATATTATTAGCGGTTGCTTTTAGAAAGTCATCTTTAGTTTCTTTATGAAAAGGGTTACTATAATTATCTAATAGTATTTCTCTTTTTAGTTCTTGATCCATTATTCCATCATTTCTTTCATTATTTTATCTTTATTACTTAGTAGTTCGACTAGGTTATCTAGTTCTTCGTATGTATTATAGAAGTATAAACTTACTCTAATAGTGTTTTTTACTCCAATAGATTTTTTTAATATTTTAGCACAGTGATTACCTGCTCTTACGCATATATTATATTTATTTAGAAAGTATGCAACGTCTTGACTAAAGATGCCTTCTACGTTGAATGCTACGATACCACTATCAGCTTCTTCGTTTACTATATTGATAAAGGGAAGTTTTCTTAGTTTATCAACTAGGTATTCTTTTAATCTTTGTTCATGAAGCATGATTTTGTCCATGCCAATGCTTTCTAGATAAGTAACTGCTTCACCTAGGCCAATTGCTCCAGCAATGTTTGGTGTTCCTGACTCTAATCTATGAGGAATGTCTTTTAGGTAAACTTCGTTTTCATTATCAAATGATTCGTTCATGCCTCCACCTAATGTTAAGGGTTCTACTTCTTCTAGTAGTTCTTTTTTACCATATAGAACACCAATACCAGTTGGTCCACACATTTTATGTCCTGAAAATACTAAGAAGTCAGCATCGCTTTCTTTAACGTTAGTTTTTTTATGAGGTACACTTTGAGCACCATCTACAACGACAAAGATATTGTTTTCGTGAGCCCATGCGCATATTTCTTTAATAGGTCTTACATCACCAACAACGTTTGTTATTTCCGCTATACTTATTACTTTTGTTCTGGGAGTTACTACGCTTTTAACGTTATCTAGGGTAACATGTAAGTTAGCATCTAGTGGTATGTATTTAATAACAGCACCTACTTTTTTAGCTAGTCTAAACCATGGTAATACATTACTAGCATGCTCGGCATTCGTAATTACTATTTCATCGCCTGGCTCTAATAGTTTTTCAAAGAAACCTGTTGCTATAATGTTAAGTCCTTCAGTTGCTCCAGATGTGAATACTACTTCTTCAGTATCTGCTCCAATAAACTCAGCTATTTTTTTTCTAGCATTTTCAAATTCAACATCTACTTTATAACTGATTGAGTAGTCACCTCGATGAGCGTTTGCTGAGTATGTTTCATAATACTCATTCATTTTATTAAGCACACTTTTTGGTTTAAAAGTTGTTGCTCCATTATCTAAATATATGATATCTTCTTTAAACATTGGAAAGTCTTCTCGGTGCATTATCTCACCTCCATTTTGAGAATTTCTTTTATTTTTATTAATAACTTATTGTCAGTTATTATTTTAGTTAAATGTCCGTTACATATTAAGGCTGTAGCATCGTCATAGTTTATTCCTTTAGCCGTAAGGTAGAATATTTCATCATTAGGAACACTGCTTATAGTGACCATATGATTAGCGATTACTTTACTTGTACTAATTAGCATATTTGGTATACTTACTCCCTTGCCACCATTAATATTTATTAGTCTGATGTTTTCAAGTAGTTCATTATCATTTTTGGCGTTTTTAACGTAGCCATCTGCTGTTATGTTACTAGTACCTTTATCATTTATTCCATGGATGTTTTCACATATATATGCGTTATTACCTAAGAAGTCGGTAATTAAACTTAAGTTGTAAGTATCTTTAGTAATAAATGAATGATTTAATGTTACGTTTGCATTATCTTCACAAGTTATTGTAATTTTACTGTCTAGTTTATTAATTATGTTAAAGTAGTTTACTACTAAGGATGCTCCTTTTCTTATAATAATATTTAAATCAGTAATATTTGCATTAATATTAAGAGTGCTAGTGCCTAATACTTCTACGGATTTAATATCTTGATAAATATATAAATTATCATCACATAACTTATTATTATCTACTATAATATTATTCATTTTTTTCCTCGTCGCTTACTCTATTTGTACTAGGTATGTTAGAGTATCCTTCGTTTTCAATTAGATCGGCTAGTTCTTTACCACCAGATTTAACAATTGTGCCATCTTTTATAATATGAATATGTTTAACGTTTAGTTTGTCAATTAGAAGTTTATGATGTGTGATAATTAATACTGCTGCATCATGAGTTTTTATATATTTATTTAGACTATCACAGACAACATTTAAACTATCTACATCTAACCCACTATCTAATTCATCTAAGATAATTAGTTTAGGTTCAAGCATCCATAAGTGCATTACTTCGCACTTCTTTCTTTCTCCACCACTCATGCCTTCATTGATGCCTCTATGAATAAAGCTTCTAGGTACTTTTAGTTCGTCACAGATATTTTCTAGTTTTTTGTTAAATTCAAAGATAGGAACATTTTTTCCGGTTCTAGCACTAATTGCTGTTCTAAGCATTTCGGCATTACTTACGCCTGGAACTTCAATAGGATTTTGACTAACTAAATAAATTCCTTTTTGGCTTCTTTCATTAACAGGCATATCCTTAATACTTTCAGCATCAAAGATAATATCGCCACTTGTAATAGTATAGTTTTCATCCCCCATTATTGTTTTACAAATAGTACTTTTACCAATACCATTTGGACCCATTATTGCATGAATTTCACCTTTATTTATATTTAGATTAAAATCATGTAAAATATTTTTATTTTCTATATCAACACTTAAATTTACAATCTTAAGCATATACATCCTCTTTTCCAATAAAACCGTTTTTATTGTAGCAAAATTTAGGATGTTTTTCAATTATATATAAGCAGTTAAAAAGGACTAAAATTAATTTTAATCCTTGATAAGTAAAAGTGAGCCATTATATTCTAACGCCATATCTAGATCATTTACTTCTAATGAAGCTTTTATATGGTTATTATTAATATTATCAAACTTCAAAAATATATCACCATCAATATAATCAATAAAATTTTTATTGCTATATAATTCAAACATCTTTATTTGTTCTTTAGTAAATATTTTATTTTCAATTTTTTTAAAATCTTTCTTATCAAAAAAGTCTATATAAAAGGTTAAGTATCCATCATAAAAATCTACTGATAAAAGTAAACTATAACCATCTTTATTATTATTTTTAGACTTAGCAAATTTAATAGTTTCTTCAGTTACTTCACAATCTTTATTATTTATCTTAAACATGACTGGTGTATGTCTTTCTTATTGTATCAACTAGTTGTTTTCTTACTGCATCAGGTACAAATTGCTCTTCTAATGTTAAAATACTACTTTTATATCGTTTATAAGCACTATCATAATTTCCATCGACAATTTGTTCAACACAGTAATCTACAACGTTATCATAAATATAATCATAAATAAGGCCTACATTTTTTTCTTTATTTATTGCATTAACAATATATGGTGCGACAGTATAATAGTGTTTTATGTCATCTTGTGATACAAAGTTATCTCTAAACCATCTTAGTACTCTTAACTCATAACAATCATCATCAAAATCTTCTTGAAAATGTTGCATACACGCACTTGTTAAGTAACAACTTCCAGATGTTTTCTCAACTGGTCCACCATTTACGTTATCTTCTGTTTTATAAGTTCCATCATTATTTATATGTGTATGAATAGATTTATGGCCCTCATCTGATGGGTTTTTATCATAAAAGTCTATTTTCACCCCACTACCATCACTATATTCTGATATCTTAATTACAACACCTTTATCGTTTACATAATTTCCTTTTTCATCTCTACTGGCCATGTTCTATTCTCCTTCTATATTTTTTTTATAGGCAACCCTCAAATCCCATATTAGATTTAAAACGTAATCAGAAAATTCACTTTCACTACCCATATTATCATTGCAAATGTATTTAGTTTGCAAATCATCAGCATTTTTATATATATAAATTAAGTCATTATTATTTATAAATTTTAAATTTCTTTCCTTTTCATATATCACAGCCCATTTATTAATATAATTTAAAATATTCTTAAACTTATCACGATCTTCTTTATAAGATTCATATAATAAAATCAGGTTCAAATAACCAACTAGTCTTACAAACAAATTAAATATGTGGCTATAATCATTTTTTACATTCATTTTTATTCTCCTATTTTTTGTCTACATAAATTGCTTTCCAATTACATTATAACAATTATTACAAAAATTTCAAGAATTCTATATAAAAAACAAGCCTATTTAGTTAGACTTGCCTTTTCTTCTTTTTGAGCTTTTTTAATTATAATTTTTTCTCTAGTTGCATCAATTGGTACTACTGTAATGTCATAGCCTTCTTCTAAAGGGTATTTTTGTAGTATTTTTTCTAATTCTTCATCATGGGTTATTTTTGAAATTTCAATTATTTTTTCTTTCATTATTCCTCACTTTTGTTATCTAATTTTACTAGAACTTCTCTAGGTTTAGAACCGTTTGGTCCCCCTATTATTCCTCTTTCTTCTAAAAGATCAATGATTCTTGCTGCACGGTTATATCCAAATCTAAATCTTCTTTGAATTAGAGAAGCACTAATTTTACCGGTTTGTATTGCAAAGTCAACTACTTCATTATACATTGGATCGTCATATTCTTCTTTTGGGCTATCAGCACCTGCCATATGATCGTCTGGTACTTCAGTTATAGAGTTATCATATTTAGCAAGTTGTTCATGTGATACGTACTCGATAAGTCTTTCGATTTCTTCATCAGCAATAAACGTACCTTGAATACGAGTTGGGGTGTTTTCACCCATTGGTAAGTATAACATATCACCTTTACCAAGAAGTTTTTCGGCTCCACCTGAATCTAAGATAGTTCTTGAATCTATCTGACTTGCTACAGCAAAACTAATTCTTGATGGAATGTTTGCTTTAACAACACCAGTAATAACATCAGTTGAAGGTCTTTGAGTTGCTACAATTAAGTGAATACCTGCGGCTCTTGCCATTTGAGTAATTCTCATTATTGAGTCTTCTACTTCTTTAGCAGCAACAAGCATAAGGTCAGCAAGTTCATCAATAATTACAACGATATATGGTAGTTTTGGAACGTTTACGTCATTAGCTTTATTCTTCTTTTCAATCATTTCGTTATAAGTTTTAATATTCTTAGCTCCTGCTTCACTAAATAGTTCATATCTTCTTTCCATTTCAATAACTATTTTTTGTAGTGCTACATTGGCTTTTTTAGGATCAGTTACAACTGGACATAGTAAGTGTGGTACACCGTTATAGTTAGATAGTTCTACCTTTTTAGGGTCAACTAATACAAGTTTGATTTCATCTGGTTTCATAAACATAAGAATACTTGCAATAAAACTATTAATACATACAGATTTACCACTACCAGTAGAACCAGCAACTAGTAAGTGAGGCATTTTTGCAATATCTGCACAGCAAGTTCTACCCATTAAATCTTTTCCTAAAGCAACAAGTATCTTAGCATCACTCATATTTTTAGGTATTGAACTAAATACTTCTCTAATTGGAACTGGGGCAATATTCTTGTTTGGAATCTCAATACCAACTGTACTCTTTCCGGGAATAGGTGCTTCAATTCTAACGTCTTTAGCGGCT
Source organism: uncultured Bacilli bacterium (assembly GCA_934098515.1). Classification (GTDB taxonomy): domain Bacteria; phylum Bacillota_I; class Bacilli_A; order RF39; family UBA660; genus CAG-533. The sequence goes on from CAKOOK010000015.1 coordinate 11,891, forward strand.
AGTGCTAGAGCAATTTCTTTATTAATGCTTGTTATTCTGCTCACCTTAGTTCCAGCTTTGATTTCAACTTCAAACTGAGTTACGGCTGGTCCTTCATGAATAGCAACTACTTTACCAGTTATCTGGAAGTCATTTAGAACTTTTTCTAAAGCTATTCTATTTTGATTTAAGAACTCAGTGCCATTACCTTTACTACTTTTCTTAAGTGGATTTAGAATATCAAGGGATGGTAGTTTATAGTCTCCTCCACTACTATTTTCAATAGTAATAACTTCTTCTTGTTTAACATCTTTATTAGTTTGAATTTCTTCACTATGAAAGTTCTTTAAGTCTTCAGAGGATGTAATAATAACTTTATCTTCTTTAGGTTCTTCTTTATAAGTTACTGGAGAATTGTCTTCTTCGTCTTCATCATCACTATATTTAAATACTTTAGCTTCAGATACGCCTGTGCCAATTTTCTTAAATAATGAGCCAATCTTTTTGAAGATATCACCAAATGATAAATCTAGTGCCATGATAGCTCCAAAAGCACCTAGCACACCAAGAACGATATATGTTCCCTTTAAATCAAATAAATTTACAAAAGCAAATGAGAAAAGTGCTCCAATTATACCTCCACCATTTTGACTTAAATTAACATAAGCACTGTCATTTATAGTATCCATAAAGTTATCAATTGTATGCTGGAATATGTCTTTAGCTTTAATTAGTTCTGCATCGTTTATATAATCGATATGAGAAAACGCTAGTAAAGCAATAAGAAGTATGTATATGCCAATAAGTCTACTACTAAAGAACTTAGGTGTATCTCTTTTCATTATCATAAATAATCCTAAAATTAGAAGTAATATGATAAAGATAGCCCACCAATTTCCCATCAAGAAAATAGCAAAAGATTTAATAACGTGCCCAACTGGTCCAAAGTTACCAATACCAATTATACTTACTAAAACTAGGATTAATCCTGTAAGTTCAGCACTAAATTTAACTTTACCTTCATCACTATTTTTACGTTTTTTCTTTTTTGCCATATTCTTCACCATAATTATTGTACTAAATTTAATAGAAAAAATCTACCTTTATAACTTCATTTAACAGAAAAACCTTATCTTAACGATAAGGCTTTAACATTTTCCTTCGGAATCATTTATAAGCCCGCACCATCCGTAAGCGGGAAACATTGTCAATCGGGATCACTTATAAACCCACACCACCCGTAAGTGGGAAACATTTTCTTGAAGTAATTAAATATTGTGCTTTCAATATATAATATTTTCTGCAAATAATCAATACGGTTTAATTCATTTTTAATTCATCTAACATTTTTTTCTCTAATGTGTCTATGTCAGTTAAAAATAAATTAGTTCCTCTTTTCTTCAAAGCCATCATATTTCTAAATAATTGAAGAATTTCCTTTTTTAAATCCGATGCAACAAAAAGAGGTTTGCCATCAACCGTATGTACATGGTCCACATATTTTTCCAATGTTGGAAATGCATTTTGAAGCAAAATTACAGAATCAGCGTTTGCAATTTTTCTGATTATAATAGTGTTGCAAAAACCATAACGTTCTATTTTTTTATTTATTATTTTATTGTATTTTTCTACTTTTGAACTAATCGGTATAAACCATAAAATATTTTTTTCTTTAATTGTAAAATACGTTGGTCTTTTCTTCCCTCTCTCATGATTTTGCATTAATTTATCATCATTAACTATATCAAAGAAATCATCTTTTATATGATATAAATATCCTGATTTAACTTCCATAAACCCTCCGTAATTTAAATATATCATACGAACAGGCGTTTTACAATATGTATTTTTACATTTTACAAAAAAATCTTACTATATTCAGTAAGATTTTTTCTCATTTTCAACCAGGATCATTTATTAGTCGCACCACCTGGAAGCGAAAAACATTGTCGACTGGAATCATTTATTAGTCGCACCATCCAGAAGCGAAAAACATTTTCAAGGTATTGCATCCTTTAAATGCAATACTAATATACTATATTTTATGCAGAATGTCAATCTAATTAAACCTCATTTTTAGTATGTTTCGAAAATATTTAATTATTCTCCTTCTTGCAAAATACTTAAGAATGCTTCTGGTGGAACTTCTACTGAACCAACCATTTTCATTCTCTTTTTACCTTCTTTTTGTTTTTCTAAAAGTTTACGTTTACGTGATACGTCTCCACCATAGCACTTTGCTAAAACGTTCTTTCTCATAGCGCTTATTGTTTCTCTAGATATTACTTTTGAGCCTACACTAGCTTGAATTGGAACTTCAAACATCTGTCTTGGAATAAGAGTTCTAAGTGCTTTAGTAATTGCATGACCTCTATTATAAGCTGAGCCTTTATAAACAATAAGAGATAAGGCATCAACTACTTCGCCATTTATTAAAATATCCATCTTAACTAAATCACTAACTTTATAATCAGATAATTCATAGTCTAATGAAGCATATCCTTTAGTATAACTTTTTAATTTATCAAAGAAATCATAAACTATTTCTGCTAAAGGAAGTTCGTAGATAATATTAACTCTTTTTGGATCAATAAATTCAGTAGTTTTATATATGCCTCTTTTATCTTCACATAGGTTCATGATTGCTCCAATATAGTCACTTGGAACAAAGATACTTGCTTTAACATAAGGCTCTTTAATTAGGCTTATTTTAGTCTTATCTGGCATATTACATGGATTATCTACCATAACTGTTTCTCCATTAGTTAAAACAACCTCATAAATAACTGAAGGACTAGTTGCAATGATATCAATATTAAATTCTCTTTTAATTCTTTCTTTAATAATATCCATATGTAGTAGTCCTAGAAAACCACATCTAAAGCCAAAACCTAAAGCTTCACTAGTTTCTGGTTCACTTGTTAATGAAGCATCATTAAGTTTTAATTTCATAATTGCTTCTTTTAGAGCATCATATTTATTAGGTTCAATTGGATAAATACCACTATAGACCATTGGATTCATTGGTTTATATCCTTCTAAACTTTTACTAGCAGGGCTTCTTTTAGTAGTAATAGTATCGCCTACTCTTACCTTATCTATTTCTTTAATACTAGCACAAACCCAGCCAACACTACCAGTATTAAGCTCTTTAACTATTTTTTCATCTGGTGTATTAACACCTAACTCAGTAACCATAAATGATGCTCCATTACTCATCATAACGATTTCATCGCCAGTAGTAATCTTCCCACTTTTTACACATACTGAAGCAATAACACCACGGTACGGATCAAAGTATGAATCAAATATTAAAGCTTTTGTGCCATCATTTTCTACTTTAGGACTAGGAATCTTATTAATAACAGCATCAATAATATCCATTACTCCTTCACCAGTTTTAGCACTACAGCATACGATATCTTCTTCTTTAAAACCTAAAACATTAATAAGTTCTTCTTTAACTTTAGGTACATCTGCATTAGGTAAATCTATTTTATTAATAACTGGAATAATCTTTAAATCTGCATTAAGTGCTAAGTAAAGGTTTGCTAATGTTTGAGCTTCTACGCCTTGAGCAGCATCAACAAGCAATAAGGCTCCTTCACAAGCTGCTAAACTACGAGATACTTCATAAGAAAAATCGACATGTCCTGGAGTATCTATTAAATGAAGAGTGTAACCATTATATTTAATTTCAACGGCATTAAGTTTAATAGTAATACCTCTTTCTCTTTCGATATCCATTTTATCTAGAATCTGATCTTTCATCTCTCTTTTAGATACTGTACCAGTAAGTTCTAGAATTCTATCTGCAAGAGTACTTTTACCATGATCTATATGCGCTATTATACAAAAATTACGGATATTTTCCATAAATCATCACCACGCATTATTTTATCATATCTAATAAAAGAAAAAAAGCGTTTTCGCGCTTATATGTTCTTTAGAATTTCTTCAATCTCGTCTTTAGTTTTAAAACCAATGAACTTTGTTACTAATTCTTTATTCTTGTAAATTTCAACGTATGGGATGCTCATTACTCCATGCTCACGTGCTAGATCTTCATGAGTATCTGTATCAATTTTAATGATTTTAACGTCTTTCATTTCTTCTAGTTCTTCACCAAGCATTTTACATGGACCACACCAGTTAGCAAAGAAATCTACTAAAGTAACTTCGTCAGTCATCTCTTCCATTAAATCTTGTTTATCTAAATAATTAATCATTATTTCCTTCCTTTCTGAAATTATTTACGACATCACTTGCACCATCAAAGGTAAGTTTGCCTTTACTAATTAGTTTATCAGCAGCATCAGCAGTTATTATTTCATGTTTAAGTAAGACTGCTAGGCTTTCTTTGTTTGCTAGAGTTTTGTCCTTATTATCTTCATAGTTAATACAAATCATGTATACTTCATTTACTCCATTATAAGTATCTTTTGCATAATTTGATAGAATTGGTGTTTTAGTAAGTAGTGTATCACTAAACTCACTCTTATTTACTAATTCTGATGTACTACTAATCATACTAAGTAAGAAGACAATAATAAATGATACTAGTACTCCTTCAAGTAACCCACAAATAAGACCTAAGATTCTACTAGGCAAGCCTAAAATTAAACCAGTATTCAAGAGTCTTCCAACAACACCAGTAACTTTAGCAATAATACCTAAAACGGCACTAATAATAGCAAGGGTAACTGCATAACTAAGTCCTTCAATAACTAATATATTAAATGTTTCTACGCCACTAAATTTGCCAAATAGTTTAAAGAACGGTACGTAGTCATATAAGATATTAGATATTGGATTCTTTAAATAGAATGCAAGTATAATAACTATAACTGTACCACCAAATGCTACTATACTATTTATTATACCCTTTTTAAAACCAATTAATGCTGATAATAACAAAATCCCCAAAATAATGTAATCTACTATATTCAATTTTTATCACCTACTAAAATTATATTATACAAAAGAAAAAAAATAAAGATTTATTTAATAAAATATGATATTATTAACTAGAGGTGTACGTATGACGATTGTATTTAAAGTAAGTGATAATATTAAAGAAGAAATGATTAAGTATTATCAAGATAAGAGAAGAAGTAAAACTCCTCCATATGCAATATTTCAAGCAGATGAGGCTGATACTAATATTACTCTTTATGAATCAGGTAAAGTTGTGTTTCAAGGTTTAAGTGCTGATATAGATGCCAATATGTGGAAGGATTTAGAAAGGTCTTGGAATAACCGAGATATTAATGCAGAAGAAACTAAAAAAGAAGATAAGAAAAATGAAGAAAAAGATACTAGGTTTATTGGAGTACCTACAATAGGATCAGATGAAGTTGGTACTGGTGATTATTTTGGCCCTATAGTAGTAACTGCGTCATATGTAGATAAAGAGCACATGAGTTTACTTAACTCTCTAGGAGTAAGAGACTCTAAAAAAATTACAGACGATAAAATTATGAAGATAGCACCTCAAATAATTAGAGAGGTCCCCCATGTAACATACATATTAGATAATAAAACATATAATCAGAATAATCATAACATGAATAAAGTTAAAGCTATCCTTCATAACAAAGTTTTATGTGAACTAGCTAAGAAACCAAATCTTAAATACGACTACATTGTTGTAGATCAATTCTGCACACCAAGAAACTATTTTACATACATAAGCGGTGCTAAAGAAAAAATAACTAAAATTACATTTACTACTAAAGCAGAAGATAAATGCTTAAGTGTTGCCGCTTCATCTATAATAAGCAGATATATCTTTATAAAAGAATTTAGTAAATTAGGAGACACAGTAAACACTTTCTTAAAGAAAGGTGCTGGTCATGAAGTTGATGAAATCGGTGCTAAGATAGTTCAAAAATATGGCTTTAATAAATTAGAAGATATAGCAAAACTTAACTTTAAAAACACAGACAAAATTAAAGAACTACTCAACAACAAGTAGTTCTTTTTTATATACTTAAATAAAAACTCGGGTAGCCGTATGCAAGAACTACCCGAGGTATTATATTAAAATTAATTTACAACGTAAGGTTTTTCACTGGTTCCATCTCCAGTTACATTGGTAGAGGGCTTAAGAGAAATCGAAGGACGAACGCCGCGGGTACCATACACGAGGACGCCGTTGAAGCCACCATCGCTACCACCAACGTTCCAAACGGTAGCGCCGCTACCATCGGAGAAGCGAGGAGACAAAGAATACCAATAAGTTTCAGTAGCATTTTCTTGTAAATATGTTGTTGTATTTTTTAAATATGCAGCATACCCTGCAAATGCTAGTTCATCTGCAGTTAATAATCCGATTTTATAAGTCAGGTTACCATTGCCATTAATTGTATCATTAACAGTAAACTTGGATAACTTTCCACCATTATTATCATTAGGGCAAATTAAACTAGGGCTTGCATATGATGCAGCGTTGCCACCATAAATTCTATTATATGCTCCATATCCAGTTTGGTTTGTTCCATACCCTAACCCAGTTCCATCAGCTGAACCACTTGTGAAAGTAGTAAATGTACTTTTATCATTACACCAAATTGTATCAGCAAGTTTACTTTCATATAGTGCTAAATTTTTTGTATACCATGTCTCCAAATTTTTTAGTATTGTGCTTTTATTAATATTTGCATGTGTACTTGCATAATTACTTGCTCCAGCAGTACCATACATAAATCCTACATAAGCATTATCATTATAATTTGTATTAAATGCACTATTATATGAACGATAATCTGTATATTGAGTATTATACCGAGCAAATGCTGCATTAGTACTATTATTTGCTGAAGAGCAAGGATTAGCAGCATTTGAAGTATTATCATTGTGAAGAACAAGTTTTACTGAACCATCACCTACTATTCTAACTATTCTCCAACATTTATTAGCAAACTGTACATAGTTATTTTTTGCAGCACCCCTAAAGTAATAAGATGTACCATAATCATCTTCTGCAGATGCAAGCAAGGCTTCACTAGCATTAGATATTGCTGCTCCTGGTGTTGTAAGTGGAGTCTTTAATATATTACTGTCTCTTAATGATGCAAGAAGCGTTCCACTACCAGCCTCATACCATCCATTAGGTGCAGGTGCTAGTGATTCAAATGTTGCATTGCACCTTACATTACCACTTTTTATCTTTGTGGTTAGTTCCCATTCTGTTCCACTCCACTCTATGCTTTCTTTTGCATCTATCTTTTTACCATTTCTAGTACATTCTACGGATGCATTATATTTGTTTGTTGTTGGAAATGTACTACTTTCTACTCCATCTATTAAAGCTGCTACATATAAATCATCTTTTGGTCTTGTCTTAACAGTTCCTACTACTGATATTTTTACTTGATAGTCTTTTCCTTCAATATCTTCTCTAGTCCAAACATCTTTATTACTACTATCTAGCCACATTCTAAAGTTAAATGTTCTACTTTCATCTTTAGATATGCCATCTCCTCTTTTAAGGATATAGTTTTCAGTAATGTTATATTTAGATAGACTTTGTGGAGTAGATATAGATTCTAAAGTATTAATTACTGTTCCATTTAATTCATTATCTCCTAGTAGAGATACTTTTACATATTTAGAGTCTATTTTATTAGTTGTACTAATTACAGATGCGATAACATAATACTCAATGTAGTTATCACATTTGTTTTTTATAGTAAATGTATATGGTGTTTGTTCTAAGGCTTCGCCTTCTGATATTGGGTAAGTATTTAATAAATTAATTTCATTTTGTCCATTAAATTCAAGATCCATACATGATGCTGCTAGAGTGTTAGCATCTGTTTGGCTAGAATAACTAGTAAACACTGCATAACTTACTCCAGTTATCATAAGTACTACTGCTAGCATTATACATAAAATTAACATTCTTTTTTTATATCTATAGAGTCTCTGGTTCATATTTTAACATCTACTTTCTATAGATATTATATAACAACCCCCCCCCGTGTCCAGTTAATTTTTGCACTTTTTTATTCTATTATAAATTTTTAAATATTTTTTGCAAATTAATATATTAAAGGATAACCTTTCAGTTACCCTTTATGCTATTTTTATTAAGAAGTTTTTAAGTAGCCCATATGGGCTTACATTCATACTCTTTAAGCTATAATCTAGTTCTCCTAGTAGATCAAATATTTTATATAGTTCATCACTAGTATATTTTCTTGCTTTATCTCTAGCAAGTTTTATTCTATATTGATGTACTCCAAGTAATTTTCCTAGTTCATCGTTTGATAATGTACTATTTTTAGCATGGAATATTAATAGATAAGTGCTAGTTAAAAGTCCTACAAAAGGAATAACTTCTCCTTTGCCACTTTCAAATTCACTAAGCATTGCACTTATGTTTTTATAGTCTTTATTTGTGATAGCATCACACATAGCAAAGTTTTCTTGAATAACTAATTTAGCACCATATTCTTCGACGGCTTTTTCATCTATATTATTTGTTATCATGGATAGTTTATCTATCTCACCTAAGACTAAATCATAGTTATCATTATTAAATAGTAATAACTTATTTAAGGCATCAACTGATAACTTAATATTTTTATTTTTAGCATAGTTCATTATTGCGTTATTTAAATCATTATATTTAAGTTCAGCTAGTTCAATGACTTTACCAGTTTTATTTATATTTTTATAAAATGTAGTTCTTTTATCAAAGTTATCCATTACAAGAACTAGTGTAGTATTAGGATTAGGATTTTTAAGATATTCTTCCATAATATTTATGTCTTTATCTACTTTAAAGCCAAATACTATAACGCATTTTTTTTCATCTAGTAATGAATAATAAGCACATTCTTCGCAAATTTCTCTGGTACTTGTTTCATTAAAACTAAATTTAATAACATTAGGAATATCTTTAGTTATTTTTTCTAGTTCTTCATTAAGTAGTCTTAAGGAGAAACTTTTTATTAGATATGTGTTCATATTAATCCTTTACTATACCGAATTTATTAAATGGGTAAATTATAATATTTGTTTTTCCAAGAATTTGGCTTTTTTTAACTGGGCCGATTGCTCTACTATCTTGTGATACTTTACGGTTATCTCCCATTACAAAGTATTCATCACCAGCTAGTTTTACTTCTTCAAAATCTTCCATATCAGATAAAGCGTATTTATCTTCAACTGCTTTTTCATTAATATATAATTTACCATCAATATAAGCTACACTTTCTCCAGGAAGACCGATAATACGTTTAATAATATAAGTCTTATTAGTTTTTACGACAACTATATCAAATCTCTTTAAACCATTTACTTTAGTTCCTAGTTTATTTAAAATCATAAGATTTCCATCATATAAAGTTGTTTCCATACTAGGCCCATTTACTTTAATTGGAGTTGCAATAAAGGTTCTAATAATAATTACTACTAGAATGATAACTAGATATGGAACTGCTTCACTAATTACTTCTTTGTTAGGATTTATCTTATCATTTTTTTTCAATTTAATCACCTAGTTAATTATATCAAAGAAAAAAACTTCTATAAAGTGATTTATAGAAATTTTCTCATTTTCTTGAAAGCATCATTATTATCAAGTGTTGTATCTGCTAATTCTTTAAATAGGGCTTTTTGCTCTCTATCTAGTTTGTTTGGGATGATAATGTTTGTAATTATATACATATCACCTAGTTTACCATGTTTTTCGTCATCGATACCAGCGCCTTTAATTTTAATTTTTTCGTTGTTACCAGTTCCTGCTGGGATATCTACTTTTATTTTACCTCTTATTGATGGTACTTCAATGGTTGCTCCTAGTACGGCATCAGTAATTGTTATTGGGCAAACTAAATATATATCTTTGCCATCTCTTTTAAATAGTTCGTGTTCTTTAACGCTAAACTCGATGTATACGTCTCCATTAGGGCCTCCGTTAGTACCAGCTGAGCCTTTACCAGACATACGCATTTGATCACCGTCTTCAACTCCTCTAGGTACTCTTAGGGTAATAGTTTTTTCATGTTTAACTATACCTTTGCCTTTACAAGATGTGCATTCTTTATCATAGGTCTTACCTTCACCATGGCATACTGAGCAAACAGTTTCAGTTTGAATAACACCAAATAAGCTACGTTGCTGAGATAAAACTCTACCTCTACCGCCACATTTAGAACATGTATGAGAACCTGTTCCACCTGCACCACCGCATGAAGAACATGCTTCGTTAACATTTATTTTAAATGATTTTTCACATCCGAATGCTGCTTCGTCAAATGTTAAAGTCATCTTTACTAAAGCATCATCACCCTTAGTTGGTCTACTTGTTCGAGAACTTCTTCTAGAGCCTCCACCCATTAAGTTTTCAAAGATATCACTTAGGTCAATGTCACCAAAGTCAAATCCAGAGAAGCCTCCACCAAAACCGCCTTGGAAGCCTCCAAAACCGCCACCAGCACTTCCATCAAAAGCAGCAGAACCAAACTGATCATATTGTTTTCTTTTTGTTTCATCACTTAATACAGAGTATGCTTCACCAATTTCTTTAAATTTTTCGGCAGCACCGGGCTCTTTATTTACGTCTGGATGGTATTTTTTTGCTAGTTTTCTAAAGGCACTTTTGATTTCATCGGCTGATGCTGTTTTACTTACACCAAGTGTTTCATAGTAATCTTTTTTTGCCATTATTTATCACTTTCCTTGTCAAATTCGTCTATTAAGTTACTAAAGAAGTTAACTGCGTTTTCGTATACTTCTTCTTTAGTCATATCTATTCCTATTTTCTTTAAAAGTTCAACAGGATAGTCTGTATCGCCCATTTTTAGGAAGCTAATATATTTATTTTTCATATCATCTTCATTATTAATTATCTTGGTTGCTATCATGATTGCTGCACTTACGCCTGTAGCATATTTAAATAGGTAGAATGGGTAAAAATAGTGTTCTCTTCTAATCCAAGAATATTTACTTTTATCATCTAAGTTTACTACGTCTTTATAGTATTTACTTCTGATGTCATATATAGTGCTTGATAAATATTCTGCATCAATTGTTTCACCATTATCAATTAAGGTATATGCTTTATTTTCAAGTTCTCCTTCTAAGCAAGCATCAAATAAATTGTTTTGAATTAAATTAATAAGATTATATAGTGCAATAAGTTTTAGATTTTTGTTACGACTATGTTCTATAACATAATTGCTTAAGATGATCTCATTTGTTAGAGATGCTACTTCAGCTACAAAGATGTCATTGTTATAGTCATGTTTATTGTTTGCTTGCTGACTTAAATAGAAGTTTACGGCATGACCTAATTCATGGGCTACTGCTGATACATCGCCAAACTTACCAAAGAAGTTTGTTAGTACTACTGGATGAGCTCCGTAGCAAGATGTGCAGTATGCACCGCTGGCTTTGCCTTTATATGAGCAGTAATCAACCCATTTTTCATTAAAGGCTTTTTCAATTATATCATGATATTCTTCACCATATATTTTAGTTGATTCGCTAATTAAATACTGGGCATCTTCGATACTAAAACTCATCTCGTCAGTAAGAATCTGAGCATTTAGATCGTAGTAAGCAAGTTCTTTAAGTCCTAAACTATTCTTAATTAGTTTTAAATATTTTTGATAAACATTTAGATTCTTATTTATTACTTTATAAAGTGAATCTACAACACTCTTTGGAATATTTGAACTAAATAGTAAAGAGTCTATTGTGCTTGTAAATTTGCGTATTTCAGCCATACTACTAGTATTTTTCATGTTACTTACTAAGTTTTCTGCAAAGATATTTTTAAACTCAGCAATTTTACTAGTTAACTTTTCATACGCATCACGTCTTATATTACGATCGGTACTTTCCATAATAATATGGTAGTTACTATTGGTAATCTTACGTGTTTCTTTTTCTGATTTAACTTCACCATAATCAAGAGTACTGTTTAAAAGAGTCATATTAACATTTTTAAATGTATGATTAGTACTAGTTAGTTTAGCAATTAATTTTTCTTCACTACTAGATAGCATATGCTCTTTTTCTCTTAAAATATTTGTTACATAAAACTTATATTTATTAAGTTTTTTAGTTTCTAAAAGTTTTTCTACTTTACTAGTTTCTTCTTTAATAATTTCTGGCTCGATAAAGCTTGCTGCTGCACAGAAGTCATTATATGTTTTATAAATTTTATTATAAAGCATACTTGCATCAGCATCTTCTAGAGCTTCATCATGTCTTAAAGATGCATAGACAAATAACTTGGTAAGTCTTGATTCATACGCAAAGTATTCTTCTAAAGTTTGATAAAGCATGTTAGCACTTTTTGTAACTTTGCCTTCATAACTTTTAATATTTTCAAATTCTTTAATTATTTTAAGATAGTCTTTTTCCCACTCTTTGTCATCCTTATAATACGCAGTTAAATCCCATTTATAAGCTTTAGGTGTTTCTTTTCTATTTTTATATTCCACTCTTACCTCCAAGAAAAGTTCTAGTTTATTCTAGAACCTTTAGTCTTTATTAACGAACTCAGCTTCTTCTGGTCCATTATTTTCATTGTTATTGTTTGTATTTGCTTGGTTTTGTTTTGCAGCCTCTTCATATACTCTAGATGCTAGTCCCATGGCTTTTTCATTTAAAGCTTTAGTTTTGGTCTTGATGTCCTCAATATCAGTGCCTTCCATACTCTTTTTAAGGTCACTTATTAAATCTTCTACTTCTTTCTTTTCTGCATCTGTTAGTTTTTCGCCTAAATCTTTAATAGCTTTTTCAGTAGCAAAGATTGTTTGGTCTGCTTCATTTCTAGTATCAGCTTCTTCTTTACGTTTTTCATCAGCTGCTTTATTAGCTTCGGCTTCTTTAACCATCTTATCAATTTCTTCATCACTAAGGTTAGTATTTGAAGTAATTGTAATTGATTGTTCTTTATTAGTACCTAAATCTTTAGCTTTAACATTAACGATACCATTAGCATCAATATCAAATGTTACTTCGATTTGTGGTACACCTCTTGGAGCTGGAGGAATGTTTCCTAATTGGAATCTTCCTAGAGTTTTATTGTCGGCAGCCATTGGTCTTTCACCTTGTAGTACATGAATATCAACAGCTGGTTGATTATCTACAGCAGTACTAAATACTTGACTCTTACTTGTTGGAATTGTTGTATTTCTTGGGATAAGTACTGTCATAACATCACCTAAAGTTTCAATACCAAGTGATAGTGGTGTTACATCTAGTAATACTAAATCATCAACTTCACCAGTTAGAACGCCACCTTGAATTGCAGCACCCATAGCAACAACTTCATCTGGGTTAACACTCTTATTAGGTTCTTTACCTAATTCTTTTTTAACAAGTTCTTGGATGTAAGGGATTCTTGTTGAACCACCAACTAATAATACTTCATCAATATCACTTGCTTTTAGTTTAGCATCGCTTAATGCTTTACGAACCGGTTCCATAGTACTATCAAATAAGTCACGGCACAAGTCTTCAAATTTAGCCTTAGATAAGTTCATATCTAAATGTACTGGGCCATCTGCTGTCTGACTAATAAATGGTAAGTTAATATTAGTAGTACTCATACCACTTAAATCTTTTTTAGCTTTTTCGGCAGCATCTTTAATTCTTTGCATAGCCATCTTATCTCCGGATAAGTCAATACCATGTTCTTTCTTGAATTCAGCTACGATATAATCCATTACAACTTTATCAAAGTCATCTCCACCTAAGTGATTATTTCCTGCAGTAGATTTAACTTCAAATAAGCCATCACCTATTTCTAGGATAGATACATCAAATGTACCACCACCTAAATCGTAAACTAAAATAGTTTGATTTTTATCTTGTTTGTCTAGTCCATAAGCAAGAGATGCAGCAGTTGGTTCGTTAATTATTCTTTCAACCTCTAAACCAGCTATCTTACCAGCATTCTTAGTTGCTTGTCTTTGAGCATCATTGAAGTATGCAGGAACAGTAATAACTGCTTTAGTAACTTTTTCTCCTAAATAACTTTCAGCATCTTTTTTTAATTTCATTAAGATTTTAGCACTAATTTCTTCAGGTGTATATTTTTTACCTTCTGCTTCAACCTTTTCACCAGTACCCATTAATCTTTTAATAGAACTGATTGTGTTTGTTGGGTTTGTAACGGCTTGTCTTTTAGCAGTAATACCAACTAGTTCTTCACCATTTTTAAAAGCAACAACACTTGGAGTAGTACGGTCCCCTTCAGGAGTTACGATAACTTTTGGTTCTCCTCCTTCTAATACAGCTACACATGAATTTGTTGTTCCTAAATCGATACCAATAATTTTACTCATATATATCATCCTTTCCTTTTTAAAGTAAATTATTCGTTAACTTTGACCATTGCTGGTCTAATAACTTTATCTTTATACATATAACCTTTTTGTAATACTTCTAAGATTACACCACTAGGTTTAGTTTCATCTTTCTCAGTAAGAACAGCTTGATGATAAACTGGATCAAACTCTAGCCCATCACATTCTATTTCTTTAACTTCGATGTTATTTAAAACATTTACAAATGAACCATAAATCATTTTAAATCCGCTTAAAAATTTACTAACTTCATCAGATAAATCGTTATCATCTAACTTAATAGCTCTTTCAAAGTTATCAAGTATTGGAAGCAAACTTTTAGCTAAATCTTCATTAGCATACTTAAGCATGTTTGATTTTTCAGTTTCATTTCTTTTTTTGTAATTTTGCATTTCTGCTGCAAGTCTTAAAACTTTTTCACTAGATTCTTTTAAATCATCTTTTAATTTATGATTTTCTTCTTCTAAATGTTTTAATTCTTTATTTTCTTTTTTATTTTTCTTTTCTTCTTTTTCCATGTCCTCACCTTTCTATGTAGTTCTTTAAATAATTTAAAAGTGTTACAACTTTATCATATTCCATACGCTTAGGCCCTATTATCGCAATAGTTCCTTCTTCACCATCAATGTTATAACTAGTTCTAACAACCGTTACATTCGGGTCAAACTTGTTTTCTTCGCCAATGAAGATATTAACATCTTTATCATCTGTTTCAATCTTCTTAATAAGATCCATATTTTCAAGTTTACCAATCATATTTTTAATCTTTTCTGGACTATCATACTCTGGTTGCTTTAAAATATTTGTCTTACCTTGGAAGAAAATATCACTATTTTTAACATTGAAATCGTTAAATGCATCGTAAAAGAAATCCATGACTCTTTCGTAGGCTTTAATTTGACTAGCAATAATTGGTTTAATTTCATATTCAAGTTTACTATTAATATCACTAAGTTTAGTTCCAACTAATTTTCTATTAATAAGTTCGCAGGCTTTAATCATTTCATCCATACTAATTGCTTCTGGGATATTGCTTTGCTTATTTTCAACATGTCCCGTATTAGTAACAACTACTGCTACTATTTTCTTATCATCTATTGGGACGATACTAACTTGCTTTAAAGTATTATTATCACTATCTTTACCTAAGACAATACTTGTGTAATTTGTGATGTCACTTATTATTTCCATACATTTTACTATTGCATCACTTATAACTAAATCTTTATTATTAAGAATTGTCTGTAACTTTAAAACTTCATCACCAGTAAGCTCTTTAGGTTTCATTAGATTATCTACATAATATTTATAACCTGCTTCACTAGGAACTCTACCACTTGAAATATGAGTCTTTTCTAAATAGCCTAAACTTTCTAGGTAAGCCATATCATTACGAATTGTTGCACTAGAGCATTTTAACTTCTTAACTAAGCTCTTAGATCCAACAGGCTTAACCGTCTTAATGTAAGTTTCTACAATAAGTCTTAATAGTTCATTTTGTCTATTATTCAAATTATAGCCTCCTTTTAGCACTCTTTTCTTTCAAATGCTAATACCATTATAATATTATGCGTAGCACTTGTCAATATATGAGTGCTAATTTTTAAAAGTTTTTGTCAAAAGAAAATAAGACCTATAAAAGTTCTTATTAATTTACAACATATGGGTCTTCTGAGGTGCCGGAACCACTAGAAATTGTGGTTGATGAGACAAGAGAAATCAAAGGACGGACGCCGTAGGCATTAGTCACGTAGTTGCTGTAGAATATGCCATCGCTGCCGCGAACGATCCAAACGTAAGCTTCGCTGCCATAGTAGCTGATAGGAGACAAGGACCACCAAAAAGTATCCGTAGCATTTTCCTGTAAATATGTTGTTGTATTGCCTATTCGATAAGCATATCCTGCTAATGCTAGTTCATCTGCTGTTATTAAACCAACTTTAGATGTTATTTTACTTAATTCTCCATTACATTTCAAACTAGGACCCGTGCCTCCGGCACTATCACTAGTACTTATTAATCTTTGCATAGCACCATAAAATGTTAAATTTGTACCATATCCTAAACCATTTGGATTCCATCTCCATGGATCATATGTTTTATCTACCTTTGTTTTATCATTACACCATACACTATTATCTATTACACTTTCATATGCTGTTAGATTATTAATATACCATGTTTCTAAATTAGTTAGGATTGTACTATTATTTGTATTTGCATGTGTAGCTTCATATGTACTAGAACCTGGTGTTCCATACTTAAATCCTACATAAGCATTATCTTCGTAACCACGATTAAATGCACTTTTATATGTTTCATCAGAGTATCTTGCAAATGCTGCACTAGCATTATTATTTGCTGATGAGCAAGGATTAGCAGCACCTGTAGTATTATCATTATGTAAGATAAGTTTTACAGATCCATCTCCACCAATTCTTATTATTCTCCAACATTTATTAGTAAACTCTACATAATTATTTGTTACAGCACCTCTAAAGTAGTAAGAAGTTCCATAATCATCCTCTGTACTTGCAAGTAATGCTTCTGTTGTGTTTTTATTAGAACATAATGCTTTGTATGTATAACTACTTGATGTAGCACTTACTACATAATAAACACAATCTATGTTAGTTGTTGTTTGCATTGTACCTGCAGTCCTTGAACTGTTACCAGATGCATAAGATGCCACTAAATATTTACCAACTAAACTAGAATATGAATTAGCATATGTATCACTAGTTACCGCTGTTCCAGTTAAATTAAATTTTGTACCATTTGCTTCCCATCCTGTTCCGTAAGTAAAATAATATGCTTGTTCTGTTGTATCTACACTTGTTGTTGATGTATATATTACTTCACTTTCTTTATATGCACTCACTTCTTTTCCTGGTGTAGTTATTGGTGTTTTTAATGTATTACTATCTCTTAATGATGCAAGTAGTGTACCACTACCAGCCTCATACCAACCGTTTGGTGCTGGTGCTGGTTCTTCTGCTGCATTACTTACTACAACTATTTTACCAGACCAGTTCTTATTTAAACCTTGTTCTGTTGTTACTGTGCTATCCATCCAAATTCTTAAGTCATAACTTTTTTCTTCATTAGCTTTAAGTCCAGTACTCACAATAATATAACCTTTTTTATTATTTTCTAAGTCTGTTAAAGTTTGACTGCCTAATATTACTGACTTACCAGTTGTTGTACCTTTAGGTGATATATTTACTTTCATATAG
>CAKOOK010000016.1 GCA_934098515.1 uncultured Bacilli bacterium
GCTCCAGAAGCAAAAATCGTCGCACCAAAGCGATGTTAATGATTAAATCAATCAGAAATGATTGATTTTTTTGTCGTTTAAGAAAGGTGTTGATGATATTATGATAAAAATAATCAAACAAGAAATTAAAATAAATCATGAACTTAAAAGTAAAGTTGAATGGGCTTGTAGGCTTAATAATACTAAACCTATTTTCATTAATGGTAGTTTATTAAAGTTAGAACCCACTAATATAGGCTATATAGAGCCTCATAGAGCAATTATTAATAATAAGACATATCTTTTTCAATGGACACAAATTTGCTTACTACAGAGATTTAAATACCAAATTTAAACTATCTGATTTAGAAGATTTCATCAAAAAACTAAAATAATGACGAAATCTGTGTTATAATGGTTGTAGAAAATATTAAACCTATTGGGTGAAGAAGTATTTATAACCTAAATATTGCTTCGCCCTTTTTTGTTAAATTACACATAAAATAAATCACTTAAATAGTAGGCAAAAAATGGCTATTTTTGAGCATTAAAAAAGATGTGATACATACCTTTACATTTTTTCGTATATGGGAGCAAATAACGCTCTTATGTCTATACCTAAAATTTTTACTAAATAGTAAAGACTACCTACTGAAATAGTTTGAAATACTTTGTCACTTTCTAAATTGCCAACAAAACTTAAAGCATAGTTGCTTATCTCGGTTAATTTTTCTTGGGTAAAGCCTTTGTTTTTTTGTAATTTTTTCAAGTTTTGACCTATCACATAGTAGATATAATTTTCGTCATTTTTGTTGTCTTTCAAATCCTCACCACCTATATATAAATTATCTTAAAAATAAAGTTTTCTCTTTATCTATCGTTCGTAGATAAAATGTGATATAATAATATAGAAAGAAAGTAGTTTGATTTTATGGCTTTAATTAAATGCAGTGAATGTGGCAAAGAAATAAGTGATAAAGCAAAGAAGTGCCCTCATTGTGGAACAAAATATAAAAGTGAAAATGAAAATGATAGAAAAGTTTTTCCAACTGGGTTGATGTTTATTTTAATAGTAATATTTGTTGCTGTTATTTTTCTAATGATGAATTACAATAAAAAAGACTATAATAATTCAACTTCGGGTATCAAAAAAAACACAAATGAGATTATAGAAAATGGAAATGAAATAAAAACCAAAAATGAATTTGATAAAATTAAGAAAAGTAAAAATTATTCTATTATAGTTGTTATTTCAAATAATTGTCATTATAGTGAAATCTTCAAGCCTATTCTTGAAGATGTAATTCAAGAATACAATGTAAACATTTATTATTTAAACATAGATAGTAATTTTTATAATAGTGTTGATTTAGACACAAGCGTTTATGGAACACCTACTACAATAATTTATAAAAATGGTAAAGTTATAAATAATATTAGTGGCTATAAAGAAAAAAATGATTTAATTAATATTTTAAAGAAAAATGGTGTAATAAAATAATGTAAGTGAGGTTATAAGTATGGCATTAATTAAATGTAAGGAATGTGGCAAAGAAATAAGCAGTTCATCTAGTGTGTGCCCTAATTGTGGTATTGAGCTTAAAAGTTTTAATAAGAGTAAAGTAATTGGAATATCTTTTATAGTTGTAGGTGTTGTTTCTATTATATGGGGGCTTGGACTTAATTATTCTGGAATATCATCTTCTGATAAAATATATGGAGGGGATGCTTATACTGGTATTCAAAATGCGTCTTCTACTACAGCAAATAATGTTAAAAAATTAGGTGAAACTGTTTGTTCTGGACTAAGAGGAATATTAGTTGTAATGGGTGGTGCAATTATTATATATGGTGCATCCATAGTTATTAAAGATGGTGAATAATTATGGCACTGATTAAATGTAAGGAATGTGGAAAAGAAATGAGCGATAAGGCAAAGGTTTGCCCTCATTGTGGATGTCCTTTTGCTATGGTAAAAGAAATAAATAAAGAAGAAATTGAAGAATATAACTTGAATAAAACAGATATACTATGGTACGAAAAGTTGGGAAAAGAAATACCTTTACAAGAAATCAAAAGTTTTCAAAAAACATATCAAATGTGGCTAATGATGGGATTCTTTTTATGTTTTCTACCATTGATACCTTATTTTGAATATAAGCAACAAGATAAGCCAAAAACTGCACGATGTTTTTTAATGGCATTTGTTATGTGGCTAATTGTTGGTCCAATTATTATATTGATATTTTCTTTAATAATGAAATAAGAATGTTAATGATACTATAAGAATGTATAAAAATGGTAAAATTGATAACGAAAAAATAATTTATTTTATAAATGAAAATAATTGTAAAATTATGGAGTAATGAAAAGGAGTTTGTATGAAAAAAGAAGTTAAGAAAACAAAAGAAAATAAAAAGAAAAATAAATTGCCACTTATAATTGGGGTAATAATTTTAATAATTGTTGCTGGAATAATTGGCTTTATAATTTTAAATCATCATAATAATAGTATTAAAGGACAGTTTGATAAAATATTAAGTTCAAACAAAACCGAAGTTATATTTTTCGAAAGAAAAGGAAATTTTGAAAGCGATGAGTTTAAAGAATTATTAGACACGGACTTAAAAGAACAAGGAATAACTTATAATACCATTGATATAACAAATGCGTCTTATGATGATATAGAATATATTAAAGAAAAATTACATTTATCAAGCAGTGAATTTAATGTGTACATTGCAGTAATTAAAGGTAGTGAAAATCTTATTATGATAAATTATAATGATTATGATAGGACAATGTTCTTTTTTGCAAATAAAGGGTTATTAAAAGATAATCAAGGTATATTAAACGAATATCATTATAACTTAGGTAAACAAGCATTTGAAAATGGAAATTTAGGAGCAGCTAAAGACCATTTGGAAAAAGTGGTTAATTATAAAGACGAAAAAGAAATATTAAGTGATAAAAGATTTTATTTAGTAAATAGTGAATTTAAATACACAAATGGAAACGAAAGCTTGTCAGGGCGCCATTTAGATATTTCTTTTAAATATTATGGTGGCAGTGATTATAGTGATGACTGGGTTTATTCTTATGTTTGGGACTGTCAACTTCCCTATGGTTGTTTATACTCTAATGGAAGTTCTGAAAGTTGGGATGCCAAAATGACTGATAGTAATAAAATTTTAATTCGAAAATTTCAAGCAAATGACGATGTTCCTTTTAATGATAGTTTAAATATTGAAATATTATCTGAGACAAAAATAAAAATTGGTTATAATGGAAACTATTATACCCTAACTAAAAATAACTAAGGTGCTTTATTATGATGATGTTAAAAAATATGATAATATGGTTTATTTTAATTGCTGTTTTAGTTGCTATAATATTTATAAGTATAAAGTTATATAAAAAAAGTTTAAAAGATAATACGACAAAGAAAAAAATACTTTTTTCAATACCTACACTTGCTTATTGTTTTATCGTGATTTTAATAGTCTTATTATTTAGTGGTAGTCAATTAAGTTATGTTGAAGAACAAGTTTATGATAGAGTTACATCAATGGTTAATGAAGATGGCTTTTTTAACCCTAAAGAAGCAAGACTTTTAGATGTTGTTGTAAAATATGAATATAGTGATATTGATAGAAAATATAGTGATACTATTGATACGTATTACGTTAAGATTATTGGAACAAATAAAGTTGGTGGAACAATAAACAAATGCTATGAAATATATTATAGTAATTATAGTCAAGAATGGAACAATTATAATGAAACTTGCGAAGATATTTACAAAACTGGTATGGGATATGAACAATTACCTACTAAATCTATAAAAAAAATAAATAAAGCATTACAAAAATATTGGAATAATTTAGGCTTGTAAATCTATTAAAGAGGTAGCCACTTAATTTTAATATTGTCAAGTTCTCTCCTACCAAACTTAGCCCCTATTAGTTGATTATAGTAATAATAATTGACTTATGGAGCTTTTTATTGCCTTATTTAATAGATGAGTTATTTGTAATAAACATCTCTTAAACAACATTTAATTGAGTTATAAGAGATGTTTTTTGTGCCTTATAATTCATTATAGTTAAGTCATAGTTCTTTTAGTGTAGTTTTAGTTATAATTATCTTCTTTTAAGTAGGGGTGGTAATAAAGACACTCTTTAAGATAATGGACGTATGAGAAAATGAAATATTACACTACAAAGAAAATTAGTTGTATGTTAGTACTATCAATTAAGACTATTCAAAAATTAGTAAGAGATAAACAAATAGTTGCTTATGGAATTGGTGGACGATATTTAATTAAAGAAAGTGATTTAATTGATTACATACAAAATAAAAAAGCATAGACTTAACAATAACTATCAAGTCAATTTAAAATTATAATGTAAAAAGTTATCTTATAGGAAGAAAATGAAAGACAAAATTAAGTTTGAAGATATTTTTGATTTAATTGATATTGAAAAGACATTTGAGCAAACAATAGAATACGACATTTTAAAATTAATGCAAAAATTAGATAATGAAAAGAAAGAGCAGCAAGGAAGACAACAGTTAATAAATGAGGAAGACGAACACATAAAGGAAATAGTAAGAAAAGTATTAAAAGAAGAAAATAATTCTTTATTTGCAAAGCTTAATTATTTTAAAAATAAGTTTATAAAACTGATTCAATTTATAAAAAACAAGTTATTTAATAAAAAGATAGAGATAAATATCGTAATTTTTCAAGAGATTTATATGAACCTAGTATTATTGAACATGATACGATTAAAGAATTAAATGATACTTATAAATTCATCAAAGAACACGATTCAATTAAAGAAAAAGATGATTATGATATAGAAATTTGATTTTATACTTTCATAATAAAAAATTAGACTCAAGTTTTGTCTAATTTTTATTTATAAAATTTAACATATTTAAATAAATATTTATTATGCTACTTCGGATAATTTTTTTGATACTCTAGATTGTACTTCAAGATAATATTTAATTTCTGCATCATTCATATCATCTTCATCCCATTTATCAAAATCCTCAACGAATTTACTATATTTTTCTAAATAAGATGAATATTGTTTTAATAAAGTTGTATTTGTTGGATTAGCATTGTATTTTTTCATAAACTCAACATATTCATTCATAAATGATTCATAACTATCCATAGCATTTTTGAAGTTAGTTCTTAATTCATTAGAGTTCGTTGTGCCTGAGTTTGTTTCTGTTTTATTATCTTTAGTTTTATTTTCATTTGTTTCTGTTGGCTCATTAGTAGTTTCTTTTTCTGGTTCATGTAAAGAAATATTATATTCTTTATCGTTATCATCATAATATACATATAGAGAATAACCTTCTTCGTTTTTAGCTCTAAATGAATCTGATGAATTATAAATATCAAGTGTAAACCCTTTGTCTTTGCATGCATTCACATAATTTTTGTATTCATTTTTATCTACACCAACGATATCTATAGATAATGAGCTTGATGAATCATAATTTAATTTTCCTTTTAAGGTTTTAGGTTCTGGCAGTTTTTCACTAAGAACATAATCACTCCAAATTAAATCTTCAATCTCCTCTTTAAAACTATTTCCACCAACTTTTACATCTCCTAATGAAATAAATGGAATAATCAAAATACATCCTGCTATAAAAACGATTTTATGAAGATTTTTAATTTTTTCTGGTAATACATCCAAGCAAAGTAATGTTGTATATCCAAATGCTGCAATTTGAATTATGCCAATTATACCACTTAAAATTTTGCCATCTCTAAATGCTGTAAAAGTAAATAGTAAACATATAATTGTTAAAGCAATAGCCCAGCCTTTTAGTTTACCTGTATTTTTTTTCTTCTTATACTCGCGTTCATCATTGTAGTTATCATTTTTCTTTTTGTTTTCTAATTCATGCTCATCAAGTTCTTTTTTTGCCTTTATTTCCGCTTTTTTAATTCTTCCAACTTCTGTAGCCTTATCATCAATAATAACCTTAGACCCACAAAAACTACATTTTATTTCATCTGAATCTTCAGGTATATTAAGTTCTCCTCCGCATGAAGGACATTTAATTTTTTTTAACTCCATATTCTCACACAATTTCCTTTCTATTATTAGAATATCACATTTTTGTCGTTATGAATATTAATTTGTCGAAATTAGAAGCAAAAATAAGATAATTTTCTTAGGCGATGACTAATGAATACTGAGAAAATTAAGAATATAAGAGACGAATTGGAGATTACTCAAGAAGATATTTCAAGAGTTTTAGGATGCACTAGGACAGCATATTCATTATGGGAAATAAACAAAAATACAATACTATTATATTATCTAAATAAAATATCAAATGAGTATAACATAAATATTGATTATTTAGTAGATTTATCAAATGAAAAATATATTAAATTTGAGAAAACTGAGATTGATAAAGTTAAATTAGGAAAGAAAATAAAAGAAGCAAGAAAATCTATTAACTATACTCAAGAAAAACTTGCCTCAAAACTAAATACTACACACTCTGTTATAAGTGCCTATGAATCAGGAAAATCAACAGTTTCAATACTATTTATAATAGAAATTGCCAAACTTACAAATAAATCATTAAATTGGTTATTAAATAAAGTTCAATGAAACTATTTAAAATTTGTGAAAATATGTTATATTATATTTAGTAATTGATATTTATGTATCAATTTGTATATTGGAAAAAGTTGTAGATACCTACGACATTGCCTCCATTTAAAATCAACTTATGGACTGAAAAGTTCGTGAGTTTTTATTTTATATAAATACTAAAAAAAAGAGAAAAAAATATCAAAATAATTTCGCCCTCATATTATTAAAAATTAAAATTTAAATATACATAATTATCCATATTGTAAGATAAATTGTTTTTTATCATTTTGTTAGCAAGTTTGCAACATTTTGAAATTCTTTTACAATTAAATAATGGATCAATATATCTAATCTTTGCCCCATGATGCACATAATAGATGTTTTTTGGCTTTTCTTTTGATATTTTTACTTTCTTAGCATTTTTCCAGATATTGAATATGTCATTATATTTAGAAGATTCTATAATATTTATTACTTCACTTTCCTTTAATTCATATAAATCTTTTCTAGATATTTTGTTTTCATCGCTTAATCTTTTTAGAATATCAGCAATTAATTGCATAGAATATCTAGTTCTATCCTCACGATATATAACAGATAATCTACTTGTAACCTTAACAAAGTTTCTAGCATTTTTTTTAGTTTTAAATCCTAATTCTATTTCTTTTTCTTCATTAGTTTGTATCTCAATATCATCATATATTTCTTTAATACTTGCTAGATCCAATAGCCTATATGTAAACAGAGCATTTGATAATGAATATTCCAATCTATCAGCAGATAATTTAGGCGTGTCATTATCAGCAATAGGATATAAATGATAATTATCAATTTCTGATATTTCTATATTATCCCTTTTTAATAATTTCATTATTTCTTTAGATTTTTTTATAATTTCTGTTGTTAAATCTTCTGTTGATTCTTGAGTCATATAATCTCCATTAAGAAAATCCACACAATGCTTAAATGCAGGTGTTGCTATATCGTGAAATAATCCAGACAAAGTTTGCTTTTTATCATGTGTAAAATGCCAAACAATTAAAGCAACTGCAACAGAATGATCTAAACTTGAAAAGAAAAAATCACTTTCAAACAAGTTTGAATATATAGTACCACAAGTAACACTAATATATTGTTGTGATAACAATTCCTTTGTGTTTATATATTCGTTTAACCATTCAGGAAAATTCGATTCTAATATTTTAAAATATTTTTTTATTTCTGCGTTTAAATTATCATAATATTTTTTCATTTTTTCACGTCCTTACACTGTAAACAGGCTTTACACAATCTTTTGCAATTTAGCATTCAATCCAAGTTAATTTTTTCCTTATATTTTTTTCTAGCTAATTTTTCTTTTTCATTTAATAAATACAAATTTACCACCGACATAATTTCGACTCTAGAAATTTAAATTATAATTATTATACTATAAATTAACAAAATTCACCATATTTCCATAATATTTAAATAATAAATTATATATAATAATTTTAGAAATAAAACATAGTTCGTAACCTGTTGCTTACCTGCTCCAAAAGATAATTAATCATCCTTATGGGTGGTTTTTTTATATACCTTTATATCAATAATTGACTAGAACCACTATTTATGTTAGATTAACATTGACATTTAAAACATATAAAATTATATAATAGTAAAGGTGATTATAATGCTAGAAATAAAAAAGATAACAAAAATATATAAAACAGAAGGATTCAAACAAACCGCACTTGATAAAGTAAGCGTTAATTTTCGTAAACATGAATTTGCATCTATTTTAGGTCCATCAGGTTCCGGAAAAACAACATTTTTAAATATAATAGGTGGCCTAGACGAATATACTTCTGGAGACCTTGTAATTAATAATGTTAGTACTAAAAACTATACAGATAGAGACTGGGATAGTTATCGTAATCACCGTGTAGGTTTTGTTTTCCAAAGTTACAATCTCATAACACACCAAACAATTTTAAAAAATGTAGAACTAGCACTAACTCTATCAGGAATCTCAAAAGAAGAAAGAAAAGATAGAGCAATAAAAGCTTTAAAGGATGTTGGCTTGGAAAAACACATAAATAAAAAACCAAATCAACTATCTGGTGGTCAAATGCAAAGAGTGGCTATCGCTAGAGCTCTAGTAAATGATCCGGAAATAATTCTAGCTGACGAACCAACCGGTGCTCTCGACTCAGAAACTAGTGTTCAAATAATGAAAATTCTAAAAGACATTTCTAAAGAAAAACTAGTTATCATGGTTACTCATAATCCAGACCTAGCTAAAGAATATTCAAGCAGAATAATTAACATTAAAGATGGTAAAATCACAAGTGATACTAATCCTTTTGATGGAAAAGAAGAATTAGAAGAAGATACGATCCAAAAAACATCCAAAACTAAAATGTCCTTCTTAACTGCGCTATCCTTATCATTTAATAACCTTATGACTAAAAAAGGCAGAACAGTACTTGTATCAGTAGCTGGTTCCATTGGTATTATTGGCATAGCTCTTATCCTGGCAGTATCAACTGGTTTTCAAAACTACGTAGACTCAATTCAAGAAGAAACTTTAACAAGTTATCCACTTTCAATCATGCAAGAATCATCTGACATCACTGGTGTTCTTCTATCAATGCGTTCAGGTGGAAAAAGTGGCGTAGAAGGGGAAAATGTTAAAGAACAGCAGTACATCTCATCAATGCTATCTAACATCAGTACTAACGATCTTAAAAGTTTTAAAACATATCTAGAAGACAACTATAGTAAAGTAAAAAATGATTTATCAAATGTATCATATAACTATAGTATTGATCCTAATATCTTCACAATCGATGCCACCAAAAAATTAGCTAAACTAAATCCAAGTAACTTATTTAGCACTATGATGGGGGATAGTTCTCTCATGCAGTCCTACTCATCTATGGCATCTATTTTCTCAAAAATGGTAGATAACAAAAAAGAAATTGAAAGCGACTATGACTTATTAAAAGGAAGATGGCCTGAAAAATATGACGAAATGATTATTGTTTTATCTGAAAAAAATAGCATATCTGATCTTCTTGTTTACTCACTAGGTTTAAGAGACACAGAGGAACTAACTAATATGGTAACTAAAATCATGAGCGGTGAAAGTGTTAATATTAATAATGAACCAAAAATATTTACATATGATGACCTACTAAATGTTGACCTAAGATTAATCATGCCATCAGATACATACAAATATAATTCAAAATATGATGTGTATGAAGACATGAGCGCCGATGACTCTTACATGAAAAATCTATATGACAAAGCACTTAAACTAAAAATAGTCGGTATAGTAAGCCCTAAAGAAGGTAAAACTACTATGGCATTAAACCCAGGCGTAAACTATACAAGTGACCTCATTGACTATATAATTGACTATTCAAAAGACACTGACGTAGTAAAAAAACAATTAAAAAATAAAGATATTGACGTCTTCTCTGGCAATCGTTTTGATAGTAAGAAAAATAACTTCGACTTTGATTTTAAAGACCTAGTAAAAGTAGATAATAAAAAGTTACAAAATGCATTCAATATTAATATAAATGAAAAAGATTTAGAAAAACAAACTCAAAAATATATGGAGGAAATAGCAAACTCAATTACAACAAATATAACCCCAGCAAAAGATTTATTTAATAACAATCTTTCCCAATTAGCAAACAACCTATTTAATAGTATAAATAGTGAGTTTACATTAAATGACACTTTAACGTTAACGGAAAATCTTCTAAATAAAGCCGAAAGCAAAGAACTTTTAACTAGTATAGAAAAAGAATATACTATACCAGCAGACTCCTTTAAGACAACATATAAATCACTATTAAAAGGACTTCTTGATAGTTACATCACTGCTTATAATTCTTATATGAAAACCCTTAATCCAAATTATGAAATAAATGAAGAAAACCCAAGTGCAGTAATTATTGCCGAACTAAAAGAAACGGTTATATCATCATACTTAAATAGTGCTCCAATAATTAAAACAGGTGAAACCATGGCATCAGTAATGACTGAAACTAAAATGAAAAAAGATATCCTAACTAAAATAGGCGATTTAACAACTAACTTATCTAAGAGTTTTGCTACATCTCTAAACATTGATCAAGATAAAATCGCTTCAGCATTTACTCTTAATTTTAGTAAAGAAGAACTAGCAAGAGTAGTAAACGCTATGATGAATAAAACTGAAACAACTCAAAAAACAAATCTTATTACATTAGGTTATCAAGATAAAGAAGAACCAACATATATTTCATTTTATTTTAATAGTTTCGATGGAAAAGAACACTTTCTATCATTTATTGAAGATTACAATAAAAATGTCCCAGAAGAAAAAGAGATTAATTACTCAGATACAACGGGAATTCTTATGTCATCAGTAAAAACAATCGTAAATGCTGTAAGCTACGTTTTAATCGCCTTTGTATCAATCTCACTAGTCGTATCAAGCATCATGATTGGTGTTATCACATACATCTCAGTATATGAAAGAACAAAAGAAATAGGTATCTTAAGAGCAATTGGTGCATCAAAAGGAAACATCTCATCCATATTTAATGCTGAAACATTTATTATTGGCTTCTTATCTGGCTTATTTGGTATAGTTATATCTTATATACTAATTCCAATAATAAATACAATATTACATCACTACACTGGCAATATTCCACTATCAGCATCATTAAAAATAACTCATGCATTAATTTTAGTTGGTCTAGCAATAATCTTAACCTTAATTGGAGGTTTAATTCCAGCTAGAGCAGCATCCAAGAAAGACCCAGTAGAAGCATTAAGAAGTGAATAATAAAAATGCGGAAAAATCAAAAACTATCAAAAATAGTGTGAAGTAAGAGGCAAAAAATATAGCCTCTTTTTCTTATTCTATGCTATAATTAAGTTATGCAGATATAGTTTAATGGTAGAATATAAGCTTCCCAAGCTTAGGGTGTGGGTTCGATCCCCATTATCTGCTCCAAAAATGAATTTTAATTATTAAAATATATAAATTTAAAATGAGCATACTTAACTGAAATCGTAGGAAAATGAACGAAAGATATCTAGAAGATTTAGACTATTTTTTGAATTTTGCCGAAAGCGAAAGGGGAAAAGAACTTGATAAAAAATATCCTAATGAAAGCATGCATTTGGACTTCTTTTTTTTACACAGCAAAAATGAATTAAAAGACTTTATAAATACATTCTTAAAACTTCACAAGATAAATGACGATTATGACTTTTATTACTTTATGAATTGTATCATAAAATATATGGGAGGTCACATAGATGCTCATACCAGACTAATAATGAGCGATAACGATAATGCTTACCCACTTTCTATTCAAGCCATAAACAATAAATTATACGTTACAAAATGTAGTAATGAAAAATATAGTTACAGTGAGCTTCTAGAAATTAATAAAGTAAGTATTAACAAAATAATAGAGGAAGTAGAAAAATTTACTAGTTATGGAACAACCAATTGGTTCCTAAATAGACTACATTTTTATTTAAATGATAAAAACATTCTATTATCTTTACCTAGTATAAAAAATAATGCTAAATATATTGAATATAAAACTTCAAAAGGAATTATTAAATATGAAATAAATAAAGATTATTCTAAAGAGCTTGCACTTATTAGAAAAGAAGATTTTAAACAATATCAAATCAAAGATAATATATTAATTTTTAAATATCCAAAATGCGCAGATAAATTTATACCAGACATCCAAAAGATAAAGAAGTTAATACATGATAATAACATCGATACCTTTATTTTAGATTTAAGGGGTAATTCCGGTGGAAAATCTTCATTAATAGAACCATTAATAAAATATTTAAAACGTACTAAACTAAAATTAGTAACTCTAGTAAATAAAAGTGTCTTTTCAAGTGGTAGAATGGCAGCTATAGGCATTCTCAGAATCGGAAGTAAAATAGTTTGTCAAGATATTGGTACTCCAATAAATTGCTTTGGATACATATTTGGAAATGGACAGCTCCCAAATACTAAATTCACATTTAACTTTGCAAAAGTTTATTGGTATGAAGATGAAAAAAAGCACACAATAAAAGGAATTTATACTAAAAAGAAACTTCTTAAAATGTCTAAAAGTTTTTATGAACCAAAATATTTAAAAATAGACCATTATATTGACTTGACAATAGATGACTACAAATCAAGAAAAGATGTTATGTTAGAAAAATGCTGTAATTGGATAAAAAGTATTAACCGGGAGTAACACCCAAGTTTTATAATTGAATTGTAGTAAAAAACAAAGTAAAAACGTACTACATATAAAAAAAGAAAAAAATAATTGCAGTAACACTAGGAGTATTAATTTTTGGAGTAAGTGCTTACCTTTTATTAAGAAAACAAGTAAGCAAAGAAACAAACAATGAAATTAAAAAGGACAATAAAACTTTAGTGGTGTACTATTCAACATAGGGACTTACTGATAAAATTGCTAAAGAAATAGCTGCTAACCTAAATGCAGATATCTTTAAACTTGTTCCTGAAAATGAATACTCAAGTGATGATTTGAACTACAATAACAAAAACTCTCGTGTATCAAAAGAATATATAGACGAAACATAAAGAGATATTAAATTAAAAACCACAACTATTGAAAAAAATGATGAAAGCATTAGACCAGAAATCAAAAATAAAGTAAATAATATTAATGAATACATCAAGATTATAATTGGCTTTCTAGTATAGTGGTATAGAGAGTCTTCAGTAATAAGAACTTTTCTAAAGAATAATGACCTATCAAAAAAGACATTAGTACCATTTGCTACTATAGCGATAAACTAAAAACACCTATAGAAGAGATTTACTCTTGGGGAAACAAACTAAAATAAAAAGATGATTAAAATCATCTTTTTTTAATATCATATAAACACTGAAGATATATGAAATACATTAACTTTATTGTGAAGTACATTAGAAGTCTGTTTAAGTATACCATGATCATCGTCCAAAAGAATTAAATGATCATAATCAGTATATTCTTGCATTTTCATGGCCTTTATTTCTTCACGGTTTTCATTAGTATAATCACCGTTTTCTTTAGTAAGAATAATCCAATTTTCTTCTGAAATAAATGA
This sequence comes from uncultured Bacilli bacterium, assembly GCA_934098515.1. GTDB lineage: Bacteria > Bacillota_I > Bacilli_A > RF39 > UBA660 > CAG-533. Next base: position 13,761 of record CAKOOK010000016.1, read on the forward strand.
TACATATTTTTTAAGCCATTCTTTTTTAATCTGCGTAAGATTTTTAGTGTGAGATAAAGAAAGTATATATAAATCAATATATGAAATATTACTAATTTCTTCAAGTTCATTCAAAACAGTTGATAGTGGGCTAATGTAAATATAATTATCTTCCATCTCTTTTACTACGGTGTTTTCTGAAAATACGATTTATTCGTTAATAGTCCCATCCATATCGATAAACAGTGCAACACGTTTATTTTCATTACATAAATCCGCAATTCTTTGAACAAATTTTTTCATATACAACTCCTTCAGTTAAAAAATTAGCTTTTAACTTTAATAACTATATCTTTGTAATTTCTAAACTCTTGGTTGTTAGGATCAACTTGAAACACAAATAAAATCCTGCCAAGTAAAGAATTCAAATATTTTTCAGAATTTTTAATATTTAATCTATTTAAGTGCTCATTTAAACCAAACTTTTTAATATAATATATTTCCTGCCTAATTTTCTTTCTGTAATTTAAACTAACCTGCATCTTTTTATTTACAACTATACCAGTAACTTTTTGACAAGCACTATTTTTAATTACCACGGTTTTCTTGTCATTAAGACGAAGCCCTAATTTACATAGTTCCTGTCTAACCTTACGAATAATTATTGAAGGTTCAAATTCACCAGAAAAAGTCATATCATCAGAATACCTTGTATAGGAAATGCCGAACTTTTCCGCAAATCTTCCAACATTTTCATCAAAATCCCTCATAACTAAATTCGAAATATATGCAGATGTTGGTGCACCCTGCACTAAATGGTCGTTTAAAGTGCACAAATTAGCAAGAAGCATCCCAACAGAAAAAGGGTAGTACTCGATAGGAAAACAAGCCTTATATATACTCATAAATGATATATTATCAAAGAAATCTTTAATATCTAACTTTAAAATCATTTTCTTATTTACATGCATCATTGCATTATCATTTAAAGATAGTCCAGGATAGTAAGCTTTGGCATACTTAGAAATAGGTCTTTCAAATAAAACATTATTAAGTATATTTCTTTGCACAAACTTCAATATTTTACTAGGCTCATAAATAGTACGCCAAGCGCCACTTCTTTTTTTTATTTTAAACTCTCTATAATTTTTTTCTTGACTATTTGCAAGTGTATATAAAATCTTAATATATTTACGTTTATCTTTACAATTTAATAAGTCAAGAGATAGTAAAAACTCATTACACTCATTTACACCAGTATACTTCCACATAATTACTACCTCCCACTTAGCAGTACTTTCGATATTGTAATATGGAAATGGACTGTAGCAAGCAAAGCGCGCGGCTACACAACGTGTAGGAAAGTCCTTTGAAATATTACCATTTATTACACTATATTACTAATGTCCCTTAACGACTCGTTAAAGTAGGAATAAATTCCAATCACTACTGCACTCATATTATATCACAAAAAAAGTAACCCTTGCGAATTACTTATCATACTTATAAAATCCTTCACCAGAAGCCTTACCAAGTTTACCAGCATCAATATATTCCTTTAAAACTTTAGCCATTCCCTTAAAATTATAAGGTGCTAGAAAAGAAGGAACCTTTAAATACATCGCAACAACGTTATAAGCCGTCTCTAAACCAATAGTATCAAGTATCTGAAATGGACCTTTAGGAGCCCCAGTACCAAGTAGCCATGCTTTATCAATACTCTCAAAATCAGAAACCCCATTAACATACAAATCTAATCCTGAAAAAAGTAGGGGAATAAGCATTGAATTAAGAAGATATCCAGACTTTTCCTTCTTTAATGGTAGAGCAATCATTCTAATACCTTTAGCAAACTCCATAACCTCATTAAAATATTCATCTTCAGTCTTTGGCTGTACCATAACCTCAGCAGTATTATTCTTCCAAATAGAATTAGCAAAATGTAAAGCTAAAAACTTATCAGGTCTACCAGTATATTTAGCTAGTTTACTAGGAAGCATTGTTGAGGAATTAGTAACTACAATTGTCTTCTCTGGAAGAAGAGGAGACATCTTTAAATATAAATCTTTCTTAGCTTCAAAATCTTCTGCCATTGACTCAATAACTAAGTCTGCATCCTCTAAAGCTTTCTTCATATCAAGTTCTAACTTAATCTTATCACTTAATCCCATCACTTTATTAATTAGTTCATCTTTATTAAAACTGTCTGCATCAGCAATGCCTCTACACCAATTATTAAAAGACTTTCCCTCTGGCATGGCCATCAAATTTATCGCATCTATATAAGATTTCTTAACCCATTCAAGTTTAGCTTTAGTTCTCTCTATACTTCCTTCGCTTCTAAGCCACACTGTAACGTTATAGTCACAAAATGCTATTTGAAAAGCAATTTGGCTTCCAAGAACGCCACCACCCATTATTACAATATTTTTCATTCATTACCTCCAAATTTTTATATCAGATAAATTATAACACGAATACCTTACTTTTGTACTTCTTTTTCTAATTCTTTATAGTTTATTTTACCAATCATTGTCTTTGGCAGTTCATCCTTTATAATAAATTTATAAGGAATCATATACTTACTTAAGTTTTCTTCACAGTACTTTCTTAAAATACCGACAATATTATACTCTCCAGAATATTCCTCATTAATAACCACAAATGCAATTGGCACTTGTACTTTATAAGGATGCTTCATTCCAACTACACCTGCATTCTTAACTGCAGGATGCTTCATTAAAACTTCCTCTATATAATTAGGATAAACATTATAACCAGAAACTATTAACATTCTCTTAAGTCTTTGAACGTAAAATAAAACTTCATCCTCATCAAGATAACCTAAATCTCCTGTTTTAATCCATCTCATCTTGCCATCATTAAATATCAAATTATCAGTTTCTTTCTTATTATTTAAATACTCCTTCATCATACCAGGCCCAGAAATTAAAATCTCTCCAACTTCACCATTTTTAAGTTTCTTATTTGTGTTAGGATCCACAATCATAATCTTATTACCAGGCAAACATGTTCCAACAGACCCCAACTTATCACTGCCAAAATAACCAAATGTAGCTGGCCCAGTAGTTTCTGTCATACCATACCCTTGTATAATTGTAGCACTGCAATCATGTTCTTTAAGAAATTTATTTACTTCCTCATTCTTCTTTGCAGAAAGACTATCTCCACCGCTTACAACATACTTTATATTATTTAAACTAGTATTTATCATATAAGGATTATTTACTAATGCCTCAAATAAAGTCGGAACCCCAGCAATAACACTAGGATTATATCTTTTTATTAACTTATCAAATCTTTGAGCATTAAACTGTGGTATCAATGTAATCATGGCACCTAACGCAAGTGGAGCGCATACACATACAACTAGTCCAAAACAGTGAAATATTGGAAGTATAGACAAAAAGTTATCTTCATCCCCAATGTCTGGGAAAACTATTCTAGCTTGAGAGATTATTGAATTAATATTGCCATTAGTTAATACTATATTTTTAGGACTTCCTGTTGTACCACCACTATGAAGATATAGTGCAGCATCGTCTCTCACACCATCATCACGAATCTCTTTATTATAATTTTTTTCCTTAAGAAGAAAATTCTTCCAATCAGTAAATAACTCATCACTAGTAAAATTAATCTTAACATCATTACTAAACCAGTATCCAAGACTAAGAAGACTCGGCATGGATTCACCAGCAGACACAATAATTACCTTATATAAACTAGTTTCACTTATAAAACTTTTAACCTTCTCATAATTAAAATTGATTACAAGAGCAAAAACAGAGTTTGTATCAATGATTGTTCTTTTTAACTCTTCTTTAGAAGATAACGGATGCACTAAATTAACAATAGCGCCAATTTTATTAGCAGCATAAATCATAATAATTGCTTCAGGCGTATTTGGCATGCACACTGTAATTACATCACCTTTTCGTACACCGAAACTAACCAGTGACTTAGCACATACATCTATCTTTTTAAATAAATCACTAAACGTCATCTTATATCCAAAATAATTAATCGCATAGTTTTCCAATACAACGGTTTTACTTGAATGCAATCCTTCATATATAGATATATCTTCACACTCTATTTTTTGATTTCTAACATCTTTAAAATTTAACTTTTTCATATTTCTCCTTTATTAAACAATTGTTGCAAAAATAACAAATATATTATAAAATACTATTGAAACAAAAAGCAATAAGCAAATATACACATATTGTTATTTTTTAAACAAATGTTACTTATTATGTTTAAAAAAAGGAGAATTTATGGATAGAAGAATAAAATATACTAAAAACATTATCAAAACCACATTTTTAAAAAAATTAGAAGAGAAAGAAATAAACAAAATAACTGTCAGCGAAATCTGTAAGGATGCTGACGTCAATCGCGCTACCTTTTATAGATACTACTTAGATGTTTATGACCTACTAGACAGCATCGAAGCAGAATTCGTAGATAACTTAAGACTAATATTTAAAGAAGAAAACTATACAGTATACTCATTTGCATTAAAAGTTTTAAATATTTTTCTTGAAAACAAACAAATTTTAAAAGTTATTTTCAAATCAAGAAGCAACATTAATTTTATGCAAGAATTCTTAGAGACGGCTTATGAAAAATGCCAAAATAAATGGAAAAGTATAGACTCTAATCTTAATGACGAACAAATAGAATTGGGAGCAATTTACATTTTTAACGGATCATTAGGAATAATAAATTACTGGGTTCAAAATGACTTCACATCAAAACCAGAAGATATTGCTGAAATAATATCTGAATTAAGTTACAATGGTATCAAAAAATACATTTATAAGAATATGTAAATTGTAAAAAATAAAATTATATGCTAAAGTTAATATAGTAAAATAGTAAACTTAAAGAGCAGGAGAACCAGTAAAATTCCTTTGCTTCTTCTGAAAATAGATTAAACAAATAACTCCAGAAATTAAGAAGATGCTTCCTAATACTTTAACCTCATATAATGACTTCTTATCAGAACTTGCTTTATTAAGCTGTTTAAAATTACGATTAAAAAAATATAAATAAATAAAAAAAGTCATCGTAAGTGTAAGGTCAAAAATTGTATTAGCTTCATTTTTATAACTAACATCATTACGTTCTATGTAGAAAATTTCATCATTATCACCAAGAATATTCAAAATGCATAACCCTGCAAAGACAATCCAAATAACATTTTCAAAATGCAAACGTTTAAGTTCACTATTTTCATTACTATCCATATTAGATTATATTATTAATAAAACTAAAAATATGCTATAATTTACAGAAACAGGTGATTCTATGAAGAAGTATAATTATGAAAATCTAAAAGAAGATGAACATGTTGTTCCATCACTAGGTATATTACCAATAAAAATAAGCGAAGATTACAACTATATTCCTAAAAACATTATATTTAATCTTATAAGTGATATTTTAATAATTCCCATTGTCATAATCTTGGCAGTAATCACTAAAATATTTCTAGGATTTAAAGTAACTGGCAAAGAAAACCTTGTAAAAGGCAGAAGTTCAGTAACCATCTCCAATCATATTCATTACATAGATTGCGCTCTAATTGGCCTTATAAACTTTCCCGAAAGAACTTACTTTCCAACCATTGTAGAAAACTTTAAAATCCCCTTTATAAGACATTTAATTAAAATTCTACATGCAATTCCCATTCCTAAAGCAAAAATAGGTAAAGAAAAGTTTTATACAGATATTATTGAAGAATTAGAAAATAAAGAAGTAGCTCTTCACATGTATCCAGAGGGTTCTCTCTGGCCATACTATGAAAAAGTACGTAACTTTAAATATGGTGCTTTTAAAATAGCAACTCTAGCAAATGCTCCAGTAGTCCCAATAAAATTTGCTCTGGAAAAACCTACTGGCATTTACGGACTATACAAAAGGAAACCATGCTTGCATGCATACATCTTACCGGCAATCTATCCAGACGAAAACCTTGAAATAAAAGATAGAATAGCAGACTTAAAAGAAAATGCTGAAAGAATAATGAAGGAGAGTTAAATGAAAGTATTAATTTTATCATGTAGTACTGGTGGAGGACATAACTCATGCGCTAGGTACATTGAAGAAGAACTAAAAGCAAATAATATAGAATGCGAATTCAAAGACTTTTTTGACATTGTAAGCCCTAAAGGTAAAGAATTATCATCAAAATTATATCTAGCATCATTAAAAGGTAATGGTAAAATTTTTAAAGGTGTCTACTCACTAGGAGAAGCCTACAGTAACACAGGCATTACAAGCCCAGTATATTTAGTAAACAAATTACACAAGCGTTCTTTATTAAATTATATAAAAGAAAATAATTTTACTCTTGTAATTACAACCCATCTATTTCCAGCTTTAACGCTTACTGCAATTAACAAAACTGAAAAGCCGCCAATTAATTTTATTACTATAGCAACTGACTATGAGCCGTGTCCATTCATGGAAGAAAGCAAGCCAAACATGTTAATAATTCAAAAAGGTTTAGAAGAAAAATTTATCAAAAAGGGCAATGCAAAAGAAACGCTAATACCAATAGGTATCCCGATTTCCACACGTTTTACACAATCAGTTAAGAATATAAGAGAGGGACTAAACTTAAATGAAAAAGACAAAGTTGTTCTAATTATGCTTGGTAGCATGGGCTTTGGCAAAATTTTAGAACTATTAAAAGACTTAGAAAATGAAAAATACAAAATTATAACTATCTGTGGTAGTAACAAAAAACTATTATCAGAAATTAAAAATGCAAATTTTAAAAATGTTATTCCTCTTGGATTTATTAAAAGCATAAATGACTATATCTATTCATCAGACATCATCGTATCAAAACCAGGTGGTCTATCAACAACTGAAATAGCTGCTATGCGTAAACCTTTAATTCATATCTTTCCAATACCAGGAATCGAAACTTATAACACTAACTTTTTCGAAAGCCATCATATGAGCATTAAATGCATGAAAAATGAAGAAATCAAAGAAGCAATTAACACTCTATTTAAAAATCAAAATTTGCAAAATGAAATAATTGAAAATCAAAAAAAATATATTAATAATTATTCAGCACGTGATTTAGTGGAATTAATCAAAGAAAATTTCTAAACTTTATGTTATAATTATTAAGATGAAAGGAATATAAAATGGGAAAAGTAAACGACTACATTTCTAAAATGTTAAAATATATAAAAAACGAGATTGGTGAAAATAAAGAAAAACCATGGATCAAATATTATACAAGAACTCCTGAAAGTCTAAATTACTATCAAGGGAGCATGTATGATTATGTAAAAGAATCAGCAATCAAAAATGAAAAACGCACAGCATATACTTACTATGGATTAGGTGTATCATATAGAGGATTTCTAAGAAGAGTAGACCGCATAGCAGCCGCTCTAACCCAGTTTAACATTGTTGAAAATGAGTGTGTAACCATCTGCATGCCAAACACTCCAGAAAGCATTGCTCTAATATACGCAATCAATAAAATAGGTGCAATTGCCAATATAATCCATCCACTATCTTCAACAAAAGACATTAAAAGAGCTCTTGATGAAACGAACAGTGGTGTATTATTCTGTTCTGACTCATCTATGCAAAACGCCAGGGATATAAAAGTAAAACACTTCATCTTGGTACCAAATTCAACTAGTTTAATAAAATTCAAAAAAATGATTTACAATATTAAAGAATCTGGAAATTTAAAATTGGGAAAAAATATGATATCTTGGTCAGACTTCATTTCATACAAAACACTAAACGACCCATACAAAAAAAGAAAGGCAAATGACCCAGCAGCAATTATCTATAGTGGTGGAACAACTGGCAAACCAAAGGGAATTATCCTATCGAACTTAAACTTTAATGCCATGGCTCTTCAAACAATGAACGTTTGTGATGGTTTAAATCCAGGTAGCAGTGTTCTAGCAGCACTTCCAATATTTCATGTGTTTGGCCTAGCACTATGTATTCACACAACGTTAATATGTGGAATGACTGCAATCTTAGTACCTAAAATAAACACTAAAAAAATAAATAGTGAACTAAAAAAATACAAACCAAATATCTACCCAGCCGTTCCTTCACTCTTAACAATGTCACTTAAAGGAGTAGATCCTGGAAGTTCCGGTTTAAAAGACATTAAAACTGTTGTAGTTGGTGGCGACTATCTATCACCTCAAACTAAAGCAGAATTTGAAAAATTTTTAAAAGACCACGGAAGCAATGGAGTAGTTAAGGTAGGGTATGGTCTATCAGAAGCATCAGGATTCTGCTGTTCAACTGCTCCAATCGAAGAAAAATATGTTCAAAACGGAACCCTTGGAGTACCTAATCCAGACATTCTAGTAAAAGCCTTTGAACCAAACAGCGACATTGAAAAAAGCTATAATGATGTTGGTGAAATTTGCGTAACTGGTCCAACTATTTTCATGGGATATATTAACGAAGATAAAGAAACCAAGAATACCCTAGTAAAACACACAGATGGTAAAATATGGCTTCACACAGGTGACCTAGGATACATAGATAAAAACGGTTTCGTATATTACACATCAAGACTAAAACGTATGATTATTAGCAATGGTTACAACATTTACCCAATAGAGTTAGAAGAAATTATAAAAAAATGCAAATATGTAGAAGACTGCACTGTAGTTGCTGTTCCTCACAAAATTAAAAGTCAAACACCAAAAGCTGTCATTGTCCTAAAAAAAGACGTTGAAGATACATTAGCCGTTAGAAGTGAAATCAGAAAGTACTGTATGGACAACATTGCAAGATACGCTATACCAACAGAATTTGAATATCGCAAAGACATTCCCAAGACTGCTATAGGTAAAGTTGCATATAGGGACCTTCAAAAGTAGGAAACATCTATGGACGAAGAAAAAGTAAGCAAATTAATAAAAGAATCAAGAAAAAAATTAAATTTAACTCAGGAAAAATTTGCTCAAAAATATAATGTAACCCCGCAAGCAGTATCAAAGTGGGAAAATGGTAAAAATCTTCCAGATATAACAACCCTAAAAGAGATATGCAAAGACAGTAATACATCTATAGACAGCTTGCTATTAGGAAAGAAAAATAATCACATACTTCTGATAATTATAGCAATATTGATTATAGTCGCCATCGCAATCATTTCATTAATAAACAATAAAAACACTTCATTTGAATTTAAAGTAGTAGAATCAAATTGTGAAAATTTCAAAACTAATGGGACTCTTGCTTATGATCAAAAAACTAGTCATCTTCACTTATCCGGAATATCATATTGTGGTCCAAATGCCAAAACAAGATATAATAAAATAACTTGCACGCTTTACGAAACAGAAGATAAAATAAACAAGGAACTAGAAAACATAACATATAATAAAATGCCAATTACTTTAGAAGAATTCTTAAGCACCGCCGAATTTGACCTTGACAATTTCTCTGAAAACTGTCAAAAATATAAAGAAAACTCTCTATACTTAGAAATCAAAGGTTCAAATAATGGTAAAGAGGACATATACAAAATACCTCTAACAATCAAAGATAACTGCAAAAGCTAGCCTAAAAACTAGCTTTTTGCAAAAAAATCAAAAAAAATTCAAAAATCACTTGATTTATAAAAAGGAATAACATATAATTATACATGTACTGATTAGTTGCCCATTTAGCTCAGTCGGTAGAGCGCACGGCTGTTAACCGTTAGGTCGTAGGTTCGAGTCCTACAATGGGCGCCATTTGTAAATTTACTCTTGAAAAAGAGTTTTTTTATTGTAAAAATATGCTTACCATGCTATAATTCAAAATAGGAGAGTGGAACAATGGAGAAAGATTATAATTACAAACTATTTCCTAGCAAGGAAGACCAAGATAAATTCTACAAAATATTAGCAGAACTATTTCTAGAAAGAAGCCAAAATCAAAGACAAGAGTTATCTACAGAACTTGATAGTTTACAAAAAAACTGTGGGAATATTCTGAGTTCAAATGGTACAAGTGAAAATCTAGTTAAACAAATCATAGATAAAAATGCTGAAATAAATGATAATACAGCCGCTAGAAGTGAAGAAGACACCGCAAATCTAAAAGAAGAACGATCAAATCTATATAATAAACTACTAGACGTAATCCGTTCCTTAGAGAATAGTCACGAAACTCTATCAGTAGGTGAAGACTTAGAAAGAGACGCAAATAAGGCATTTGACCGTCAAGAAAAAACAATTTCAATCAAAAGGAAAGAAGACGAAGTAAAAGAAACTATCACTGGTGACCCAATTTCTCATGAAGAAATGCTTTCCGCATATCCGTTTAAACAAATTAGAGAATACAAAGGCATAACTGAAGAAGAAAAAACTGAAACGCCAGAAGAAATAGTAGAAGAACCTAAAATAGAGGAAACAAAAGAAGAGATCGTAACAGGAATTACTGAAGCCCCAGAAAACCTATTAGATAAAGTCTATCCAAAAGTAGAAGAACCTACTGAAGAAGAAATTGCCAAAACACCAGTTTTAACTGATAATAGCTTCTTTGCAACGGATGACGAACTAAAAGAAGCAATCGAGCAAACACCAGAAACACCGATTGATGACATTAAAGAAACTCCTGTAAGCATTATTGAAGAACCAAAAGAACATAAATCCGATGGCTTAGCTTTACTTGACGAAATAGCAAGCGAAGAAAGCCCAATAGAGCCTGAAATAAAGGACATAATTTTACCTGATGATAACGAAGAAGTACTTCCAGAACTTAACGATGAAAACTCCTTAACTTATGAATTAACAGGGGGAGTATCTTTAAGTGATGTTGCTGAAAGTGCATATTATGACAAAGGAACATGGGATAAACTATATGATTACAACAAAAAATTAATAGATGAAAAACTAAATGGAACACCAATTGAAACAGCAAAAGATGATAAAAACATCTTAAATGGCCTAGTAATCCGTGTGCCATTCACTTTAGACATTGCAAATCCTAAAAAAGAAGAAGTTAAGAAAGTAGCATAGTTATGTACTTTACCAAAGACGAAATCATCGAAATCAATAATGGTAAAAAATATTTAATCATCGGTTGCACCAAAATTACCGAAAAAGAATATTACAAAATTTGCAAAATCGGTGAAAAAATGGATGAATTAATAGGAAACAATAAATATATTACAGTATCAAAAGAAAATGACCATTTAATTATCGAAGAACTTCTAGAAACACCTTTAATAAAGGCAATTGAAGAAAAAATTGTAAGCTCAAAGTGAGCTTTTTTTAGTATTTAAACCATCCCACCCACTGTATAAAATTTGACAAACGGCTACATTATATGTTAGAATTGAAAACGTTCGTCTGGGGAGGGGAACAAAAAATGGAAAAAGATTTATCTTCGCTGAAGATATTAAATATTATAATTTGTTTATTATTATTGACAGTATTTGTAGTTTTAACAAGACCAAAAAATGTAGATGCTAGTACATCTGATGATTATCCCTCGATTAAGTTGGGATATGAATTTAAAAAATTAGAGTTTATAACTAACTTAAATATACACGAAGAGGAATCTAATAAAATAACATACAACTTAGATTATTATTTAGAAGAAAAGAAAGACACAATTGCTTTCTTCGCTAAAGCTTTTGGCTATAACTACAATGATGTTATAAAAGATTTACAAACTAAAAATGATAAAGAAGAAGTATTTCTAATGACAAATATTGGTTTTCTAAAAAATAAAAATAACGAACTTTTAAATTTTGAAAACTTTGAATATGGTCTAATCGAATATTTCTATAACTTAAATAAAACCAAAACTCTTAAAAGAACAAATAAATATGTTCCATATAGTGGCAATGCATCATACGTTGAAAACTTAATAATGTACTACAGCACAATTTACACAAACGTTGATCAAACATTAATGTTAAGTATTGGCGCAGCAGAAAGTGGTTACTATCAAGTAAAATATATGTTAAAGAAAAACAACGTTTATGGTGGAATGAGCACAAGTGGTCTAATAAGACATGACAACATAGAACTTGGCGTACTATCCTATATAAGGATGATGAGTAAAAATTACTACGCCAAAGGTTTAACAACAAAATCCGCTATTGGTAGAGTTTATTGTCCAGTATTTGAAGATGGCATAAAAAGAGCAAGCAGTCACTGGATTAACTTAGTAACAACTGCTGAAAACAAATATCAAAACTACAAAAATAAAATCGATATAAACGATATAATTAATAAAGAGGAATTAGTATAACTAGTTTCTTTTTTTGATTGTGAAATTCAAAATAATCTTATATAATAAGGTTGGTGATAATATGCGAAAGGATAAAATAAACTACTATTTAGATATAGCACAATCCGTAACTGAAAGAAGTACATGTCTAAGAAGACACTATGGCTGTATAATAGTTAAAAATGATGAAATAATAGCAACTGGCTATAATGGAGCCCCAAGAGGCCGCAAAAATTGTGATGAGTTAGGATATTGCTATCGTGAAAAAATGCAAATTCCAAGGGGAGAAAGATACGAATTATGTAGAAGCGTCCATGCTGAGCAGAACGCTATCATATCCGCAGCTCGTAAAGACCTTATTGGCTCAACTATCTACATGTGTGGAATAAATGCCAAAACAGGAGAAGTTGAACCAAATAGCACATCCTGCATGATGTGTAAAAGAGTTGTTATAAATGCAGGCATCAAGGAGGTAATCGTAAGAGAACCTAATAACGAATATACTATATACAATGTAGAAGACTGGATAAAGGATGACGACTCACTAAATGGAAAGATGGGTTATTAATGAAAACTATAAAAGATTTTGAATTAACAGGAAAGAAAGTAATCCTACGTAGCGATTTTAACGTTTCCATAAAAGACGGCAAAATAATATCAAATGAAAGAATAACTGCCGAACTTCCAACAATCAACTACCTAATTGAAAAAGGTGCAAAAGTAATCATCATGTCACATTTAGGGAAAATAAATAGTGAAGAAGATAAAAAAAAGAACACACTATACATAGTATATGAAGAACTATTAAAATTAATAAATACTAAAATAATCTTTTCGCCAGCTACTCATGGAAAAATACTTGAAGAAAAAATATCATTTCTTCAAAATGGCGAAATTCTTCTTATGGAAAATACCAGATATGAAGATTTAGAAAATAAAAAGGAAAGTAACTGCGACGAAGAATTATCAAGATACTGGGCAAGCTTAGGCGATATCTTCATAAATGACGCCTTTGGAATGACACATCGCAAACATGCATCAAATTATGGGATAAGCAAATTCTTACCAACTGGCATAGGGTTCCTAATAGAAAATGAAATAAGTGGACTATCTCCAATAATTAAACCTCAAAAACCATTTACCATCATAATGAGTGGTGCCAAACTAGAAGACAAGCTTTCTCTAATAAAATCACTAGTTACTAAATGTGACAAATTGCTACTAGGAGGCGGCATTGCAAATACATTTCTAGCGGTTAATAACAATATTGGCCAGTCTTTAGCTAGCCACGACCTTATAAGTGAAGCCCAAAATTTAATCTCTATATATAAGGAAAGAATAATCATGCCAGTAGACGTAAAAGTAAAAAATGATACAAATTCAAAATTAAAGGATATTTCTGATATTACAGATAATGATATTATTCTAGACATCGGCCCAAAAACAATTGAACTATATAAAAAATATATTAGTACTTCAGAAACAATCTTTTTGAATGGTACTGTTGGTAAATATGAAGATGATGGCTTTGGGGTAGGAACCAAAGAAATTTTAAAAGCCGTAAGTCAAACTAAAGCTTACACGGTTATTGGCGGTGGTGATGCTCTATCAAGTGCAGAATATTTTAAAATTAACAATTTTAGTTTTATTTCAACTGGTGGCGGAGCAACATTAAACTATATTGCAATAGAAAAACTAACTTGCTTTGAAGAATAAATCATAAATAGGCGACATGTAAATAAGAATATTGATAAATTGTATTTTTTTACATTATATAGTATAATTGTCTCAAGGAAGGTTTTAATGGAAAATTATGCAAAAGGAAATGTGCTAAGAGTGCACTGTTATAAGCATAACGGTAAAATCCATAGAACTTGGGATAAGACAACGGTCTTAGATGAAACAGATGACTATTTAGTTTGTGGAAACAATAAAGTCAAAATTACAGAATCTACAAAAAGAACACATCGAACTAAAGAAACAGCCATAGTATTCTTTTATAAAAGAAGATGGTTTCATGTTACAGCTCAGTTTAAAGCAAATGGCTTATTTTACAAAGTTGATATAGCAAGCCCCTTTTTATACGATGAAGGTGTAATAAAATATATTGACTATGACCTAGATGTTAAGATATTTCCGGATGGTAGTTTTAGAGTACTTGATAAAAATGAATACAAGTATCATCGCAAATTAATGAAATATCCAGATAAACTAGATGCAATACTGCAGAGTGAATTAACAGATTTAATTAATATGATAAGAGCAAATGTAGGCCCATTTAACAGAAAACTTGTAAGAGAGTATAAAAAAGAGTATGAAAATAGTGGATTTTACAGTTAAAAAAGTGAGTTTTAGAAGAAAAATTCACTTTTTTTAAAAAAAATAAAAAAAAGGGTTGCATTTTTGAAAAAAGGAGCATATAATACAATGTATGCGAAGCGGGAAAGCCCTTAAAATAAGGCGAAAAATCCTTGAAAAAGCATAAAAATATATCAAATTTTAAAAATTTCAAAAAAAGTCGAAAAAAGTTAAAAAAAGTGTTGACTTAATAAAAAAGATTTGATATATTACTAATGCACGAACGAAAAGAGTGCAAAAATGATCTTTGAAAACTAAGTAAAATGTCAATTATTGAGTAGTCAGATTAAACTTAAAAAATAATATATTTTTGAGAGTTTGATCCTGGCTCAGGATGAACGCTGGCGGCATGCCTAAGACATGCAAGTCGAACGGAGGGACCCAATGATGTTTTATGAAGTTTTGCGAGCTTGCTCAAGAAACGGATTAAAATTGATTTGGATTATCCCTTAGTGGCAAACGGGTGAGTAACACGTGGGTTACCTACCTCCAAGTCGGGGACAACAGTTGGAAACGATTGCTAATACCGGATGTGGACTACGGTTTAAAGAAGCCTTTAAAGCTTCGCTTGGAGATGGGCCTGCGGTGCATTAGCTAGTTGGTGGGGTAATGGCCTACCAAGGCGACGATGCATAGCCGAACTGAGAGGTTAATCGGCCACATTGGGACTGAGACACGGCCCAAACTCCTACGGGAGACA
>CAKOOK010000017.1 GCA_934098515.1 uncultured Bacilli bacterium
TATGTAGGATTTAAGTATGGAACACCAGGTTCTAGTACATATGAAGCTACACATGCAAATACAAATAATAGTACAATACTAACTAATCTAGAGACTTGGTATACAAACAATTTAAAAACTTATGCTGATGCAATAGCTGATACTGTATGGTGCAATGATAAAACAAATGTAACAGATACATCATATGATCCATGGAGTATTACACCAAATGGTTTAGGACATGCTAAGAATGTAACATATTATGGTGCTACACAAAGATTAGTAAGTAAAAGTAATAGTGCTGGAGGCACTGGGCCTAGTTTAAAATGCAACGGAGAATTAAGTAAAATAAATTCAAAAATAGGATTAATAACTGCTGATGAATTAGCATATGCAGGATATGCTTATAATAAATATAATACAACAAC
Source organism: uncultured Bacilli bacterium (assembly GCA_934098515.1). Taxonomy (GTDB): domain Bacteria; phylum Bacillota_I; class Bacilli_A; order RF39; family UBA660; genus CAG-533. Next base: position 408 of record CAKOOK010000017.1, read on the forward strand.
ATATTTACAAGAAAATGCTACAGATACTTATTGGTGGTCTTTGTCTCCTTACAGCTTCGATGGCGGCGTCGCTTACGTTTGGGACGTGCGCGGCAGCGATGGCCGCTTCAACAGCAACCGCGTGAACAATGCTAGCGGCGTCCGTCCTTCGATTTCTCTTAAGTCGACGACCAACGTAACTGGAGAAGGAACCAGTGGTTCCCCATTCATAATAAGTATGTAAACAAGGCGAGAAATTAAAAGGTCGAAATCGTCAGTCGCAGGTGTCCCGAGAAACCCTTCGAGGGACAAACAGATAAGCGAGAGAGATAAAAAATAAAAGTAATGGGTTTTGGACGTGTGCGTGGCAAGCGCGCATGCGGATTCTCCTTTTGGAGCAATACGCGCTTGTCACATCTAGATATGGCTTTTGCGAGTATTTATACACGCGAAAGCCCGCTAATTTTCAACATTTGTAGTGTCTATGATTTTTCTTGGGTTTCTACAGTGTGTGGGGTATTTGAGGTTGATGGTATTAAATTTTAGTTTTTGTGAGTGTTTAACAAACGAAAACGGTTTTGAAATATAATTATGCGGGCTATAACTATGTGAATAGATTTATAGTAGGAATTATGCTATTTAAAGTACGGGCTATGTTGTGCTTGGGTCCATTGGTTTGGTGGTGGTCTTTGTCTCCTAACAACTTCAATGGCAGCAACGCTAACGTTTGGAACGTGAACGGCAGCAATGGCAACTTCAACAACAACAACGTGAACAATACTAACGGCGTCCGTCCTTATTTTCTCTTAAATTTAAAATTAAAGTTGAGTTCATGGCAATGTCTATTAGGGAACAAGACCACATGATAGAGAAACAAGCATATTCCTTAAGGTTACGCTAGTACAGGTGATCTTCGAATAATATATTAGGAGTTATGATTTGTTAGTAGGGGTATTTTGCCTTCGAAAGTGAGCTGTAATGTACTTAATATATGTAGGAAGCACGCAAATGCGTGCTTTTTATCATTGTTGTTTACGGATAAGGAGGAGTTTAGATGGGTAAGCAATTAGATATTTATAAAAGATTTAAGGCTTATAATTCTGATAAGTATTATTTATTTAAGGGAGGAGTATTTTATTATTTTTTAGCGGAGGATGCTGAATATTTTAATCGTAAGTGTGGGTTTAAGTTAACTGTTTTTGGTGATAGTGTTAAGTGTGGTTTTCCAGTTAGTTCACTTGAAAAGTATTTGTATTTGTTTAAAGAGGAGAATATAGAGTTAATTAGTGAGGATATTGATCCAGAGAAGATAGTAATTGATATTATTAAGGGTACAGATTTAAGTAATATTAATCCGGATGATGCGGTAAGTATTCTTATTAATTTAAGGGAGATATTAGATGGGAAGCAGTTATAGTTGTATTAAGGATGAGTTTAGGATTTTGTCTGAGGTTAAGAAGTTATTGGTGTATGTTGATGGGTATGTTTGTGAGAATTTTCCTAAGAATAAGAAACATTTGAAGGTATTGTTGTTTGATGAGTGTAAGAGTTTATATATGAATATAGTACGTGCTAATAGCACGGATGGGAGTGTTAAGAGAAAGTATCAAGTTGAGGCTATGTGTAATATTAGTTTTATAGATTTTACTGTTGGTTATATGTATGATTTAGGGATTTTGGTTAGTAGAAGGTATAGTAGTATTGTTAGGTTATTATCTAATATAGATACTATGGTTAGAGGGTGGATAAAATAAAAAGGGTTGGTCATTTATATGGTAATTTATTAAGTTTTGATAATGTTAATGAGGCTTATAGGGTAGTTAGGGGAAAGTGCAGGAATAAGAGAATTATTTTGAGGTTTGATTTGCACCGAAATATTAATTTGTATAATATTTTGTTTGATTTGCATTATAAGAGGTATGAGCTTGGTTGGTATAACATTTTTATTATTAATGAGCCTAAGTATAGGCTTATTATGAGTGAGAATATTAGGGATAAGGTGGTTAATCATTTAATTAGTAGTACTATATTAATTAGGGCTTTGGATAAGAAGTTAATATATAGTAATGTTGCGACTAGAAAGGGTAAGGGTAGTGGTCTTGCTAATGATTTGTTAATGAAGTATATAAGTAATATTTTGCTTAAGCATAAGAAAGTGTACTGTTTAAAGATGGATGTTAAGAAGTATTTTTATAATATTAATCATGATGTTTTAAAGAGAATGCTTAAGCAAGATATTAAGGATAAAGATGCATTAGATATTGTTTTTAAGGTAATTGATAGTACTGATGAAGATTATATTAATGAAGAGATAGATAGAGTTAGGTATAAGGAAATAGAGAGGGTTAAGTTACTAAATATTAGTGATAAAGAAAAAGATAAGAAGATAAGAGAGTTATTAAGTATTCCTTTATATGATAAGGGTAAGGGTCTTGGTATTGGTAATATGACTAGTCAAATACTTGCGGTTTATTATTTAAGTGAGGTAGATCATTTTATTAAAGAAGAGTTAGGCGTTAAATATTATATTAGATATATGGATGATTTAGTTATTTTAGATAGTGATTATGAGTATTTAAAGTTTATTTATGATAGGGTTAGTAGAATGATGCTAGAGTATGGGCTTGTTTTAAATAGTAAGAGCGGGATTCATGAGTTAAGTAGAGGTTTTAGTTTTTTAGGTTATACTTATAAACTATCTAATAAGATAGTTATAAGGGTTAATAATGCAACTTATAGAAGGGTTAGTAAGCATTTAAGTAGTTTGGTTAAATATGATATAGAAATGTTTAAACAAAGCATGATAAGTTATAAGGGCTTTTTTTCTAGGTGTAATTAATTATATATTTGTGATAAAATTAATTAGAGGTGTAGTATGTTTACGATATATGATTATTTAGATTATTATAAGAATTGTTCTTTTGATGAAGTTGGATTTAATCAAATGGATGCAATGCTTTTTTCTTGTTTAGTTTATTTACCAATAAAGTCTTTTAGAGGGGATAAGAGTTATAAGGATTTTGTTTCTTATGCGTATACATTTTATAAGGATGATTTAGGTGGGGTTATGAAACCTAGTTCGTTTTCTCTTTTAAATAAGATTAAAAGTAGTAAGAGGTATGAAAATATTATTATTTGTAATTTTGAAAATGTTAGAAATAAGAATACTCAGTTTGGGGCGATGAGTGTTAGGTTTAATGATAGTTTGCTTATTGTTTATAAGGGTAGTGATAGTTCATTAATTAGTTGGGTGGAGAATTTAAGACTTAATTATCAGTATCCAACTTATACTCAAAGTATGGGGATAAGGTATGCTGAGGAGAATATTTTAGTTAGTGATAATAATGTTTATTTAGCTGGGCATAGTAAGGGTGGTAATCTTGCGATGTGTGCTGGTATGGAGCTTAGTGATGTTTTAAGGGATAAGATTAGGCTTATTTATAATTTTGATGGTCCTGGTTTTTTGAAGATGGAGTATGAAGGTAAGTATGGTTTGATAAGGGATAGGCTTATTAATGTGGTACCGACTGGGTCTGTTGTGGGTATGTGTTTGTATAATGATAATTATAGGTCTGTTAAGAGTAAGGATTTAGCTTTTAGTGAGCATTATCCGACAGGTTGGTGTTTGTTTGGAGAGTTTTTTGTTAAAGGGACTTTGTCTAAGGTTAGTAAGCAGATTCATGAGATGACGACGTCTAATTTAGATATGGTAGATAAAAAAGAGTTAGGGGAAACTCTTGAGGAGTTATGTAAGGGGATGGGAGTTGATTATGATTCTGATCTTCATTTAAGTATTGGTGAGTTATGGGAAGTATTAAAGAATATGAAGGGGATAGATCCAAAGGTATATAAGTATTTAACTAGTGTGATGCAGGCGCTTATGAAGGTTAAGTGAGGGTATGAATAGGTTTAAGAAGATTGTTTATATAATATTGGCGATGATGATATTGATTGTGATATTACTTTTACTAGTTGTTCATACTTTTAATCATACTAAGGTTAATAATGAGATTAGTAATGATTATGTTAAGGCTCTTAAGGGAGTGGGCTGTTAGCCCGCTTATATATTGGTTCCAATATGTTATGTTATATATGTAAAAGCAAGTGATTCCAACTTTGAGAGGAACTGAAAAAAGCAGCGATTCCGGCTATGACAGGAACTTGAAAAAGGACTAGAGAGCACACTCTAGTTTTTCTTTTGGAAATAACGCAAATTTTTAGACTAAATTCCGGTTTGTAAAGATTTATTTAATTCCAAATGAAAATTCACGGAATTTTAACAAATCGCATTTACTTTTGTTCCACAAAATGCTATAATGTAGGCACAAAAGTAAATTGGTGAAAGTCTGAAAAAAATTTATATTTTTCATCACTATGTGTGCCTTGAACGAAGTGAAAGGAATGTGAGGTTTATATGGATAATGAAAAGAAAATAGTAAAATTTTTAAAAAATAATTATGGATATATTACAACAGCTGATTTTATAAAACTTAACATAAGTAAACCAACTATTCATGATTTTATTTCTAATGGTTTGATTGAAAAAGTTAGTCATGGTTTATATATGAGCACGAAACAATTCAAAGATGAATATTATATTTTACAAAAAAGGTATCCTGATGCAATATTTTCTTATAATACTGCATTCTATATTTTAAATTTAACTAACAGAACACCAAGTGAAATAGATATTACTGTTCCAAGAAATAAAAGAGTTAGAGGGAACTATAATGTTCATCGTATCTCTGATAATTTTTATAATATAGGTATTATTGAAACTATGAGTCCTAATAACAATCCAGTTAAAGTATATAATGCTGAAAGATGTATTTGCGATATGCTCAGATCAGAAAGTGAGTTTGATTTAGAACTTCAAAATAGAATATTAGATTATTATTTTCATAGTAAAGATAAAGATGTGAATAAGTTACTAGAATATGCAAAGATATTTAATATTTATGAAAAAATTAATACAATAGTGGAGGTTATGATGAAATGGTAGATTTTAAAACAATAAAAGAAAAAGCAAAAGAAATAGAAAAACAACATAACTTAAGCTACTATGAAGTATTACAAAGATTTATGTTTGAAAGAATACTAGAAAGAATCTCTGTATCTAAATACAATGATAATTTTATCTTAAAGGGTGGGTTATTATTAACAGCTATGTTTGGTGTTGATAATAGAACTACAAAAGATATGGATACTACAATTATTGGAATTGATGTATCAAAGAATAAGATGGTTAAAGTATTAAATGAAATACTTAGTATAGATTTAAAAGATAGAGTAAAATTTGATGTAGTAGATATAACTGATATAAGAGAAGAAGATGAATATGGTGGTAATAAATATTACATTGTTGGAAGAATAGAAGATACAAAAGTTAATTTAGAAATAGATATTTAAACAGGAGATAAAGTTACTCCACGAGAGCTAAAATACAAATATCCTCTAACTTTTGAAGATAGAAGTATTATGATTAACAGTTATAATATTTAAACTATTTTATCTGAAAAGATAGAAACTGTATTAAGAAGAGGAACTTTTAATAGTAGAATGAAAGATTATTATGATATATATTTCTTTTTAACGAAACTAAAGGAATGTATTGATGTTAATATATTAAAGTTAGTTATTGAAACTACTTTTAATAAAAGAAAATCATTCAGCTATTTAAATGATTATAAGCAAATATTAGAAACTATTAAAAATAGTGAAAGAACTAAAAAAATATGGAATACTTATAGTAAAAAATATAAATATGCTAGAGATATAAAGTTCGACAATATATTAGACATTTTAGAATTATTTATTGATGAATTAGAAATAGAATTTGTCACAGTATAAAATTGAATTTGTGTGTATACAAATTCTGCACTTGCTTACTTAAATAAGAGTGAAAATATGAGCGAAAAAGATCTTGATTCAAATGTTAATGAATATCTGGTGTAAATGTCAATATAAAAATTTACAAAAAAGGTAAAACCTCCTTTAAAAATAATTCCAGTTTTATTTTAAAATGGAGGACTTTTAGAAAAAAGCTTTTAAGAGTTTTTTTATTTTGATAAATGGGGTATAATTATGTTTGTGAGTAGCAGGAGGAGCTTTATGGATAATGCGTTAGAAAGATTTTTTAATAAGATAGATTTTAATAATAGGGAAGCATTTAAGGATGCTAAGGTTGTTAAGGTTGTTGTTAATAATAAAAATGATTCTTGGGAGGTATTTATTCATGCTCCGAATGTTATAGATATAAATGCTTTTAATGAGTTATCTTTGCTTTCTTCTAAGGGGATAGATGATGTTAGTACTATTACTATTATTGCTTCTTATGATAGTTATAGTGATGATAATGTTAGGGAGTGCTTTTTATTTTATTTAAATAGTTTGTGTACTGATAATCCTTCTTTAATGAGTTTGGTTGGTAGTGATATTAATATTAGTGATAAAGTAATAAATATGTCATTATCTAGTAGGATGGAGTGTGATTTGCTTAGTAGTCATAGTGCTAAACTTTTAAAGCTTTTAGGTAATGCGGGATTTAATGGATATGAGGTTACTTCTATTATTAGTGATGAGGCTAGTAATAGTGTTAAAAAAGAGATTCAAAAAAGAGAGGAACCTAAGATTAAAGAGGAGCCGGAGTATAAGGTTATTGTTGGAGAAGAGATTAAGAGTAAGACAATTACTGAGATTAAGGATATTTTAGGCGAAGAGAATAATGTTACTTGTGAGGCTTATATTTTTGGTGTAGAGGAGTTTGTTTCAAATAAGAGTAATTTTAGGATATTAACTTTGAAGATTAGTGATAAGACTGATAGTATTCTTGCTAAGATTTTTTCTAGAGATGAAGAGGAGTTTAATAAGTATAAGAGTGGTTTAAAGGAAGGTAAGTGGTATAAGTTTAGGGGGTATGTTAAAAATGATACTTTTGCTAAGGATTTAGTTTTTAATATTCGTGATGTTAATGAAATACCAGATAAGACAGTTAAGTTTAAGGATGATGCTGAGGAGAAGAGAGTTGAACTTCATGCTCATACAATGATGAGTCAGATGGATGCAGTTACGAAGTTTGATTTAGATAAACATTCTTGTGAGCTTATTACTAATGCGATTAATGCTGGATATAAGGCGGTTGCGATTACTGATCATAATGGATGTCAAGCTTTTCCAATTTGTTATGAGATTATTAAGAATCATAATAAGGGAGTGGAAGATGAGAGTAAGAGATTTAAGGGGTTATTTGGTACTGAGCTAACACTTGTAGATGATACGGTTAATATTGTTGTTAGACCAAGTGATTTATCTCTTATGGAGACAGAGTTTGTAGTGTTTGATACGGAAACGACCGGGTTTAATGCTGGTGGTGGAGATCAGATGATTGAAATTGGTGCGGTTAAGATTTGTAATGGAGAGATAACAGATAGGTTTGATGAACTTATTGATCCGGGTAGGCCACTTCCTTCTAAGATTACTGAGGTAACGCATATTACTGATGATATGTTAAAGGGTAAAGATACAGAGGAGAATGTTACTAAACGTTTCTTAGAGTGGAGTGGAGATGCTCCGATGGTTGCTCATAATGCTAAGTTTGATATTTCGTTTATTGAGATGGCGATGAAGAAGTATAATTTAGGTGAGTTTAGGAATACTGTGGTTGATACGTTAGAGTTATCTAGGGCAATGGATCAGGAACACTCACGTCATAGTTTGTCAGCTCTTGTTAAAAGGTATGATGTAGCGTTTGATGAGGATGCACACCATAGGGCAGATTATGATGCTGAAGGCACTGCTCTAGTATTTTATAAGATGATTAAAAGACTTGCTAGTCAAAATTATGAGGTAATTAGTGATTTAGATAAATTAATAAGTAAGGATGAGATTTATAAGTTTGGGCGTACTTATCATTTTAATGCAATTGTTAAAACTAAGGAAGGGCTTAAGAATTTATTTAAGATAGTTAGTTTAGCTAATACTACTTATTTATATAAGACCCCTAGGATTCCTAGAAGTAAGTTAAATGAACTTAGGGAAGGAATTTTAATTGGTAGTGGTTGTGCTGAGAGTGAAGTCTTTATGGAAGCTAAAAGTAAAGATGGGGAGGAGTTATCTAATATTATTCGTTTTTATGATTATGTAGAGGTGCAGCCACCAGAGGTGTATGGACATTTACTTCAAACTGGTGATTTTGGTAATAGTGCTGAACTTATTAATCATATTAAAAAGATAGTTGATGCGGTGGAGACTACTGGGAAGATAATGGTAGCTACTGGTGATGTTCATCATTTCTTTAGGGAAGATAAGATTTATCGAGAGATTATTATTAATCAAAAGGTTCCTGGGGGTGGAAGACATCCACTTGCTAAGAGTAGTATTACTGATATTCCATCAATGCACTTTAGAACTACTAAAGAGATGCTTAATGATTTTAATTTTTTAGGTGAAGATGTAGCTAAGAGAATTGTTATTGAAAATACTAATAAGATAGCAGATATGGTTAGTGAGTTTGAGGTTATTCCTGATACAGGTGGAACACCTTTTTCTCCAAGAGTTAAGGCAGATGATGGTAAGACTTATTTAGATTGTCCAAGGGTTGTTACTGACCTCGTATATGATAGGGCGACAAGTTGGTATGGACAGGAGCTTCCGATTATTATTGAGGAGAGAATTGCTAAGGAACTTTATGGAGATATAGTTTATAAGATATGTAAAGAGAAAGTTAGTGAGAGGTTAAGTGAGGATGACCCAACTTTTGAAAGAATGGTTTTTGATGAGGTACATAAGAGTATTTATACTGGTGTAGATTATGTTAAAGAAATGGTTCATGATTATGTTAAAGAGCACTGGAGTGAAGAAGATGGGGAAATGACTGATGGAGCCTTAGATAAAAAAGTTAAGAAGAGTCTAGGTGGTATCATTGGTGGTGGGTTTGACCCAATATATTTAATTGCTCAAAGACTTGTTAAACACTCAAATGATGAAGGGTTCTTAGTTGGATCAAGAGGTTCAGTAGGTTCATCATTTGTAGCAACGATGATGGGTATTACTGAAGTTAATCCACTGGCAGCACATTATAGATGTTTAAAGTGTAAGAGAAGTTATTTTCAGGATGAAAATGGTAATGATTTGAGTTTAAATTATTCTTGTGGTATAGATTTACCAGATAGAATTTGTGAGTGTGGGGAAAAGCTATATAAAGATGGTCATGATATGCCATTTGCTACATTCTTAGGTTTTAATGCAGATAAGGTTCCAGATATCGATTTGAACTTTTCGGATTTAAATCAAGCTAGTGCTCACGAGTATACTAAGGTTTTGTTTGGTGTAGATAATGTGTACCGTGCTGGTACAATTGGTACAGTTGCTGAGAAGACTGCATTTGGTTTTGTAAGAGGTTACGCTGAAGACAAAGGTATTATTTTAAGAAATGCTGAAATTGAGAGACTTGCTTTAGGTTGTACTGGTGTTAAGAGAACTACTGGTCAGCACCCTGGTGGTATTGTTGTTGTTCCAGATTATAAAGAGGTATATGATTTTACACCATTTCAGTATCCGGCAGATGATGTAACTAGTGCATGGAGAACAACTCACTTTGGTTATCACTCAATTGAAGAGTGTTTGCTTAAGTTAGATATTTTAGGACACTCAGATCCGACACAGCTAAGAATGATTCAAGATTTAACTAAGATGGATGTTAGTAAAGTGCCACTTGATGATAAAGAGACGATGAGTATTTTCTCGAGTACTAAAGCGCTAGGCGTAACAAACGAACAAATTATGTGTCCTACTGGTACTTTAGGTATTCCAGAGTTTGGTACTAACTTTACTATTGGAATGGTTGATGAAATTAAACCAACAACTTTTGCCGAACTTATTAAGATTGCTGGACTTTCTCATGGTACTGATGTATGGCTTGGTAACGCAAGAGATTTATGTACGCCTGATGAGAATGGTAATATTAAGGTTCCATTTAAAGAGACTATTGGATGCCGTGATGATATTATGGTTTATTTAATGCAACAAGGTGTTGAACCTATTAAAGCATTTAAAATAATGGAGTTTGTTCGTAAAGGTAAAGCTAGTAAACCTAAGGAAAAGGAAACTTGGGAGAAACATAAACAAACAATGATTGATAATCATATTCCAGATTGGTACATTGAAAGCTGTCATAAGATTAAGTATATGTTCCCGAAAGCGCATGCAGCAGCATATGTTATTTCCGCATTTAGAATAGCTTGGTTTAAGGTTCATATGCCAGTATATTTTTATGCGTCATGGCTTACTAGTAAAGCAACTGATTTTGATGTTGAAACAATGATTCTTGGGTATGAAGGAATAAAGAAAAGAATTACGGAAATTCAAGCTAAGGGTTTTGAAGCGACTAATAAAGAACTTGGTTTACTTGAAAGTTTAAAAGTTTGTTTAGAGGCGTGTGCTAGAGGTATTAAATTTTTACCAATTGATTTATATGATAGTAATTCAAGTGTATGGGGAGTTTATGATGAAACAAGTATTAGACCACCATTTTCATCAGTTGATGGGCTAGGTGAAACAGTTGCTAAGCAAATTGTTAAGGAAAGAGAAAATGGTAAGTTTATAAGTGTTGAAGACTTCCAGTTGCGTGGTAAAGTCAGTCAAACTTTGGTTGAAAAACTGCGTTCTATGCATGTTTTAGATGATATGCCAGAATCTAGTCAGTTAAGTTTATTTTAAGGGTTACTTCGGTAATCCTTTTTAAGTGTAATAGAAAAAATTTTAAATTAGGAGCTTTTTTAAGTATTAAAAACCAGTTTTAGTTTGAATACCGGTCGAAAGCGGTCGAATACCGGTCGAAAGCGGTCGAATATATTTGATTATATTTTTATTTATATATATAATATTGTTGGGTGATAAAAATGTATATAGAAGATCAAGAGACTGAATTAAAAGTTGAATTAACTAAAGATATAAAAAAAGAAATTGTTGCATTTGCTAATACTAATGATGGAACCATTTACATTGGTATAGATGATAACGGAAATGTTATTGGATTAAAAAATGCTAATAAAGATTTAGAATCATTAAGTGGAATGATACGTGAAGGTATTAAATCAGATTTAACTCTTTATACACAAATATATATAGACAGAATTGAAGACAAAGATATAATTATAATTAAAATTAATGAAGGACAAAATAAACCATATTATTTATCCGATAAAGGTTTGAAACCATCAGGTGTGTATTTAAGACATGGAAACACATCTGTACAAGCAAGCGAGGAAGTTATAAAAAAAATGCTAATAGAAAGTAATAGCAACTCTTTTGAAAATAACGTTTCAAATGTTCAAGATTTACACTTTGAATATTTGAAAAATGTTTTTAAAAATCACAATATAGAAATTAATGATAATAAATTTAAAACGCTAAATATTGTTAATTTGAATAATAAATATACAAATTTGGGGCTGCTTTTATCGGACGAATGTCCTTATTCAATAAAGTGTGCTATTTTTAATGGAAATAGCAAATTAGAATTTAAAGATAGGAAGGAATTTACGGGTTCAGTATTAAAACAAGTAAATGATACATTTGAATATTTAGATTTATATAACAAAATTAAAGGAAAAATTATTGGGTTAGAAAGAATTGATACAAGAGATTATCCAGAATATGCAATTAGAGAATCTTTATTAAATGCTGTTATACATCGTGATTATCATTTTACTGGTAGTATATTAATATCATTATATGATGATCGTTTCGAAATTACATCTTTAGGAGGATTAATCAAAGGACTTAATATAGAAGATTTATACAATGGCATTTCCGAGTCGAGAAATCCTAATTTAGCAAATGTATTTTACAGATTAAAATATGTAGAAAGTTTCGGAACTGGTATTGGAAGAATCATTGAATCTTATAAAGACTTTGATAAACAGCCGCTAATATTGGATACAGAAAATGTATTCAAGGTAATTTTATATAATGTTAATTATATAAAAAATGATGATGGCAAAAATTTATCAACTAATTCAATTCAAGAAGAACAAATTATTGAATATTTAAAGAAAAATAATAAAATAAATAGAATAATAGTAGAGTCATTGCTTGATTTATCTAAAACTAGGGCAAATGATATTTTAAACAACATGGTAATTAAGGATGTTTTAATCCGAGCTGGTACTGGTAAAAATACTTATTATAAGCTAAAGTGATGTTAGGAGATTATTTCACGTATTGGAAAAATTGTAAATAACTATAATATTTTCTATATTTAAAATTAACTTACAGACTTAATTGTTTGTAAGTTTTTTTAGTATGTGATGTTTCTCTTGAGATTGAAAACACTATGTATATATGCTACAATTTCATTGAAAAAAAGTGACGGAAACGGCAAAAAATTTCAGTGGAGGCTATTGTGAAGGAAATTAAAAGAGATATTTATTTAGACAAATTAATTAATAGAAAAGAAAATGGTCTAATAAAAATAATTACTGGTATCAGAAGAAGTGGTAAATCATATTTATTAGATCCATTATTTAAAAATCACTTGATTGAAAGTGGCATAAAAGAAGACCATATTATAAAATTAGAACTAGATAAAGAAGAAAATAAAAAATACCATAATGCACATGAACTTAATGAATATATTAAATCACAAATAAAAGATAAAAAAATGCATTATATATTATTAGATGAAATACAGTTGGTAGAGGGATTTGAATCAGTTTTAAATAGCTTCTTATATGAAAGTAATCTTGATGTTTATGTTACTGGTAGTAATTCTAAATTTCTATCATCTGATATAATTACTGAGTTTAGAGGTAGGGGAGATGAAATAAGAGTTTTCCCGCTTTCATTTGATGAATTTTTAAGCGCTTATGATGGTGATAAACATGCAGCTTGGGAAGAATATGTTACATATGGTGGATTGCCATTAATTTTATCTAAAAAAAGTGATGATGAAAAATCGCAATATTTAAAAGATGAATTTGAAAGAACTTATATTAAGGATATTATTGAAAAAAATAATATTCAAAGGAAAGATATTTTATATTCTATACTAGATATACTGTCATCTACAACTGGTATGTTTATTAATACACAAAAAATTTATAATAGAATAAATACTAACAGAACCTCAAAAATATCATTTAATACAATTAATTCTTATATGAAATATATTGAAGATTCTTTTATTATAAATAAGTCTGATAGATATGATGTTAAGGGTAAAAAATATATTAATACTCCACAAAAATATTATTTTTCAGATATTGGATTAAGAAATGCAAGACTAAATTTTAGACAGCAAGAAGAAAATCATTTAATGGAAAACATTATATATAATGAGTTATTAATTAGAGGTTTTAATGTTGATGTTGGAGTTGTTGAAATAAGAGAAGGCAATCAAAGAAAACAATTAGAAGTTGATTTTGTTTGTAATTTAGGAAATAAAAGATATTATATTCAATCAGCATTAAATTTAGATACTAGAGAAAAAACAATTCAAGAAGAAAGACCACTAATGAATATTAATGATAATTTTAAAAAGATAATTATTGTTAAAAGTGATATGAAACATTGGATTACTGAAGAGGGAATATTAATTATTGGGATTCAAGAGTTTTTACTAAATAAGAATAGTTTAGATTTATAATATTATTGTTCTCATTGAAAAAAAGTGACGGAAACGGCAAAAATTTTCAGTGGAATAAGTAGTAGTGTACTATAATCATTAATTTGATCAAGTACACTTTTTTTATGGCTTTTAAATTACATTATGTTATAATATGAGCGTGATGTTTATGAAGAAATTGAAAATACTTTATGAAGATAAAGATTTATTAGTAGTAAGAAAAGATGATAAGGTTCTTACGGTAAGTGATGGTAAAAGTTATAATACTTTGTATAGTGAGGTTTATGATTATTTGCATAAGAAGAATCAAAGGGTTTTTGTAGTTCACAGGCTTGATAAAGATACTAGTGGTTTAGTGTTATTTGCTAAAAGTGAGCGTGTTAAAAATATTATGCAGGATAACTGGGATAAGGTTGTAAGAAAATATTATGCTGTTGTATGTGGTAAGTTAAATGGGGAAGCAGAAGTTAAACAATTTTTAAGTGAGGATAAGACGTTAAGAGTATATGTTAGTGATAAAGGCAAGCTTGCGATAACTCAATATAAATGTTTGAAAGTGTCATCAGTTTATTCTTTAATGGATGTATTAATTAAGACTGGAAGACGTAATCAAATTAGAGTTTGTTTTTCTAGTTTAGGTCATCCTATTATTGGAGATAAGAAATATGGTGCTAAGAGAAATCCAATTGGCAGATTAGGACTACATGCTTATTATTTAGAATTTAAGCATCCGGTTAGTAATAAGAAAATGGTTATTGAGGATGAAATACCTGCTGATTTTAAGAAAATATTTGAAAGTGCAACTAAAAAGTAACAATGTTCTACTTAAATTTGGTAGTACGCAACTGGGTTTCATAGTATATTGGCGGTGAGGTGAAAGAAATGAATTTTAATGAAAAGTTACAAAAGTTAAGAAAAGAGAAAAAGTATAGTCAAGAAGAACTTGCTGATATGTTAGATGTTACAAGACAAAGTGTTTCTAAGTGGGAAAGTGGTCAGACGTATCCTGAAATGGATAAGTTACTTGCAATATGTAAGATATTTGGGTGCACTTTGGAAGAACTTACTAATGATACAATTAAGTTAAATGAGTTTACTGGAGAAAAGAAGAGTAAGGTAAGTGATATAGCTAGTAGTGTTGAGGAGTTTATTGAAAAAACTTATCATTATTTTACTGGAAGTACATTTAAAGATATTCTTAAATGTTTAATTATAATGTTTGCTGTTTATTTATTTTTATGTTTATGTAAGTATCCTTTTGATGCTTTAAAAGGAGGATTTTATAATTTCTTTAATTCATTTATGGATGGTAAAGTACTTAATTTTTGTTATAGTTTTTTTAATCTAATTATTAATATTTTATATTATAGTCTAAAGTTGTTTGTACTTGCTTATGTATTTAAGATTGGTTTTTTAGATAAAAAAGAAGCTGGTTTAACTTACAATGTGAAAGAGGATAAGGTAAGTTCAGAAGAAAATGAAGTGCAGGGGATTAATAGTACTAGTACTAAAACTAAACAAAGATATTCAATATTTGATGCTTTAGTAAGTATTGTGATGTTTTTTATAAAAATGTTTTTCTTAATTGGAGCAATACCACTTATTTTCTTATTTATATTTTTTATGTTTTCATTTATTATTTTAATCTATTTTATGTTTAGAGGAGTTTTCTTCTTTAGTGTTTTTATAGGTTTAGTAAGTGTTATTATGCTTAATGAGATTGCTTTAGAGTTTATTTATAATTTTATTTTTGATAGAAGTCAGTGTTTTAAAAGAATGCTTATAACAATTATAGCTTCTTTAGCGTTTATAGGTGTAGCGGGTGGTTTATTTGTTATTGAGTGTTCTAAGTATACGTATCATAATGAAGAGAGTGCGGATTTGTTAATAAGTAATAATTATTCTTATGATTATAATGGTAAAATGTATTTGGATAGTGATATTCTTAATTATTATAATGTGTCTTATGAAGTTGATGATAGTTTAAGTGATGAGGTTAATGTTAAAGTTGTTAATAGTAAGTATAGTACTAGTTATGATGTTAAGTTAGATGGAAGTAAACTTTATTTATCTGTTTTACAAAGTGATGATTCATTTAGTTTTAGTGATATTTTTGATGTTTTTGTTAAGGATTTGAAAAATAAGGTTGTTTATAATTATACGTTATATGATGGAGTTAGAATTGTTGTTACTTCTAGTGAAAAAAATATTAGTACAATAAAAAAGAATAGTGAGACTAAGCAAAAGGAATATGAAAAAGAAATAAATAGTCAAGATATATATGATTATAAAAAGAGGATTAGTGAGTTAGAAAGTCAAGTTGATGAATTAGAAAGAAATAATAGGGAGTTAAGTGATAAAATTGATGATTATAAGAGAAAGATTAGTGCTTTAAGTGAATAAAAGATATTACCCTAGGGAAATATCTAATATCATCATTATTATAAAACCAATTATTGTGTAAAGAGCCATGAGCTCTTTTTTCTTGTTTGCCATGCTTTCTGGAATAAGCTCAACTATAATTACGTAAAGCATTGCGCCACCAGCTACTGATAGTAGTAGTGGTAAGATAAACTGCATTTTGATTACTAGAAGAGCTCCAAGAATAGCTGCTATGGGTTCAACGATAGCACTTAAACTACCAATAAGGAATGATTTAAGTTTAGTTTTACCTTTTTTTAGCATTGGAAATGATATAGCTAGGCCTTCTGGGAAGTTTTGAATTCCAATACCGATTGCTAGGGTTAATGCTTTCATTACTGATTCTGGACTATTATTAAGCGCTAATGCTCCAAAGGCTACACCTATAGCGGCACCTTCTGGTATGTTGTGAATTGTGATTGATAAAAGTAGTTTGTCAATTCTTTTATTTTTTTGTTTTTCTTCTATTTTGTCTGTAATGTAGAGTAGTAGAGCACCAAGTGTTATTCCGACAGAGCATATTATCCACGGAGTTAATTCAAGTGTTTTTGCATGGTCTATTGCGGGGACAACTAAGGAAAATATTGAAGAAGATAACATGATGCCAGCAGATAGGCTTAGTAATTTATCCATTATATTTTGATTGATTTTTTTAAATAGAAAAATAGTTGCAGCACCTAGTGATGTAATAGTAAATGTTACAAGCCCCATAATAAAGGCAGCAATAATTGGATTTATTTCACTAAAAAACTTTATCATATTTTATTTTATTCAAAGTGTGTATTTTTGGTTAAAAGAAAAAAGACTTAGTTGTCTTTTACTTCCATAATTACTGGTAAGATTATTGGTCTACGTCCCGTAAGTTCATTTATAAATGGGTTAAGTTCTAGGATGATTTGATTTTTAAGATCTATATAATTGTATGAGTTTTTAATTGTACGATTTACAATTTCGGTAACTTTATTTTCAATTTTATTAATCAAACCAGTATTTTCGTTTACTAGGACAAAACCTCTTGTTGTAATGTTTGGTTTTATTAGAAGTTCTCTAGTTATTGGGTTTATATTTAGAATAGTTACTAGGATACCATCTTGACTCATAAGTTTACGGTCTTTAATTACAACTGAACCAATGTCACCAATTCTTGAGCCATCAACATATACATCACCTGCTTGTATTCTTTTGCCAAGTCTAGCACCGTCTTTTGTAAGTTCAACAGAATCACCATTTTTACAAATGAAGATATTTTCTTTTGGAATACCACAATCAATTGCTAAATCTCCGTGAGTTTTAAGCATACGATATTCACCATGCATTGGCATAAAGTACTCAGGTTTGATAATTCTAAGCATCCATTTTTGTTCTTCTTGTTTAGCATGACCTGATGTATGAATATCAGATAGTTCTGTATTTGTATAGACTTTTACGCCTTTTAAGTATAGTTTATTGATTATTCGGTTAATTGATGCACGGTTTCCCGGAATAGGTGATGAAGAAAATACTACAATATCATCCGGCATAAGTTCAATTTGTTTATGCGTACCGTTTGCTATTCTTGATAAGGCAGCAAGTGGTTCACCTTGAGAACCAGTACATAAGATACATATTTCATGTTTTTTTAAATTTTTTGCTTCGCTTGCTTCAATAAATATGGTTTTATCTGTTATAAGATTATTTTTTAAAGCAATCTCTTTTGCAGTTTCCATAGAGCGACCGAATGTAACAATTTTACGGTTATTCTTACGGCAAGTTTCAACAATGTGCTTAATACGATAAATGTTAGAAGCAAATGTTGCTAAGATTATTCTTGAGTTATGACGAGCAAATACATCACTTAGTGCTTCATCTACGCAAGACTCACTAGCTGAAAATCCTGGGCTTAAAGCGTTTGTACTATCACTTAGTAAAAGTTTAACGCCCTCACTACCTAAAGCAGCCATTTTATGAATATCAGCCATTGGACCAATTGGTGTTAAATCAAATTTAAAGTCACCTGTTTCAAAAATGATACCGTTTGGGGTTCTAATTACAATTGCAAAACTATCTGGGATAGAGTGTGTTGTTGTTACAAAAGATATTTCAAAATATTTATATTTAAATACACTGTCTTTATCATATACTTCTAGGTTTTTATAACCAATATTTCGATCATAAAACTTATTTTTAATTAAATCACAAGCAATTCTAGGTGCATATATAACTGGTACATTAATATTTTGAAGTAAGAATGTAATACCACCAATATGATCTTCGTGTCCGTGCGTGATAAATAAGGCTTTAATTTTATCTTCATTTTGTTTTAGATATGTTACA
The DNA here is from genome assembly GCA_934098515.1 of uncultured Bacilli bacterium. Taxonomy (GTDB): domain Bacteria; phylum Bacillota_I; class Bacilli_A; order RF39; family UBA660; genus CAG-533. The sequence goes on from CAKOOK010000017.1 coordinate 18,745, forward strand.
TCTTGAATGACATAATCTATTCCTAGTAGTTCACTTTCTGGAAACATTACTCCAGCATCAATTATGATTATTTCATCTTCATGCTGAACTACGTACATGTTTTTTCCGACTTCGCCAAGGCCACCCAAGGCAAAAATAGTCGTAACTTTCTCGTTATTATTCATATAATTCCTCCTTGTAAAAAAAATAAAAAGAAAAGCTTTTTTTCTGTTAATAATTATACAACAAATATGATAAAAAGTCTAGTACCATGAAAAAAGTGAAATAAAAAAAAGGAAATTAGGAATGTTCTTACAACAATAACTAATAGGAGGGTAAGATGAAAAAAATTATTTTAATGATAGTTCTATTTATGCCATTTAAAGTTTTTGGTAGTTCTTACTATACTGATTATGGTTTTAAAGAAAGAACTGATAAGTATTATGAAGAAAGTGATACTTTAAAAAGAAAGGAGATTAAGTTATATCATAATGTTAAAAAGGAAATAACATATGATTATGTTGAGGATTATCTTTGTGATGGAAAGATTATTAAAGACGATTATAAAGTTGAGAGAAATTATTATAGTGATTATGATCCTAATTATATTCCAATTATTAATTTAAGAGAAAGTGATTATAAAAAAGTAAGATATATATTTATGTATGATTATGATATGCCAAAAGATATTATTAATATGGAAATTTTTAGTTATGGGAAGAAGATAAATTATAAGAAATTAGATAATGTTTATGATAACTTTTCGGGTAAAAAATCATACTTAATAATTGATTTAATGGATATTTATGATTTTAAAGGTTTATCTATTAATGTTATATATGATGGAAGCATTGAAACTGATTATGAAAATTTTACTTTATTCTTTTCGCCAGTTGGTTATACTGTACCTTTTGCAGATATTTATTTAAATAGTTTTTATGTAAAAAAAGGAGTAAGTAATACTTTAATTGAGGTAATTAGTGATGAAGAGTATGATGAGTTATTAAATAGTTTGAAGTTTTCTTTTTCTAATCGGGAAGCTATTAGTTATTTTTATAATGATGTTTATTATTATGGGTGCAGAAGAGAAAATGTTATTAAGAGTGGTTTATATAGTGAGGTGGCAAAAGATGGATATGAATTAGAATTTGAAGATTATATTATAACATATGATTATTATGAAAGAACTAAATATGAGGTAATTGATGTTATTAAAAGTAAAGAAGATATTTTAAATTTAGTTAAAGGTAATGTTGAGGTTAGTAATTCAAATATTGATCTAAGTAAAAATGGTATTTATGAGTTTTATGTTAATGATAGAAAGCATAACGTGGAAGTTAATATTGATAGTAATAATAAGCCTAATTTAGATGTTAATTTTGGAAGTAATAATATACCTAATGTTTTAGTTAAGGAACCTATTATTGAAGAAAAGATAATTTATAAGGTTTTAAATAATAAGAATTCTAAAGAAAATAAAAATGATAATAAAGCAGAAGTTCTTAATAATAAGTGTGAGAAAACCAAGTGTGAAGTATGCAGAGAGTGTAATTATAAAGTATATAAACTAATAATAATATTATTATGTCTAATTAATTTGTTTTTAATAGGAAAAAATAGGTATATTTTGACGAAAGGGTATAAATAAAAACTATTTGTATTTATATTAGAATAGGAGATGAGTATGTTAAAAATAAATATGGAATACCGAAAGGGAATATTATTTGTAAGGCCTTGTGGTAACTTAACTAGGGTTACTTATAAGTGTCTAAATGATTATTTACTTCCCGTTATAGGTAATCAAGGAATTAAGTATATTGTCTATAATTTAGGTAATGTTAGGGTTATAGATAATAAGGGGAAAGAGTCTCTATTGGATGGAATTAATGCGGTAAGGAAGAATCTAGGTGAAGGTATAATATGTAATACTTGTATTAAGTTTGAAAATGCACTTGTTACTGATGATGAACTAAGTGCAATAAAATTAATTAAAATATAGGTGATGAAATGGATGAATATAGCCTCACATTGAAATATGAGAAGCTAATATATAAAATAGCTAGAAAGTTTTATAATGTAGAACTTGATGATTTATATCAGGCTGGGTGTATTGGTTTAATAAAGGCATATCGAAATTATGATGAAACATCTCCTGTTCCTTTTATGAATTATGCTTATAAATATATTTTTGGTGAAATGTATGATTTAGCTAATAAAAGTAGAGATATTAAGCTTAATAAAGCATATTTAAAATTATATAAAAAAATTGAAGAAGCTAAGATGATGCTTGCTAATAAAATAGGAAGAATGCCTAGTAGTAGTGAAATATGTTCATACCTAGAAATAGATTCTAATCTTTATGCAGAAGTAATATCACTAACAAGTAAGATGATGAGTTTAGATGATGAATATCAAACTTTAAATGGTGATCGTTTACCTATAAAAGAGTGTGTAGGTGAGAGCAGAGATTATATAACTAATATGGTAGTTAGTGATAGTATTGATAGTTTAGATGATTTAGAACAAAAAGTTATTAAAATCAGATATTTTGAAGATTTAACACAAATGGAAACTGCAGAAGTTCTTGGTATAAGTCAAGTTAAAGTATCAAGAATAGAAAATAAAAGTAAGAAAAAAATAAAAGAGTATATAACTGCATAATTTGTTAATTTAGTTCTCATAATATGAATGTGATTATGATGAATAGGAAGAATTATTTAAAAGTAGTGGATGAATGTACTGTTAAAGATAAAAAATTAATTAACTACATCAATTCCTTTACTATTGGTGGATTAATTGGTTTTCTTGGTGAAGGCATTAAAATGATATGTACAAATTATTATTACTTACCGGTAAGTGAAGCAGTTAGTTATGTTCTTATTATTATGATATTTTTATCTTGTTTGTGTACTGGTTTAGGATTTTTTGATGACGTTGTTTCTAAATTTAGATGTGGTATTGTTATACCTATAACGGGTTTTGCTCACTCCATAATGAGTAGTGCTTTAGATTATAAAAAGGATGGTTTAGTAACTGGTATAGGAGCCAACTTTTTTAAACTTGCTGGTAGTGTATTATTATATGGCATATTAAGTGGATTTATATGTGGAATTATAAAGGTGATAATTAATGTTTAATTATAAAAATATTTATATAGATGATTGGTATAGTATAATTGGCCCTAAGGAAAAAAGTGATGGTAATTTAAAAAAATATAATTTAGCATTAAGCGATTATTATTTTAATGAAAAAACTATTGAAAAAGCTGAAGTTAGAATGCAAAAGTTTGTTCTTAATTATTTTAAATCTTCTAAAATTGATGTGGTTTGTGCTAGTGATTTAATGGATCAACTGATAGTATCTAACTTAATGGCTGAAGAAGAAGATATTCCTTTTCTTGGGGTCTATAATGCTTGTGCAAGTTTTGCTTCTGGTGTAATAAGTATAGCAAATATGATTCAAAGTAAGGGCGTAAAAAGAGGTGTCTATATTACTAGTAGTCATAATTTATCTGCCGAAAAACAATTTAGATTTCCTATTGAGTATGGTGCTGTAAAACCAAAAAGAAGTACTTTTACAGCAACTGGAGCAGTGGGGGTTAGTTTAAATAATACTTCTGGTAAGATAAAAATAGTTAGTGCTACTTTAGGTAAGGTTAAAGATTCTTATGTAAAAGATGCTTTTAATATGGGTGGCGTTATGGCAGTAAGTGCAATTGATACTTTTAAAGAACATTTAAAAAATAGATGTAAAAGTGAAGAAGATTATGATTTGATATTAACTGGTGACTTAGGGGCATGTGGAAGTAAAATTTTTAAAAGAGTGCTGAAAAGTGAAGGATATAATTTAAAAAAGTATATGGATGCTGGAGAAAATTTTTATAAAAAAATAGATTGTTCTGGAGCAAGTGGACCAGCTGTTCTTCCTTTATTTTTATTTAATAATATAGTGCATAATAAGAAATATAAAAGAATTCTTTTACTAGCAACAGGTTCGCTTCATAGTCCTTTACTTGTTAATCAAAAGATGAGTATTCCTTCAGTAACGCATGCATTGGAGATTGAGGTGGTAAGATGATGCTTGTTTATTCATTTTTATTTTGTGGCTTTATCTGTTTAATTGGAGAGATTATTTTTGATAATAGTAAGCTTACCTTTGGTCATATAACAAGTATGTTTGTTGTAGTTGGAGCTATTCTTAGTATATTTGGTATATATGATAAGGTAGCAAGTGTAGTAGGAGTAGGGGCTAACTTACCAATAGTATCGTTTGGTAATTCACTTACAAATGGTGCATATAAAGGTTTTATGAAAGATGGTTTTATTGGACTATTTAGTGGAATGTTAGCAGAAGTTAGTACAGGTGTTGTGGCGGCAGTGGTATTTTCCTTTATATTAATGTTGTTTCTAAAGCCCAAAGACTAATTTGGGCTTTTTAAGTTTAGTTGAATAATGTTGCTTTCTAACGCAATTATTTAGAAAAATGCGTTAGAAAGCAACAAATTATAATGTAGTTTTATTGACAAATCATAGGAAAAATGTTATGATTTTCCTATGAAAAGGAAATGATAAAAATGGATAATTATGAAAAAATTTTAAGATTTGCTGAAGAAAATTCTGGTTATATTACATCTAAAGAAGCTAGCAGATTAAATATTAATAGTACTTTCTTATGTAATTTAGTTAATGAAAAGCAATTAGAAAGAGTAGTAAATGGTATTTATAAATTAAGTGATTATCCAGATGATAACCTATATGTATTAGCAAATACTTCCAAAAATATTTGCTATTCACATGCAACAGCTTTGTATTTACATAATTTATCTGATAGAATTCCTCAAATCCTTGATGTTACAGTTCCTTATAATTATAGTGGAAGACTACTAAATGATAGTTCAGTTGATTTACACTATGTAAAAAATGATATTTTTGAGTTAGGAATTATTGAAATTAAAACAATCAATAATTTGACAGTAAAATGTTATGATCTTGAAAGAACCATCTGTGACATTATTAGAGATAAAGATGAAATGGATAAAGAATTATATTCTAAAGCATTAAAAGAATATGCAAATAGTAAAGATAAAAATATTTTAAAATTAATTAAGTATGCAAAAAAATTAAATGTAGAGAAAGAAGTCGTAGAATTAATGGAGGTTTTGTTATAAATGAATTCAGACAAATTAAATGCAATAATTAAGAAAAAAGCAAATGGTAATAGTAATCTATCTCACCATTTTCATCAAATGTTCTTTTTTGAACATGTCCTTATGAGGTTAGAAAAAAGTGAATATAAAGATAATATTATCTTAAAAGGAGGTGTTTTATTATCATCAATAATTGGTAATGATTTAAGAACTACCAAAGATATAGATGCAACTTTAAAAGGACTTCCTTTAACAATAGAAATGGTAGAAGAAATTTTTAAAGAGATATTATCTATAGATATTAAAGATAATGTTTATTTTGAACTAGTTTCGATTAAAGATATTCGAATTACTGATGAATATGGTGGGTTTAGACTTAATATAAAAGGTACTTTTTATAAGATAAGAACCAATTTCTTTATAGAGATTACTACTGGAGATATTATTACTCCAAGAGAAATAAAATATAAATATAGTTCAATATTTGAAGATAAAAAAATTAATATTATGGCTTATACAATCGAAACAATAATAGCTGAAAAATTTGAAAGTATTATTAGTAAAAACATTACTACAACAAGAGCTAAAGATTTTTATGATTTATATATGTTAATTGATAATCATAAAGATGAGATTGATAACGGAGTTTTAAAAAGAGCTGTAATAAATACATTTAATAAAAGAAATACTACTTATGATATAAACTTATTTAGAGAAACATTGGAAATACTTGAAAGTAGTGACACACTAAAAAATGTTTTTATGGATTACCAAAGTAAGTTAGTTTATCCGCAAAAAGTAGAGTATAAAAAGACTATAGATGCTTTAAATTTAATTATTGATATATTAAATAAATAATAAAATATAAAACGCAAAAAAAAGTAATGTTTTTCCTACAAAAAGTCAATGCCTAAGAAATAATACTTAGGTTTTTATTTGCATAAAATTAGTAGGTGATTATATGTTTCATTATGTGGTGCAAAAAAGAATAAAAATTGTTGGAGTATTAATATTTTTTATTTTTTTAGTAATTATTATTCGTATTTTTTATATTGAAGTCTTTAGTCAAAGTAGGCTTGATGAGCTAGCTAATAGTCTTTGGAGTAGAAATCTTCCTATATTAGCAGATCGGGGAAAGATTACTGACCGTAATGGTGTTGTGCTTGCTGATAATATTACAACTACAAGTCTAGTTGTAGTTCCTGTACAGATTAAAAATAAAGAAGAAGTTGCTAAAAATCTTGCAAGTATTCTTAATACAGATTATTTAAATATATATTCACATTTAACTAAACATACTTCTATTGAAAGAATTCATCCTGAAGGAAGAAGATTATCTTATGATGTTGCTGAAAAGATACGTGTTCTTAATTATGATGGAGTATATTTACTTAAAGAATCTAAAAGATATTATCCTTATAAAGAAATGCTTTCACATGTTATTGGTTATGTTGGTATTGATAATCAAGGGTTAAGTGGTATTGAGTTATTATATGACAAATACTTAAAAGGTACGGATGGTGGTATTAAGTATTATTCGGATGGCAAGGGTTTAAGGTTAAATATGAGTGAGGTTTATGATAAACCTGTTAGTGGAAATAATATTGCTCTTACGATAGATGTTAGAGTGCAGGAAGCTATTGAACGAGAACTTGATAATGTTGTTACTAAGTATAATCCAGAAAATGCACTTATTATGGTTATGAATCCCAATACAGGGGAGATTATTGCGATGAGTAGTAGGCCTAATTTTGATCCTAATAATTATCAGAGTTATGATATAGAAGCGATTAATCGTAATTTACCAATTTGGATGAGTTATGAACCGGGTAGTACTTTTAAGATAATTACTCTTGCTAGTGCGATAAATGAAGGAAAAGTTAACTTGTTTACTGATACATATTATGATGGTGGAAGTATATCTGTTGAAAATGCAAAAATTAAATGTTGGAAGGCAGGAGGACATGGAGCAGAGACTTTTTTAAATGTGGTTGAAAACTCTTGTAATCTTGGTGTTACTACAAGAACATTTTTGAGTTCTTTAATTACCCCTTAAATGGAAGTCTATACTACCAATGATTTTGTCTATAATGGTAATATATACCACCCAGAACTTGATTTTAAAAAGCCAAAAGGATGTTTGAACTATACTTCAAATTACGTAAAGAACAGTAGAAAAATAAACAATCGTTCTTATGATATTAACACTAGTAATTATAAAAAATTAACTACCAACAAAGATGCCAA
>CAKOOK010000018.1 GCA_934098515.1 uncultured Bacilli bacterium
AAGACTTCAAACAGATTTAATATTACTTAGTAATTTTATAAGAAAATATAATTTAGAATTTGTATTCTCTATGTATAGAAAATATAAACATACACCAAAAGCAAAGGATGTAGAAAGTTTAATTATTTCACAAAGAGGGTATGAAAATTCTGAATTTATTAAAGGCCAACAAGTTTCAATAAGCGAATCAGCTAGAAGATATTCGCCCAAAGATTTTGATTATACAATTCGCACAGAAGATGGAAGCGAAGAACCTTTATCTGATCCAGAACAATTTGTTGAATTCAGTGATGAAGATAAAGCAAGAATGGCACATACAATTATAACTGAAGTACCATTACTTGATACTGAACACTTAAAAGAAGTATATAATACATTAAAAAACAATTTATCAAATGGTAAGAATTATAAAAAGTAATAATTATATAAGAATTGTAATTTATTAAAATTTGCTATTTTTTAAATACGTTTTTAGATACGTTCTGCTAGGTTTGCCGAGTGCAGCAAAGTGCTCCCAAAAGCTGCCAAAATTCCCAATACAAAAGGCCTTGTGAAAGTGGAAAAAAATATAAACAGTATTGTGGTAAATAACATATAAAATAGCAAAATTTTTATACAGACATTTATACAAATAATATAAAGTTGGTATTCACGCCAGCTTTTAATCTGCCAATAATTAATAGAAGAAAAATAATTATAGACGAGGTACTAGTTCAAAAAATCAATTGTTTAATAATGTAAAAAATAGTATAATAATTACTATAAATTAAATAAGACTATTTAGAAAAGGAGGGAAAAATTTGGATAATAAGTTAATTGGAAGTGAAAAGAACGTCTTATTCTACTCTGATGAAGAAGGCAATACAAAAGTAGAAGTACTATTAGAAAATGAAGATGTTTGGTTAAAAGCTGAAGCTATATCAACACTCTTTAATATAGACAGAAGTGGAATTGTAAGACATATTAACAATATTTATAAAGATGAAGAGTTGGATGAAAATAGCACGTGTGCAAAAATTGCACATATGGGTAATGATGGAAAGCAAACTTACAATACTAAGTATTATAATCTTGATATGATTATTTCTATTGGTTTTAGAGTTAACTCTAAAAAAGCAATTAAATTTAGAACTTGGGCAAATAAAATAATTAAAGATTATATGGTTCAAGGTTTTTCCTTAAATGATGAGAGATTTTTAAAAGCTCAGAAATCTGATCAAGAGTATTTTAAAAGATTGCTTGATAGAATTAAATTAATCCGTACAAGTGAGAGAATGTTTTATCAAAAAATTACTGATATATTTGCTAAATGAAACAAAACAGATTGAAAATAAATAAAGTAGACATCGTGTAAAATCACAAAATGTTATGGAGAACAAACAATTATGGAGGTATAAATGCGAACAAATCCCAAAATTATATTTAAACCGATAACTCTAGAAGGAAATATCAAAATAATTCAAAATTTTTACTTTGAAGAAGACGAAAAGTCAGAAATCCACAATTTATTATGTGAATATTTTCCAGAACTTCAAGATATCCACAAAAATATTTCAAAAGAAGAGATATCCACAAAAATTAGTGCTATAATCACGAATTATTGCACAAGTAATTCACAAAATATTAAAGAAACTTGCAAAAAATATAGTGCCATTTGGAATAAATACAATGACATCTATTTTAAAAAACTAGCAAACTATCTTAACATAAACTGGCCTATAAATATAAATGAAATAACTTGTTATGTTGGCATGTTACCATTTTTTCCTAGAGATATAGATAACCACTCATTTTACATAAATCCACATTTAACTGAAGAAAAACTAACAGAAGCCTGTGCACATGAAACACTTCACTTTTTATGGTTTACCAAGTGGAAAACACTTTATCCAGAAATCCCTAAAGCGGAATACGAAAGCCAATACCTAGCATGGCAATATAGTGAAATGGTAACTGACCCAATTTTAAATAATACAGATTTCCAAGCAATATTTAATTTTACCGAAAAATCATATCCTGAATTTTATAAATTACAAAAAAATGGTAAGCCCGTAATGGAAGAACTAAAAAAAATCTATCGTGCCAGCACTAGCATCGAAGATAAAATAACAACTGGCTACGAATATTTAAAAAATCTAAATTTTAAAGAAATGGAAAAATAAAAATGGAATATATAAAATGGGTTATTATATACTTAATATTTTCTTTAATATTTGCCCAGTGTTTTAAAGAAACAAATAGGAGCATGAAAAACGCCTCAGCTTTAACAATTTTATTAGAAGTTTTTACCGCGCTATTCGCCCTAATATTATCTCCACTTTTTACATACAAATTCTCATTAAATCCTCAAATACTTTTAACTCTAGGCTTAGTAACAATTATTTATGCTGCAACAGATAGATTAAATATCGAAGCAAGATATGGCTTAGCTCCCTCAACATTCAGTATGCTTAAACAACTATCAACCGTCTTCTTAGTAATATTTGGCTTTGTATTCTTAAAAGAAAAAATTATCTTAACTAAAATCATTGGTATAATTCTCATACTTCTAGCAAATATTCTATTATCCACAAATAAAAAAGGAAAATTAGACCTTAACAAATACTTTATCATGTGCATAATCTCCAACTTCCTTTTTGCTATTGCTATGTTTATAAATGTTAATATCTCAGATAATTTCAACATTGGATTATATACTGTCATAACTGTTTTAATCCCAGCCCTAATCATAAAAATTGCCAGCAAACTTTCACTAAACGACTTAAAACAAGAATTCAAATTATACGATAAAAAGAAATTTATGCTAGTAAGTTTCTCCTGGGCCATAATGCTTATCTCATCAGTAAAAGCATACGAATACGGAAACATCTCAGTTGTCGCACCACTTCTAACATTATCAATGGTAACGAATTCTATATATGAATATTTTATCGAAAAAGACACGAAAAGCCTAAGAAGAAAGCTTCTAATAAGTATTCTAATTATTATTGGAATCATACTAATAAAAAAATAACTAATAATATAGCAGTCTCTCCTAACTGAATTACCGCAATGTGCCCACTATAAAGACCCAATATTTAAAAGGGACAATATTAAAATTATAAATACAAAGAAAGGAACCAAACTATGAAAAGATGCTTCTGGTGTAACTTAAATAACCCATTATATATAGAATATCATGACAAAGAGTGGGGCGTGCTTAACTTAGATGAAGACTACCTTTTTGAAATGCTAATTCTAGAAATGTTCCAAGCTGGTCTATCTTGGGAGTGCATCCTAAATAAAAGAGAAAACTTTAAAAAAGCATACGATAATTTTGATATAGATAAAATAATTAACTACGATAAGACAAAAAAAGAAAAACTATATAATGACAAAGGTATTATCAGAAACAAACTTAAAATAAATGCTAGCATCAATAACGCCATAATCTTCAAAGAAATTCAAAAAGAATATGGATCTTTCTCAAAATATCTCTTGTCATTCATAGATAAATATCCAGTACACGAAACGGGCCTTACAACATCTCCACTTTCTGATTCCATCTCTAAAGATTTAATAAAAAAGGGCATGAAGTTTACCGGTTCCACAATCATATACTCATATCTTCAAGCCATTGGTCTTATAAATTCCCACGAAAAAGAATGTTATCTGCATCAAAACTAAAAATGTGTCATCTTCTTGACACTTTTTTCTTACTTTATCATTCTAAAAAATATATACAAAAAATATAACGTGTTATAATAAACTTGGAAAGTGATGCCTATGGAAACAAAAAGATTTAACCCAAAATTCGATGAAGGTTTAACAAATGAGCAAGTTAATGAAAGAATAACTCAAAATCTAACCAATATTAACGAACAACCACAAACTAAAACAATCAAACAAATCATTTGTAGTAATGTTTTTACTTATTTTAACTTTCTAAACATTTTCCTAGGAGCATCAATAATTATAACTGGCTTAATTTATAACAGATTTTTTTACTCACTTAAAAACTGCTTATTCATGGGTACCATTATTTGCAACACTATAATTAGCACCTTTCAAGAAATAACTTCAAAAAAGATAATCGATAAACTATCATTTCTCGCATCAACCAAAACAACAGTCATAAGAAACTCTCATAAAAAACTTATCTCAAATGAAGAAATAGTTTTAGATGATATCATATATTTAGAAATAGGTAACGAAGTACCAACAGACTGTATCATCTTAAATGGCAAAGTTGAAGCAAACGAATCACTTCTAACTGGTGAAGTAGACCCAATTTATAAGGATGAAGGCAAAGAACTCTTATCAGGAAGTTTCATTGTAAGTGGTTCATGTTATGCTAAAGTAAATCACATTGGAAAAGACAACTACATTGCTAAAATATCTAAAGAGGCTAAATACAATAAAAAAACAAATTCAATCATAATGGGTTCATTCAATCGCTTATTAAAAATACTATCAATCTTAATTATTCCCATTGGCATTCTCTTTTTTACAAACCAAATAACTATCACGGGCAGTGTATATGACTCAGTAATTGCCACAGTTGCAGCTTTAATTGGCATGATCCCAGAGGGCTTAATTCTTCTAACTAGTTCAGTAATGGCCGTAAGCGTTATAAGACTATCTAAATACAAAGTTCTTGTTCAGCAGTTATATTGCATCGAAACACTAGCTAGAGTAAATGTCATTTGTTTAGATAAAACGGGAACCATTACAGAAGGTAAAATGAAAGTATATGACACCATAATAGAAACCGGTCATAATAAAAAAGAAATAGATAAAATTCTAGGTGAAATATGTGCCCATGCAGAAGATCACAGTGCTACATTTACCGCTCTAAAAAATACCTTCACATTATCTCAAACATCATGGAAAGTAAAAGAAACAATTCCTTTTTCATCAGAAAGAAAATTTTCAGCAGTATCCTTTGAAAATGAAAGTGCATACTATTTGGGAGCCCCAGACTTTATTTTAAAAGAAGACTATGAAAATGAAAAAACAAAAATTGAAAATTTTCAAAAAAAATATCGTGTATTACTTCTAGCAAAATCTAATGACAAAATAAGTGAACACCCTAAAAAAGTTGAGAAGCTTGCTTACATCCTAATCAAAGACGTTGTTAGAAAAGATGCCAAAGACACTTTAGAATTCTTTGAAAGAGAAGGTGTTGAAGTAAAAGTAATTTCTGGGGACAACTATAATACAGTTATGTCCATTGCTGAAGAAGCCGGCATTAAAAACATCAAAGGAATAGATGCCACAACCCTAAATGATGAAACAATCAAAGAAGCAGCCCTTAATTACAATATCTTCGGCAGAGTAACTCCAAAACAAAAAAAGCAAATTATTAAAGCTCTAAAAGAACAAGGCAAAACCGTCGCAATGACTGGTGATGGTATAAATGATGTTCTTGCTCTAAAAGAAGCAGACTGCTCGATTGCAATGGCTAGTGGAACAGATGGAGCTAGAAACGTAAGTCAGCTTGTCTTATTAAATTCAGACTTTAGTAGTATTCCTCATATAGTCGCTGAAGGAAGAAGAACCATCAACAACATCGAAAGAAGTGCATCCCTATTATTAGTAAAAACAATCTTCACAATATTACTAGTTCTACTATGTATCATTCTGGGAAGCAAGTATTTCTTCATTCCAATCCAGCTTACACTAATTACCACATTCACTATCGGAATACCATCATTCATCCTTGCTTTAGAACCTAATACAGACATCGTCAAAGGTAACTTTCTAATAAAAGTAATCGGTAAAAGCCTACCTGCTGCCTTAACCGTCGTCTTCAATGTTATTATCATTGAAATGTTTAAATACGCCTTTAACCTACCCGAAGATGTTGTCTCTAGTTTAGTTGTCTTTTTAACAGGTATTTCAGGATTCATCTTCTTATATAAACTTTGCGAACCATTTAACGCATTTAGATTTGCCCTTTGGATAACCCTACTAACCGGATTTGAATACTGTGCAATATTCCAATCAAACTTCTTTAACATCAAGTCCATAAACTTTCAAATTTCTCTAATATTTGGAGTACTACTAATATGCTCACTTTATATATTTGATAAACTCAACAAAGTCGTAACAATACTATTAAATAAGTACGAATCTAAAAATAAGGCTGCTTAAATGTGGTCTTATTTTTATTTCAACCTAAAGTTGAGTAATCTAAACTTAAAATCAATTGAAAAAAAACACCTTTCTTTTTAAAATTAAATCAGAAAGGAAGGAAAAATGAAAAATAAAATAATAACTAGTTTAATTAGTGGACTATTAGGAGCATCTATTGTACTTGTATTTGTTTTAATTGCTAAGCAAAACATTGTAATTGAAAAGCCACTCCCAACTCCAGAACTAGCTGAAGGTTTAAGAGGAGAGTATGGCATAGATAAAAATATTAATGAAAAAACAATTGATAATTATCTAAACAGAACAGATACCGTTTATAGAGACGTTCGTATGCTTGTAGACACAGCTTCATGGGAAAATAAAGGAGGAGATAGATACTTATCTGGATACATAAAAGGATTCGAAGTAATCCCAGCTCCATACCTAGCAAATTATAAAGAATCATACATTAAACAAAAAGAAAAAGAAAACGTAAGTGGACTTTATGTGGGAGATGCCTTATTTAAACTAACAGATGACGATAAATACATACCAAATTATGAAGAAAGTATGGATATATTAGAAACGGTCTTCCCTAAAGATAAAAATATTTTCATTATATGTGGTGCAGGTGGTTACGCAGGCCAAGTAAAAAATATGCTTGTATCTCTAGGATGGGATGAATCTAAAATTCGTGATATAGGTGGTTACTGGTATTATGAAGGAAAAAATAAAGTAGAAGTTAAAGAAACTATAAATGGCAAAGACTACTATAACTTCAGCAAAGTACCATACTATAATCTAGATTTTAAAAGTCTTCACAAAATTACTAAATGAAAAAAATTACAATAATTATAATTTGTCTTTTCCTATCAGCATGCACAAATTCATCAAAATTTTCTATAGAAAAAGAATATTACAAAGAAAGCAAATTTATAGATGTTACCAGTGAAGATATTAAAGAATTAAAAGATAATAAAAAATCGTTTATAGTTTTCACTTACAACAATTATTGTATGCTAGAAATCCCTTGTGATGAAATATTTAAAAAAGTAATGAATAAATATAATATTAGTTTTTTATATTTACCTTATGAAGAGATGAAAAATACATTTATTTATGGTGAAGTAAAACTAGCGCCATCAGTAATATTAATTAAAGAAGGCAAAATAGTCGCATACCTAGACGCAGAAAGTGATAAAGACCTTCTAAAATATCAAGATACTGAAGAATTTGAAAAATGGTTAACTTCTTACATAAATACCTAATGAAAGAAACTTTATTTTCTTTCTTTTTTTTGCTATAATTTCATTGAGGTACTAATTATGGATAGAGAAAACTTAGAACAAACAATATCCCAGTTAAAAAAGCAAATTGTAAATATTGGGAGGTCACTTTGACTTAGATGCCAAAAACCAAAGAATTGATGAAATAAGTAAAGAACTTAACGACGAAAATACATGGAAAGATATTTCTAAAAGCACTGCATTAAATAGTGAACTCGTTAATCTTCAAAAACAAATCTCCACTTACCAAACTATAGTTAATGAATTAGACGATTATCTAGAATTAATTAACCTAGTAAGCAATGAAGAACTAAAAGAAATTAATCTTACAAAGATTACTAACCAAATAAACGAACTAGAAATAAATACACTATTTACAGGTGAATACGATGATGCTCCATGCTTTTTAGAAATCCATCCAGGTGCAGGAGGAACCGAAAGCTGTGACTGGTCAAGCATGCTCCTAAGAATGTATAAAATGTTCTGTGATAAAAACGGTTACACATACGAAGAACTAGACTACCAAAAAGGCGAAGAAGCCGGCATCAAAAGTGCAACACTCAAAATAACTGGCCCATATGCTTACGGTTACTTTAAAGGAGAACAAGGCGTACACAGACTAGTAAGAATAAGCCCATTTGATTCAAACAAAAGAAGACACACATCATTCGCATCTGTAAACGTCACTCCCGAAATCAAAATGACAAATGAAGTAAACATCAAAGATGAAGAAATACGAGTAGATGTATACAGATCAAGTGGTAAGGGCGGACAAGGCGTAAACACAACTGATAGTGCTGTAAGAATTACCCACTTGCCAACTGGTATTGTCGTAACCTGTCAAAACGAAAGAAGTCAAATTAAAAACAAAGCAACTGCTCTAAGCGTTCTTACAAGTAAACTAAAAAAACTCATGGAAGAAGCAAACACCCAAGAATACGACAAACTAAAAAATCATATAAATATCGAATTCGGCAGCCAAATAAGAAATTACGTTTTAGAACCATACAAACTAGTAAAAGACATAAGAACGGGATATGAAACTGCGAATGCTGATGCTGTCCTAAATGGAGAACTACTACCATTTATGGAAAACTATTTAAGAATAAAGAGGTAAAAATGAAAAAGTATTTAAATATTATTATGGGATGTATCCTTATCGCCCTAGCGTTTAATTTATTTATAATTCCCTATGACCTAGTTTCAAGCGGGATATACGGTCTAGGTGCACTAACATACTACTATTTTGATTATAGTGCTCCAATGTTTTTACTAATCATAAACCTAGCCCTAATCGGCATAGCAACACTATCAATTGGCGCAGAAAACACCAGAAAATACATGATACCAAGCCTACTAATCCCTATAATTATTTATTTTACTCAAAATATAACAGAACAAATAAACATCTATAATATAGACAAAACTATAATCACAATAACAGCAGGTGTCATAACCGGCTTAGGTCACAGTCTAATCTTCAAAGAAGGCTACTCAACTGGTGGATTATTTCTTCTTCAAGACATCTTCAACTCTGTAAAAATATATAGACGCAAAACATTCACATATATATTTGAAACTATAATAATTATCCTTACTGGATTTATAGTTAATTTTGAAACATCACTATATTCGGCTGTTCTAATCATAATCATCAACTACATGGCAACAATGTCCAGAGTAGGAGCAAGCACTAGTAAAACTTTCTTCATAATATCAACTGAAGAAGAAAATATAAAAAACTACATCATACATGAACTACATCATGACCTAACCGAAATCAATGTTAAAGGTGGCTTCACAAGCCATAAAAATAAAATAATCATGACATCAATTGACACCAAAGACTACTTCGGTTTAAAAGAAGGAATACTCCTAATTGATCCTAAAGCATTCATTTCAATTGTGGATAGCTATGAAGTAATCAACAAAAATTTAACAATTGGTCAAAAATATTCTGAATAAAAACGGACGTACGTTTGACAATTCTCTCAAAATATGCTAAACTAAATAGCAATTTTAAGGGGGAATTTTTTTATGATGAAAGATATTACCAAATCAAAAAGACAAGAAACCGAAGATATCATTAAAGATTTAAAAAACAAAGAATCTCTAGAAAGAGCAAAAATGCGTTTAGATTGCCTAAGCATATTTGACGGTTATGAAAACTTTTCATTTTATTATGAACTTTTAATGAGTAATCAAAAAGAATATATAAAAACTAAAAGCTGGGAACTTTTAAAAAGAAAAAACGAACTACAATTTGATAGATATAGAGCAGAAAAGGAACTAGAAACAGCAAGCGAAGAAGAAACTCAAAAATTAAATATTAAAATTCGTGCAATTTATAGAGAAATAAATTTAATCTCCAAAAGGATAGCGTTCCTAAATGAAGCAACATTCTCTCAATTACTTAAAGACTTTCAAGATGAATACAAACATGTAAGATTAAATGAAATTCGAAACATCGAAGAAACTCCAGTTACCAACAGAGATGAAGTTATATTTGGCGTACTTAATACTCCAAATGGCACTATGAAGCTTCAAAGCACAGCACTAAAAATCAGTGAACTAAAGAAAAAAATAGTCGATGTAAGGACAAGAGTAAACATTCCATATGGATATTTCCCATATTTAAATATTAAACTATTTGAAGCTACTTCAGGGTTAAAAAAGCCATTAGTTTTAAATAAAGAAGAAATATCAAAACTATCAAAAGTCGTAAGCAATTCTGAAAACGAATATTTTAAAGCCCTTATGAACCTAAAATATTTTGAAGAACCCAAGCTATCTTACCTTCTATCTATAGATGCAACTGATTTTAAAGAAATAAGACACATGATTCCAGAATATAAAAAGTTTATTCCAGAAGACCTACAACTATCATATGCAAAATCTTACCGAGAATACATTAACAAAAATAGTAAACTATTTGGCGACAAAAAAGAAAAAAGAGAAACCGAAAGAAATTTGATGCGCCTTGCACAAATGGTCCTTATATCAATTAGACGTAATCTAATAAAAACATATGAAGAAATTGAAGCAAAATTTGGCTATCGAGAAACAATAAAACCTTTATCATTAGAAGGAATCTTAGAACTTAAGGGAGTATTAAAACAAAGAACCGATGCAGCCTATGCCTACCTACTAGACGTAAAAGCCGAAATTGAATCAGCAAAAACAAGACTTGTTCAAATCAAAGCTGGTATGCAAGATGCTATAAATGAATCATATGAAAACCTAGGTGCTATCTCTGGTGTAAACGTAACCGAAGAAATAGTTCCAGTTAAAATATCAGAATATATATCTGTATACAAAAAAGTTTATAGTAAGCATATCTTAAATGAAATAAATCAAGCCGTAGAAGAAGAACTAGCTAAACACAATATAACTCAAAAAGGTGGAATCACTTTAACCAAAATAAACCAACACAAAGAAGACTAGTGCTTCTTTTTTTTAGCATCCATTTATGATATTATTAATATGTATTTAAACATAGACTTAATTAGAAAAGAGGCCCACAAATGTTTGAAAAACTATATTTAAAATTAAGAAATACTTATCGTAAAATTAGCGTTAAGATAATAAATAAATGGCACTACCATCACAAAAAACTACCCAAAAATGTTAAATACTTTGAAGGAAGTTTATACGATGCCATCTATGAAAGTGCCTTAAAATATCCGTACAACACCGCTATCGAATACGAAAACAATCAAATAACATACAAACAACTAATTAAAAAAATTAATAAAGTAGCAAAAGCCCTAAAAGCCTTAGGCGTAAATAAAGGTGATAAAGTAACAATCTGTATGCCAAACACCCCAGAAGAAGTAACCATGTTCTATGCCATTAACGAAATTGGTGCAGTCGCAAACATGATTCATCCATTATCAAGTGAAAAAGACATAGAATACTACTTAAACAAAAGTAACTCCAAAATAATGCTATGTATCGACATTGCCTATAAAAAAGTAAATAACATAATAGATAATACCGGCTTAGAAAAAGTAATCGTAACAAGTGCTACAAAATCCATGGAAAGAATAACTGCCTTCCTATACTGGCTACTTAAAGGAAGAAAAATAAAAATTAAAGAAAATGAAAAAATAATGTTATGGAATCACTTCATTGCTAAAGCAAATCTATATAATGAAGACCCATACGAGGAAGTAGCATCAAATGATCCTGCAGTAATCCTTTATAGTGGAGGTACAACTGGTAAGCCTAAAGGCGTCGTAATATCAAACTACTCATTCAATGCCCAAGCCCTACAAAGCAAATACACTGAGCCAGAAGCCTTAGAACCAGAAAATGCCTTTCTAACATTCCTACCTAACTTTCATGCATTCGGCATTGGAATCTGTACTCACACTCCTTTATACAACGGAATGCGTGCTATCTTAATTCCCCAATTTAACGCTAAAAAATTCAAAAAATATCTAAGAAAATACAAATTTAACGTCTTATGCGGAGTCCCAACACTATATGATGCAGTATCAAAAATGAAATTTCGTAAAAATGAACTAAATACCCTAAAACTAGTAGTTTGCGGTGGAGATGCGATGAGCATAGATCTTAAAAATAGAGTAAATACCTTTCTAAAAGAATATGGATGCAATACAGAACTTAAAATAGGTTATGGTTTGACCGAATCTTCAGGCGTTGTATCGCTTTCACCAGATGGAATACTAGACGAATCTGACGTTATTGGTTACCCATTTCCCAACACAGAATTTAAAATAATTAATATTAACACCCAAAAAGAAACTCCTCTAGGAGAAGATGGTGAACTAATCATTTCAGGACCAAACATTATGTTGGAGTATTTAGACGAACCAGAAGAAACCAAAAACACATTATTCCAAATGGACGGAAAAACGTGGCTTCACACAGGAGATATTGCATGTGTTGATAAAAGAGGCTTATTCCACTACAAATCAAGACTAAAAAGAATGATTATCACAAGTGGCTATAACGTTTACCCATCACACGTTGAAGAAATTCTAACAAATCACGAAGCAATATTGAAATGTGCCGTAATTGGCATCAAAAACGAATCAAAAGGTGAAACAGTCAAAGCATTTATAGTCCTTAGAGAAGGCTATAACAATCTTCTTACTAAAAGTAGCATTCAAAAATATATGAAAGAAAACTTAGCAAAATTTGAAATACCAAGAGAAATTAGATACATTGACGACCTTCCAACAACTTTAGTTGGTAAAATAGCATACAAAGAACTAGAAAAAATGGACTAAAAAAGAGCAGCACATAGCTGCTTTTAAAATACAAAAAAGCCTAAATACTAGGCCTCATGATCATCTAAATCCATAATTAGTATACCGGTGTTAATCAAACTCGTTAAACCAACAAATGAATAAACAATTCTTGGAATTATTGATTCACCACCGAAAATAGCTTCAACTAAGTTAAAATCTAATAAACCAACTAATCCCCAATTAATACCACCAATTATAGTAATACATAGACAAATCTTTTGTAACGTCGACATATTTAACCTCTTTTCTATTCATAGTATGGACTATCAAAATAAAAATATACACCTAATTATAACCATCAAATTTTTAAAATAAGTGCATAAAAGCAAAACTTAAAAATATTATTAGATAGGAGGTTAAATGAAAAAGTTTGTTGTATTTGTTTTATTAGTACTTATGATTACCGGGTGTGGTAAAAAAACAAGTGGTGACGTCAAAGAAAACTTTATCACTAAAATAGAAAAGAAAAATTCTTACCTAATGAAAGGAACAATGAATATTACCAGCAACGAAGACGTATTTTCTTACAACGTAACCGCAGCAAAAGATAAAGAAAACTACCGTGTAAATTTAGTAAACCAAATAAATAATCATGAACAAGTAATCCTGAAAAGCGGTGAAGACGTTTATGTTGTAACACCTAGTTTAAATAAAAGCTTCAAATTCCAATCAGAGTGGCCAGACAACGGTTCACAAGGATATCTTATTGACTCTCTTGTAAAAGACATTAAAAACGACTCAGAAAGCAAAAGTGAGAAAGTTGATGACGGCTACATCATAACAGCAAAAGTAAACTATCCAAACAATGCTAATCTAGTCAGTGAAAAAATCTATCTAAATAAAGATGAAGACATCACTAAAGTAGAAATACTAGATGAAAGTGGTAACATTAAAATTACCGTAAACTACACATCTGTTGATTTTAAACCAACATTCAAAGATGACTATTTCAAACTAGAATCCTTAATTGACAACAACATTCCTTTAGAAGAAGAAACTAGTAAAACAATAGACGATATAGTATATCCACTATACTTACCTAAAAATACATATCTAAACAGTAAAGACGTCGTATCAACTGACGAAGGAAACAGAGTAATCCTAACATTCACAGGAGATAGCCCATTTACCTTAGTTGAAGAAGTTTCTAAAGCCAGTGATGAATTCGAAATAATTCCTGTATTTGGTGAACCACTATTACTAAGTCAAACAATGGGAGCATTATCATCAAACTCACTATACTGGACAAGCAATAAAATTGACTTTTACATCTCAAGTAACAAACTAACCGGCACAGAACTACTAACTATCGCCGAAAGCGTATCAAGTGGAGCCCTTAGTGTTGCTAAAGAAAAATAATTACTGCGCATCAGCGTAGTTTTTTATATAAATTAAAATATAAGTTAGGAAGTTGACATATCGAAGAAAATTATATATAATGTTATTAATAAATGAAAAAAAGAAAAAAACAAATAATATAATAACAAAGGAGGAACACAATGAATTATAATAATATTTTAATTAAATATATTGATGAATATCCGTATGATGAGCCAATTTTTATCGAAGAAATTAAGGATTATTTCAAAAAAATAATTCAAAACAATTTTGAAACAACTTTTAAAAATATATATGTATATATTAACAGACTTGTTAAAGAAAATAAATTATCTCAATTTGTAAAAGGCATTTATTATAAACCGACAAAAGGAATATTCGGGAGCAAACCATTAAATATAAATAAAGTTATTGAAAAAAAATATATTTGTGATAAAAATGGAAAAAAAGGTTATTTCACTGGAGCATACTTATTTAATAAACTTGGTCTAACAACTCAAATACCTAAAGAAATATTAATTGTAACTAATGAATGTCCAAATTCTAATGATTATAATAATAAAAATTTAGGAGTAACCATTAGAAAGCCAAAGACAACAGTTACCGAAGATAATTACAAATATCTACAATTATTTGATATTTTAATGAACAAAGATAATATTAAAATAGAAGTAGATAACGAAAAAGAAATCATATACAAATTTATTGATGATAATCAGCTAAACTTTGAAAAAATATTTGAGTATGCCAACAAAATAAATAATTTAAAACCAATAATAAGATTATATGAACTAGGGGGAAAACAATGTTAAGTAAAGAATTATTAGAAGAATTAATTTTAAACATAAATAAAAGGACAGGCATTAGAAATGATATTTTAGAGAAAGATTATTATGTTTGCCTTGTACTAAAAGATTTAGGAGAAAAGCAAGATAAATTACAAGCCTACTTTAAAGGCGGAACAGCAATATATAAAATATTAGATCACATGAATAGATTTTCTGAAGACATAGATTTAACCGTGAAAGTTAATAGCAATGAATCTAACAACAGTAATAAAATGAGACTTAAAAATTCAGCGTTAGGATATAAAATACAAGGATTAGAATTATCAAAAGAAGAAACAATAGATAAAAAGGGTAGTGTAACTTCATTTTATAAATATGAATCATTATTTAACATGAATGAATTATTTAAGTCAGAAAGAATCCAAATAGAAGCAACATCTTTTACAGTGTCGGAGCCTGTTAGCACTTACACTATTGAACCACTAATATATAAATATGCTCTTGATAATGAAAAACACATATTAAAAGAAAAATATAACATATCTGAATTTAATATTAAAATAATCAAATTAGAAAGAATATTTATTGATAAAATATTTGCGGCAGAATTTTATTATGAAAGAAAGATGTACGAGGATGTAGCAAAACACCTGTATGACATTTCAGTTATGATTAAAAATAATAGTATTAAGAAAATGCTAAAAAGTAGAAAGGAACTAAATAGGCTAATTAGCTATAAAAGAAAAGAAGAGGAAGCAAGAATTGGAGGCATCAATAAAGATAAAGAGATAAAAGACTTTGACTACATGAAATTAAAGTTTAACGACGAACTAATTACTGCGTTTAACAGGATGCAAAAAATATACGTTTTAGACGAAGAAAGTATACTGACGTTAGAAGATATAAAAAATGCAATCAAAACGCTATTAGAAATATTTAAATAAAATACTTAGTATAGAAATTTTGGCTTAACGTCAATTTTTTTTGTTTTCCACATTTTACTTTTACCTCAAAATATGATATATTCTTTAAAGTGATATTTATGAACAACTTATCCTTAGCATATTTAGGTGATGCCGTATTTGAACTTTACATAAGAGAATACCTAATAAACAAAAAAATCTATAAAGTAAATGACCTACAAAAAGAATCTCTTAACTACATTACTGCACCATCTCAAAGGAAAATACTAGAAAATTTAATTAACGAAAACATTCTAACAGAAGAAGAAATTGAAATAGTAAAAAGAGGCCGTAATGCATCAAGCCATAAAAGTAAAACAACTGACGTAGTAACATATCATATGTCAACTGGTTTTGAATGCTTAATCGGCTATCTATATCTAAATAACAAGGAAAGA
The DNA here is from genome assembly GCA_934098515.1 of uncultured Bacilli bacterium. Classification (GTDB taxonomy): domain Bacteria; phylum Bacillota_I; class Bacilli_A; order RF39; family UBA660; genus CAG-533. The sequence goes on from CAKOOK010000018.1 coordinate 16,166, forward strand.
CTAAAAGAAATAATGGAGAAAATATTATGAGAGTATGTGGAAAAAACGTTTTTAACGAACTAGACAAAACTAAAATAAAAAAAGTATATCTAAGTAAAAATTTTCATGATGAAAAAATAATAGAATCCTTAAAAGAACATCATCTAAAATACGTTCTAACTGAACCTAATATAATGGATAAGATGATGAAAAACAACCAAGGAATAATTTTTGACATGCATGACTACGAATACAAAACACTAGACGCTATTGGTGATGAAAAATTCGTCTTAATTCTTGACCACTTAGAAGACCCTCACAACTTTGGAGCAATCATCCGTTCCTGTGAAGCAAGAGGCGTAAAAAACATCATCATCCCTAAAGATCGCAGTGTAAGCGTAACTGATACAGTAATGAAAACAAGTACAGGTGCTATCGAAAACGTAAACATTATAATGGTAAATAACCTAGTAGCAGCAATTAACAAACTAAAAGATAAAGGATTCTTTGTTTATGCAGCAGAAGCCGATGGTGAAGACTATCGCAAAGTAGACTATGCGGATAAAATATGCCTAGTAATTGGTAGCGAAGGATTTGGCTTAACAAAAATCGTAAGACAAAATAGTGATGTAATTATAAGTATTCCTATGAAAGGACATGTAAACTCACTTAACGCATCAGTATCAGCTGGAATACTTCTATTTGGTATAGGTAACTAATGGAATATAACGATTATGAACTAAGCCAAATGTTCAACGAAAACGATGAAAATGCTAAAGACGTTATATTTGAAAAATATAGTTATATTATCGACATAATAATTAACAAATACAAAAAAACATTCTATGCTCTTAACATGGACTTAAGCGAAGTAAGACAAGATGCTAACCTAGCATTCACTGATGCAATCATTAGATATTCTTGCGAAAAAGAAACTAGCCTTCCAACATTTATATCAATTGTCGTTGAAAGAAAGATTCAAAACGCAGTAAGAAAAGCTGAAACAATCAAAAACAAGATGTACACATCTGCTTACAGTTTAGATTACGAATATGATGCTTTTCAAAAACCACTAACCGAAATTATTGGTGACACCAGTGAAGAACCACTAAATAATATGACTAAAAAAGAAGAATACGAAGAACTAGTCAAAAAAATAGATAGCATTCTTTCGCCAAACGAAAATGACGTTTACAAACTATTAATTAGAGGATTCAACTATCAGGACATTGCAAAAATACTAGGAAAAGAACCTAAACAAATTGATAACACTATCCAAAGAATTAGACAAAAAATAAAAGATCTAATAAATGAATAAAGGCAAAAGATTTAATTTGCATATAATTTAGGAGTATGCTATAATAACGCATGAGCGAAAGCTCCTTGCTTATATATTAGTATAAGCCAATAGACCAGAAGGAGGTAAATATGAAAAATTACGAAATGATGTTCATTGTTAAAACAACTTTAGAAGAAGCTGCTGTTAAAAATACTGTAAAAGAATTCTCTGATATTATTACAAGTATGAATGGCAAAATTACTAATACTAAAGAAATGGGACAAAGAGAACTTGCTTATCCTATTAATAAAGAAGTTAGTGGTTTCTATTATGTATTTAATTTCGAAGCTAATAATGATATTATCAACGAATTAAATCGTAAAGCTAGAATCAACGAAAATATTATTAGACACCTAATTATTAAATTAGACGAGGAGTAAAAATGAACAATGTTACTTTAGTAGGAAGAATAACTAAAACTCCAGAATTAAGAACTATTGCAAGTGGTCAAGTTACAACTAATATCACTGTAGCAGTAAATCGTACATTTACAAATGCTAATGGTGAAAGAGAAGCTGACTTTATTCCAGTAGTAGTTTGGCGTAAACAGGCTGAAAATGTTTGTAAGTATTGCACACAAGGTTCTCTTGTTGGAGTTACTGGACGTATTCAAACTAGAAGTTATGATGGCCAAGATGGTCAAAAAAGATACGTTACTGAGGTAGTAGCAGATAACGTAACATTCTTAGGAAGCAAAAATAATAATACCGGCAGTGCTTCATTCACTGAGGCACCTATTAACAATAACGTAAATCAAAGTCCAATTGAAACAACAGACGTAACTGAAGACCCATTCAAAAACTTTGGTTCAGAAGTAGTTTTAACAGATGATGATTTACCATTTTAGAAAGGAATAATTAAAATGGCTGAATTTTATCGTAAGAAAAAGAAAATTTGTCAAATGTGCGCTGGTAAAAGCGTAGACTATAAAGACGTAGCTATTATTAATAAATATATTAATGAAAAAGGCAAAATCATGCCAAGAAGAATGACTGGAGCATGTGCTAAACATCAAAGATATATTGCAATGCAAATTAAAAGAGCTCGTTTTATGGCTTTAATCCCATTTGTAAAATAATAACATTAAATAGCAGAAATGCTATTTTTTTTAATTTCTTGCCCATAATAAAGTAAAGAAAACGTTAAGTTAATAAAAAAATTATAGAGGTAAGTTCTCTCATAAATGGTTAATAAAAAATGTAAATTAAATGCTGAAAATAAAGCAAATTTAAAAATCAGAAATTTACAAGTTTGCACTATAGAATATTCGTTAAATTCAAAGATAACTTCTCGTTAGCAATAAAGTGGAGTTTCTTTTTTTAATTTCCCTAAAAATCCAGTAAAA
>CAKOOK010000019.1 GCA_934098515.1 uncultured Bacilli bacterium
TGTTATAATTGGACGAGTATAAACACTATCAAACCCTTTATTTATCTGCGTTTAATCAAAAGTGTCCGTCAATCAGAATTAATAATATAAGGATCTTCTGATGTACCATTTCCGGTTACTTTGGTCGTCGACTTAAGAGAAATCGAAGGACGAACGCCGTAGGTGAAGTACACGCCGTCGTCGTCGAGGGTGGCACTTCTGGCGTTAACGCCCCAAACGATAGCACAGCTACTATTGTATACGTTAGGAGACAAAGACCACCAAAAAGTATCTGTAGCATTTTCTTGTAAATATGTTGTAGTACTTTGTAATCCTCTAGCATATCCTGCTAATGCTAGTTCGTCTGCTGTTATTAATCCTATTTTTGAATTTATTTTGCTTAATTCTCCATTACATTTTAAACTAGGACCAGTGCCTCCAGCACTATTACTTCTACTTATTAATCTTTGTGTAGCACCATAGATTGTTACATTTGTACCATATCCTAAACCAGTAACACTCCAATTCCATGGATTATAACTTGTATCTGTTACAGTTTTATCATTACACCATACAGTATCAGCTATTACTTTTTCATAATCTTTAAGATTATTCTTATCATACCAAGCCTCTAAATTAGTTAATATTGTACTATTATTTGTATTTGCATGTGTAGCTTCATATTTATTTGAACCTGGTGTTCCATACTTAAATCCTAAATAAGCATTATCATTATAATTTGTATTAAATGCACTTTTATATGTTTCACCAGAGTATCTTGCAAATGCTGCACTAGTACTATTATTTGCTGAAGAGCAAGGATTAGCTGCTTTTGTAGTATTGTCATTATGTAAGATAAGTTTTACTGAACCATCTCCACCAACTCTTACTATTCTCCAGCATTTATTTGCAAACTCAACATAGTTATTTTTTACAGCACCTCTAAAGTAGTAAGATGTGCCATAGTCATCTTCTGCAGATGCAAGTAATGCTTCTGTTGTATTTTTATTTGATGTTATTTGTTTAAATGTAAAACTATCTTGTGTAGCACTTACTACATAATATACACTATATAAGTTTGTTGTTGTTTTCATTGTTCCTGCTGTACTTGAACCAGTATAATATGCTGATGAATCGACAAGATATTTACCAACTAAACTAGAATATGAATTAGCATATGTATCACTTGTTACCGCTGCTCCAGTTAAATTAAAATTAGTACCATTTGCTTCCCATCCAGTACCATAAGTTATATAATACGCTTGATATGTTGAACCTACACTTGCTGTTTTACTTTCAACATCATCTTTTGTGTAAGCACTGATTTCTTTTCCCGGTGTTGTAAGTGGAGTTTTAACTTCATTATTTGCTAGTATAGTCTCTGCAAAAGTTGGTGGCTCGTTACTTGCATTACTTACTACAACTATCTTACCAGACCAGTTTTTGTTTAAGCCTTGTTCTGTTGTTACTGCACTATCCATCCAGATTCTTAGGTCGTAACTTTTTTCTTCATTTGCTTTAAGTCCAGTACTCACAATAATATAACCTTTTTTATTGTTTTCTAAGTCTGTTAATGTTTGACTTCCTAGTATTACTGACTTACCAGTTGTTGTACCTTTAGGTGATATATTTACTTTCATATAGTTATCTTTTAAATAAGATGTATCTGTACTTTCTCTATAAGTACTATCTATAGTAATATATACTTTAACATAACTATTACAGTTGTTTTTTATTGTAAATGTAAATGGTGTTTGTTTAAGTCCATCTTCATCTGTTATTGGAAAAGCATCTGTTAAAGATATTTTAGATGTATCTTCCGTTAAAGTTGTATTAAAACAAGTCCTTGATGCTAAAGTATTATCTTCACTTTGACTTAAGTAAAGTCTAAACCATGCAAATGATACACCAATTATACAAAGTACTGTTACTAAAAGCCCATAATACAATATTAATTTCTTCTTATTATTATCAATATTAACTTCCTGGTTCATATTTTATCACTAACTTTCTATAATTAGTATATAACAACCCCCCCCCCGTGTCAAGTTAATATTTAGGCAAAAATATTCTATGATGCAAACTTGCGAATTTCAGATTATTAAAATTTGCTTTATTTTCAGCATTTAATTTACATTTTTTATTAACCATTTATGAGAGAAATTACCTCTATAATTTTTAAACTAACTTAACGTTTACTTTACTTTATTATGTTCAAAATCGTGAAAAAAATTAGTACAAAAGAAAAGAACCAGCTTATCGCTAGTCCTATTTAACTTCAATATATTTTTTATTTTCTTGGATTTCTTTCTTTGGAACTGTAATATTTAAAATACCATTTTCAAATTTAGCATCAATATTGTCAACATCAACATCGCCTAAAGCAAATGATCTAGAATACTCTCCATAATATCTTTCTTTTCTAATATAATTTTTCTTTTCATCTTTGCTCTCTTCTTTTTTATGAGCTTTTACTGTAAGGTATCCATCTTTTACTTCAATATTGATATCTTTCTTATCAAAACCTGGAGCATCTAATTCAATATAATATTTATTATCTTTTTCATAAATATCACATTTCATTTCACCTCTTTTACTAGGTTTGGTTACAAAGAAATCCTCCAAATCATCATCAAATAAAAAATTTCTTGGGATTAAATTCATAAATCTCATCTTCCTTTCACAATTATAATTATACCACTATTTTAGCACTTGTCAATAGAAAGTGCTAACTTTTTTTATTTTCCCATAAATTTATTATATTTCAAATATTAAAAAAAATACTAGATATCAAAATCTAGTAAATCACAAATATCATTATTCATAATATATACAATTAGTTTCTCATCATATTTGCTTATTTGGCCCTTTAAATAATCCACATCCATAAAGCACAAATCACATCTATATAAAATAAGATTTTTAAAATTAGTAACTCCAATACTCTGTAAATAATCAAGGACCTCAATCACATTATTTTTCATAACGCCTAAATTATAAATAAAATTCTCATCAAAGTGCCCTTTAATCTCCAAAATATCTTCTTTACTTAAACCATACTTATTTAAAAAATCTATCATAACTTCTTCACCTCATTACCTAAATGAAGCATCCTTAAAATACTCTTCTCTTCACTTTCTTCAAGAGGTAAATTGAATGTAAGTGCTTTTACAATAGCTTCCTCTGGCTTTACCCCCGCTCTTACTAAACTATCAAATACTCTATAAGTTTTAAGTCTCGAAATTACAATTCTATCAAATACAAATTCTGTCTTTCTCTTAATTTGTGCATATGTTGTATCAGAGTATATTGCTAATCTATGTCCTTCTTCTAAATACATTAATATTGGATAATCACTTATAAGTGGAATAATCTCATCCTCTTTTAAACAAGGTGTCCCATTAATTAAACTATAACTATCCTTACTTTCCCAAACTGGAAGCCCATTTTTAAAAGCATAAAAGATTCTTCTAACCATTAAATCCTTAATACCCTTTAACTCCTTATTACCACTATGAACATGTTCACTAATGCCAAGTTCAATAAACTGATCTAATACTCCTGCTAAATCAAATGTTGTAAGAACGCTATAAGCACCTTTATCATCACTTAAACTAAAACCATATAAAGAAAAACTATCTAAATTATTAAGCACTCTCTCACTATCATAAAGTACCCCAATATTCTCACTAAGAAAATCAGTTACACTAACACCATCAGGTAATTTAGCTATAAGCCTCTTATTCTTCATATAATCATTAATTAAAAACAGAATACCTCTAGTAACAACTACACTATTTGATACATTATGTTCTCTTAAAATATCCATATTATGTTTAAAATTATCAAAGCCATCCTTAGTAAATATAACCGTACCTCTCCTAAGTAAGCTCTTAACATCCTCTTCAGTAAACTTATAATAATCCTTAAGTACTCTAATAATCTCTTTAAACTCATCCAAGCTAGTTCCACTTAATACCTCACAGACACCTAAATAATTATTACTACCAATAATATTTATATACCCATTATCATAAAGATACTTAGCCCTTTTACTCAAACCATCTAAATCACACTTTAACAATTTATCTGCACTAATCTTATCAAACTTATCAAAATCAAAACCAATAGATGCCATAACTTCCTTAACACTCTGTCTAACCTCATGTTCCTCTATCTTGCAAACTGGCTTAAATGTACTTTTCATCATATCATGATGCTTAAAAATATCTTCATCTGGATTCTTAAAGTTTGCTCTTTCTAAAAGTCTACCACGTAACTTATCTTCACCAAGTTTCTTTAACTTTCCACCATTATACTCATTTAAATAAGTAATAACCTTATCCCAGTTAATATCTCCATTACTTGGATTAGCACATTTAACAATTCTTTCAGTAAGTAATATATCATCAGGTGTAAATAACTCTTCACGTAATAATCTTTCCTTTATTCTCATAACATCTTCACTAGTAATACTAGAATTTGTTATAAGCACAACTTTATCCTTAAGATCATTTATCACCCTTTTAAGGATTACCGCTATTTTAGATAGCTCATCCACTTCTGCTTTACTAAACACAAAATCACTAATAGTTAAAGAAGAAGTCTTAATTGCAAGCACTTTTCTTCTTAAAAGAACACTATCATTATCATCCTCAACATAACTTAAACAAAGATTAAATAAGCGCTCTAAACTACATATTTTATTAGTAAACTCCGAATACTCCTTGTTATCAAAAATAGTAAGTAACTTCTCCCCTTCACTAATTTCTTCCTTCAAACTCTCAGCAAGTGCTAATGAAGAAGTTACCGCACTACCATTTAAAATTTGTAATAAAATCTCTTTTCCTTCCATTATGCACTCCTATTAATCGCTATCTTAAAATTACTCCTTAACTTACTTTGACTATCAAAAATCTTTTTCTTATCTAAAAGAACATCTTTAATAAATGCTTCATCTGCATCACAATATTTATCTTCACTCTTATAAACATGTAATATCATTAAATACTCATCTGGTAATCTCATAAAAGAAACATTTACATCATTATAACTAGAACTATAAATATTATAAGAAGTATTTTCTAATCTTTTAACCTCACTAAAATCTCCTAAAATAAGTTTTTCATAAACTCTTTTAAAAGCACTTAACTCTTTTTTATCTAAATTATTAACTTCATCCACAATACTATCTAAATAAATAATATGCTCTTCTTTATCTTCTTCTTTCTTATCCCCCTTTAAAACTTCATACGTCTCAATATACTTATTAATATTATTTATAAAAGAAGAAAGCACACCATCATCAGGATGACCGTCAAATAACTTAACCTTATCTAGTGCCCCATTAACCTCTCTAGATAATTCCATCAATATAGAAACAATCTTATACTTATTATCTTTATCGTCAGAAGTAACACTATCAATCAAAAACTTCTGTAACTCCTCCGGCTTAACACCATCAATAAGTTCCTTCTCACTAGCAATAATCTCCTTAGCTTTATTTATTACCTCATCAAACTCTTTAGCCTTATCACTAACTTCCTCCACTTTAATATCAGTAACTACTTCCTTTTTTCTAGAAAGAGCTAAAACTTCTTCCATCTCACTTTTTAAATTAAGCAAATTATCATAAACGCCATCACGAACCCCTAAACTAAGTAGTAATTCTTGATATCTAATCAAATCCTTTTCAAGCATTTTTACAAACAAAGCCTGCCTAACATCATTATAATCAAACTTGCCGTCCAAAGAAGCAGCCTTGGCTTTTTCACTTACCAAAGAAACATCTATATTCACATCACCTAATGCATCATAAACTTCTTTATACTTTTCTTTTTTATTCTTAATAACTGAAGTATACTTATCTATAAAAAGTTTATCTTCTTTACTCATTTGATGTGCAACCAAATTAAAACTCTCAATATATAACTCCTCTTTAAGTTCTCCTCTTTCCTTACTAGAAAGCCCTAAAGAAAGCTTATCAATATCACTATAATCATAAATAGGCCTCTTCAAACTACCATTATCAAATAACTCTAAAACTCTCTTTGGAAGTTCAATCATTTCCTTCTGACTATCAATATATTCTTTATCCCTTTTTAAACAACTACTCAAATCTTGAGTAATTCTTCCAGCAATCTGTTCTAAATAAACATATGAACCATGATTACCATTATCTTTAATATTATGAATATTACGTGTTGCTATATCCTTTATTTCATCCGTATTATCTCCATATATAAAATCAATAATTAAATAAAGATCATCTATTTTTGCTGAAGCAACCTTAAGTAAATCATCAGCACTTATATTTCTCCTATTAAGTCCATACTTCAAAATTATATTATCTATCTCTAAAAGAGTATTCTTCTTATTCTCAAAATCAATTGTTTGTAAAGCAGTACTATCTATTCTCTTTTGTAACTCTTCCAAAAAAACTGAAACAGCCTTCATGAAATCACCTTCTTTACAATAAACATTTTAACATAATCTCGTATTTTTAACAAGAAACATTGAAGTTACTACGTCAAACATGATATAATAATTAAAATAAATGGAGGCTAATATGAACGAAGAAGAAAAATTAAAAAAAAGAGTAGTAAAAGAAGACGGAGTCAAATTACCAGATCCTAATCCAGAAAAAAAAGCAAATAAAATAATTAACTTTTTATCATCTTTACTAATTTTAATTATCATCATCTTTGGTGTTTACTTTCTAATGGATAAAGGTGTCTTGCCAAACCCATTCGAGATCAAAAATGAAAATCCAATAATCCCAATTGACCAAATAACTACAACAACTAAAGCAAATGAAAAAAATACAGATCCAAACTTAAGAATCTATGAAAGTGAAACAACAAGTTGCTCTCTAGGTAAGCCTAGAATTGAAATTAACCTAAAAGATAATACATTCCACTTTGTATCTTATAATGGAGCTTGTGATAAAACGGAAATTAGTGGTTCTTCTACATATGACATTGGTTCAAACTCATACACATTCACTACTGAAGACGGAAACATCCTAACCGGTAAATTTAACAACCACACATTCGTCTTAAATATCAATGGCAGTATCTATGAAATGGCAGATCTAAATGAATAAAGAATACAACATCAAAGAACTTCTTGACTCCATTGACTTTAACAAAAACAAACTAACCAAAGTAAACGATAAACTAATGTTAACAAACTATCAAATTGAAGTTTTAAAAAGATTTGACATCATTCCAGAAAACTACACAAGCCTATCCAGCATAATCTGTGATGCAGAAGAAGTTTATGAAGAAACACTTGATGAAGAACTAGATGCAATATTAAGCGAACTTCAAGAAAGAAATTATTACGAAAATACAAACAAATAAAAACCTTAGTGCATAACTAAGATTTTTTTCTATCTACTAAGTTTATTTTTTAAATTAAGCAAATACTGTTTACTCATAATAGGTAAAAATGTATTTACAACACTCATCGTCATCTCACTAGTCTTATCTGAAATAAAAATATTTTTTATCTCCTCTGGAATATTATCTACAAATGTTTCCTCATTATCAAACAAAGATATTCCCGTAATAATTATAGAATCCCTCATAACTCTCAAACTATTTTTAATAAAATTGTTAATATCTACAATAGTTAATTCTTCATTATTAACCAATATCTTAAACCATATAAATCTATCATAAATATTATCATCAATTAAAAACACCTTATTATCATTAATTATTTGGTATAACTCAGTCCCATCTAAAGTAAGTTTAATAAGACTATCTCTAATCCTCGTTGAAAGTCCAAGACTTCCTCCAATCCTTAAATTAAATGAACTATCAAAAAATTCATGAAGTATTCCCTCATAATTTAAACATCCTGCTTCCTCACTAATCATCACTATATAAGGCATTCGTGTATTAAATATCTTCTTCACATAATCTAAATTTATTCCTCTTTTTAAATTATTTACCCCGAATACCTCATTTACACACGCATTAAAAAGTTCACTTATTCTCTCAAAAGGAACAAGTCCAAGAACTCTTTTATATTCCTCTAATGAAATATCTTCAAAAATATAACCTGCAAGTAAATCAGCACAAATAAATGCTTTCATATTCTCATTAAGCCCATCAAAATATTTTTCTAATGCTCTATCATTAGCACTATAATCAATATTACATGCAAGCAAAACACTTGTCGTTTTCCCACCGAATATTCTTGATAACTCCCCCACACTAAAAAGGTTATTCTTTACTAAATCAAACAAATAACCAGCACAAATTTCTTCATCTTCATATCCATAATATTTAAGTAAATCTCCTCTAAACAAAGATTTCAAAATATTAAAATTAGAATTTTTAAAATTACTAAACAAAAAATTAACACATCTATTTAACTTTTCCATATTCTACCTCAGAAGAAGAAACTATTATATAATAGAAAAGTTATAAAAGTAAATACTTACGAACTAAAAAGTATCTAAATTATTATCAGTACAAACGCACTGACCATTTCTATATTCAAAATTATAACCACATTCTTCATAACAATCAGCTGCTCCGCCTATACCATAACTAAACACAAATAGAGCAAACATTACTAAAAGTGCTTTTACTAAAACCCCAGTTATACATCCTATTAAAGATGCTCTAGAAGCTTTCTTCTTTTCATTTAAATAAACCAAAAATAAAATAAAACCAATTAATGGAAAAAAGAAACCAAGAACACCATAACCAAATCCAGATGATTCTTTACTTTCTTCTTGAACCTTTCTTCCGCAATTAGAACAAAAATTTCCTTTTATTTCACTTCCACAATATTTACAGTACATAATTTACCACTCCATCTAATTAAGTATCTAGTGCCTCAGCACATTTACAATAAAAATTATATCATAAAAGATAACAATTTGATAAAAAATATTATCAAAAATCCAAAAAATAATAGACTTTTGGCCTAGGATAAAACCTAAAACTCACATACGATAAAGTGGGAGGTATTATGAATACAAATTTTACTAAACTAAAAATGCAAGATGCTATTAAAACAATTCAAAATAATGACTTATGTACATTAACTTTATGTAATAACGGCTCACCTTTCTGTACTCCAATTATCTATGATAGTGATTGCTACTGTGGAAATATCAAATTAACTTTTGAAACATGCGTAGACGGAAAACTATCAGAACTAATCGAAAATGATAACAACTGCTGCTGTCAACTTACAAATAGATGTAATAACAAAATTGAAGTAATTACAATGGAAGGTACTTGTGAAATATTACCTAATGAAAGCACTTGCCCATGTTTACATGAAGAGTCATGCTTTGTAACAGTAGAGTTCACTCCATGTCAAATCACAGGTCGTTGCTACTGCAATCAAAGAAGAAAAAATACATCTTGCTGTAATAACTAAATATTACGCAAATGGTCTAGTAAAAACTAGACCTTTATTCATAACAAATGTCAGATTTTCACCTCTTAATACCGTTTTACGGTATTTGCTGGCGAAAATCAAGCATATTCGTTTACACAAAAAAACGCCATACGGCATTTTTTTATTTTGCAATTAACTCACAAATTAAATTAGAAATCTCTGTTGGATTATCAATAGATAAGCCTTCAATCAATCTAGCTTCACTATAAAGAACCTTCGCATACTTCTTAAGTTCATCCTTATCCTCTTTATATAACTTCTCAAGTTTCTTAACAATATCATGCTTTTCATTAATTTCTAAAACTAGTTTAGCCTTAACATTCTCATCAGTTGGCATAGCATTAATAACCTTCTGCATCTCTACACTGATTTCACCTTCGCTAGTTAAACAAACAGGATGACTATCAAGTTTATTAGTAAATCTTACACTAGTAACTTCATCACCAAGTGCATCCTTTATCACAGCTAGCATATCTTTATTATCTTCATTTAACTTCTTATTAGCTTCCTTCTCCTCTTCAGTATCTAAATCTAAAGAACTATCACTAACACTCTTAAATGTCTTTCCATCTTCTTCCCTTAAAACACTAATAACAAACTCATCTAAATAATTAGTTAAATATAAAATATCAAACCCCTTCTTCTTAATTTGTTCCACTTGAGGAAGACCGTCTATCTTACTAACACTCTCACCAGAAGCATAATAAATATTCTCCTGACCCTCTTTCATATTCTTAACATACTCATCAAGTGTTATTAAATCACCCTTATCTTTAGAATAAAATACAAGTAAATCCTTAAGCTTATCCTTATTTATTCCATACATATTATAAATACCATACTTAATCTGAGAACCAAAAGCCTCAAAGAATTTCTTATAACTCTCAAAATCATTAGTAAGCATATCCTTTAGTTCATTATGAATCTTAGTCTCTAACCCCTTAGCAATCGCAAGTACATGCTTATCACTTTGAAGTGTTTCTCTAGAAATATTTAATGATAAATCATCAGTATCAACAACACCCTTAACAAAACTATAATACTCAGGAACTAACTCCTCACACTTATCCATAATAAGAACTCCATTAGTATAAAGCTCTAAACCTCTCTTATACTCTTTATAATAATAATCATAAGGAGCATGACTAGGAATAAACAACAAAGCCTTATAACTAGATAATCCTTCAGCACTAGTATGAATAACCCTTAAAGGCTTATCCATATCACTAAACCTAGAAGAATAAAAATTATTATACTCTTCCTCACTAATATCCTTCTTATCCTTCTTCCATAAAGGAACCATTGTATTTAACGTTACCATTTCTTTATAAGTTTCGTATTCATCCTTAGAGCCTTCTTTTAATCTAGAATTCTCTACTTCCATCATAATTGGATACTTTAAATAATCACTATACTTACTAACAATACTTCTAATAGTATACTCCTCTAAATAATTAGAATAATTATCATCCTCTGTATCATCTTTCAAATAAAGAATAATTGTAGTACCTGATTCCTCTTTATCACAAGGCTCAATAGTATACCCATCTGCTCCTTCACTAGTCCACTTATAAGCCTTATCAGCATTATACTTCTTACTAATAACCTCTATTTTCTTAGCAACCATAAATGCTGAGTAAAAACCAACACCGAACTGACCAATTATTGAAGTATCTTTCTGATCTTTATTTTCCTCTTTAAACTTCAAAGAACCAGATTCTGCTATTGTCCCTAAATTATGTTCAAGTTCAGCTTCATCCATACCTATACCATTGTCACTAATCTTAAGTATCCTAGCATCCTTATCTCTTTCAATAACAATCTTTAAATCATCACGATTAACTGAAACACTACTATCAGTTAAAGACGTAAAAACAAGCTTATCAATCGCATCACTCGCATTACTTAATAACTCCCTTAAAAATATTTCTTTATTAGTATAAATAGAATTAATCATCAAATCTAATACTCTCTTTGACGAACTCTTAAACTCTTTCTTCTTCATATTATTCAATCACCTTTCCTACATCAACCCACTTAACTGGATTAGAAAACTTCTCTATTTCATCTATACTTAATTTAATCGCTGAATTAGAACTACCACAAGCCGGATACACATACTCATGTTCCCTTAATGACTCATCCAAATAAACAGACACTTCATCATTAAGTCCAAACGGACAAACCCCACCAGGAGCATGACCAATAAGCGCTTCTGTCTCTTCATAAGAAATCATTCTCGCTTTAACATGAAACTCTTCCTTAAACTTATGATTATCTAACTTCCTATCACCAGCTAAAACAATAACCACGGGCTTATCATTTATCATAACTGCTATAGACTTTGCAATCGCTCCCTCACTAGTATTGAGTGCATGAGCAGCCTCTTTAACCGAAGCACTACTCTCATCAAGAACAATCACCCTATCATCAGCATTATATCTCTTTAAATACTCTTTAACTTTAACTAAAGACATATCATCACCTTCCTACAAACATTATACTATCATTTTAGCACTTGTCAATATTAAGTGCTAGTAATAAATAAAAAAAGTAGCCTAAGAAAAATCATAGACTACCACCATTCACCTTCTTAGGTGATAGGTGGTTTTGTAATCTTGCTCTCATGCGTCATATTCATAAAAAAGGTCATTTTTTCTGTATCAGAGCTAAAGTTAATTCTGATTTAAAAGTTCTAATCTATGATAAAAAAGAAAAACATTACATTTGCAAAAAACTTTCAGAATTAACTGTGCAAAAATATCATGCTTTATATTATAAAAATATTTCAGTTGGAAAAAAACATTTTAAATGCAATTTATCAATTGGCAGAGGTAATCAAAGCGATGATCCATGGTTTATTTTATGTAATATTGAACCTAATCAAGCAATCCGTGAATATTCACATCGTTTTGGTGGTATTGAAATGTTTTTTAAATCTCAAAAATCCAATGGTTTCAATTTAGAAAAAACTAGAACTAGAAATTTACATGCATTTGAAAATTTATACAGCATTATTTGTTTTGCTGGGCTTTGGCTTAGTATTCTTGCAATTGACTATACTAAAAATTATGCTCATGTTAAAAAATATCTTAATATTAGATATGTTAAAAATAACAAAAATGGTAAACCTATTCGCATATTATCTATATTTAATTTAGGTCTTACTATCTTTCGAAGATGTTTTAATTCTTATATAAACTATAAAATCAAGACGAACATGCAGCTCTACTTATAACTTATACAAAATTTTTGTTTTACTTTTTATGTTAAATTATCGTTTAACACTTTTTGTCATGAAAAAAACTGCAATAAAATTTCATTTTTGAAAAATATTGCAATTTTTTATATTCAAATTTATCAAAACCAGCCCAAATTAATATATCAATAAGTTATGCTTGATCGGATTTATATGCTCGCAACCCCTTTATTTATCTAGGTTTAATCAAAAGTGTTCGGAATTAAGTTCAACAATAAATGGATTTTCACTGGTTCCATCACCGGTTACGTTGGTAGAGGGCTTAAGAGAAATTGAAGGACGAACGCCCATGGTGCCGTCCACGTGGAGGTTCTCGAAGTAGCCGCCGCCGGTAAC
>CAKOOK010000020.1 GCA_934098515.1 uncultured Bacilli bacterium
TTAGAATTATCAACGTCGGTTTTTCCGACGGTATTATTTTCATCAAGTTCACCACTATTTAATATATTATTAATATGCTCTGTTATTGTGCTTCTTCCCACGTCAAACAATTCTGCAATTAAATTTTGAGTAAGCCATATGTCATTATTTATTAACATTACACTAACCTTAATATCATTGTTTGAATCTCTATATATTAAAAAGTCATGTTTAGTTATTTGTAAGTTTTTATTGTCCATATGTTATTCTCCTTTCTTTTAGATCTATTATATATCCGTAAGGGCTAATTTTCCAACAAAACTAAAACCCTAACCTAATTCTAGCAATACATTTTTTATTTTATTTATTAAAGTTGTGTTATAGTTTTTTCCGTCATCGGCAGTTAGCGAGCATTTCTCGGTAACTGATTTTTTTCTAATTCTTTTTATTCAAATATATGTTTCAAGTGTAAACTTATATTATCTGTAGAACATTCAAAAACTTTTGACATTCCTTTTTGTGATAACCATAAAGTTTCCTCTTTATAAATAGCATCTACTATAATATTGCCTTCACTATTTTTGTATATAATTAATTTATTATCTTCCATTAATAATCTCCTTTCCTTTAGTTTTTGATAAGTCATACACTTATCAATTTAAATTAAAATTTATTAAAAGATGTCCCAAAATGTAAAAAGCATTTAGTAAAAATTTCTTTTATTTTCAAGGGTTTAATAGTGTTTTTTTCATAACTTCCCACTTACCAGTTGATATTTTTATTTAGTTGAATTAACTCCTTTGCTATATTTCATATAGTATCTAGATTCAGTTTCTTTTATAACATAAAATTCTAATTTCTTATATAAAGATATAGCTTTTACGTTTTCTTTGTACACCCACAAATATACTATATCATTATTATTTAAAATATTTTTTATAATCTTAGTTCCAATGCCTTTATCTCTATAATCTTCTTCTAGATAGATTTCATCTAGTAATTTGCCATCATCTTTATTTGTTAATAATAGACAACCGACTATTTTATTATCAACTATTATATTACGATAATCATTAATTAGTTTGGGAACTTCGCTAGTTACATACTTATTTATTTTATCTATTTCTTCATTAGATAAATCTTTTGCATATTCATAAATTGTTCTTTTTTTATATTCAATTAATCTATTTATATCTTTGTTAGATGATGTTAATAATTTATATTCCATAATAAACCTCCTTTATATTATTGCTAATAAGATCTTTAATATTTTTATATATAATTAATTTGCTATCGACCATTTCTTATCTTTCCTATTTTATTTTTTTATAGTTCTACACTTACACATAATTTACTTAAAATATGGTTTATCTCTTTCATCGGTTTGAACTATTTGAAAATATAGAATGGTTGTTTTTTTGGTTCGTTATCATTAATCTTCATCTTTAAATATCAAGTAGAACTTCAAATTCAAGTTACTTTATTGCTTTAATATTTTTAAAAGAAAACCCCAAAAAATAATTAGAAATCGATTTAATTATATCATGAATAAGTATCAATTTAAACTCATATAACGGATGTAAATCATGATTTAGTCTCGTTATAAAGCGTTTCATTTATTAAATTTAAAGCTAGTATTTTGAGTTTGCATTTGATTAATTTATCAACTTTTTACAATTGCACTCTATTAGTTATTATTGTAAGAATATTCCTAATTTCCTTTTTTTAATTACTATCTTCTAAAATAAATCTAATATAAGTATTTTTATATCTGTTTAACGATGCATTAATATCTATATAATATACACTTGTTAGAATCCCATCATAAGGGTCAATTTCAGTTCTGTCTAGTACTCCCCCAAGAGATATCATTGTCTTACTTGATGCTATATTGCTGGTTTCACAATCAAGCATAACTTTATCTAGACCAAGTTTTTTAGCTTCTAATAATCCTAGATACAAATTAATTTTATTATAACCTTTCCTTCTTTCTGTAGGTCTAATTCCATACCCAATGTTGCCACCAAACCTTTTCATTTCTTCAGTTAAATTCCATCTAACATTAATCATACCAATTAACTTATTATCGCTTTTTCTAATTAATAAAAAGGTTTTAGATTGACACCTACCGTGTTTTTTGGCATACTCCTCATTTTTCATATTTAAACATCTATCTAAGGCTTCTTCAAATGACTGACCACTAAGTATTTCAACTAATGCACCTGCACCGTTAACGTCTGAGTTATACTGCACAAATTCGTTTAAATAATCTAATATATCTTTTTTTCTTTCTTGTGATAGTTTTTCTAAATAAAACTTTTCCATAATGCGCCTACCTAAGGTAATTATAAAGCAAAAGATTAATTTATAAAAGAAAAAGATGGAGTTCTATCCACCTTAATTAGTTATTTTAATTTTTTTCTTATAGAATAATGTCCCGATAAGAGCGATGAATGAATGATAATTTAACTGCATTTTATTATGAATAACTTTTATACTTCTTTATCCTTTTTATATCCATCTGTTAATAGATTAGATAATTCTTCTTCATTGATAAGTTTTAGAACAGTTACTTTCTTGTTTTGGCCGATGCGGTATGCTCTATCTGTTGCTTGATTTTCAGCTTGTGGATTCCACCAAACGTCTAAATGAATTACGATATCAGCACTAATTAAATTTAAACCTGTTCTGCCAGATTTTAAAGTAATTAAGAAACAGTTAGTATTATCTTTATCAACAACAAGACTTTCTTTTATTAAGTGCCATTCTGGTATAAATATTGCGCTATAGTATAAATAATTGTCAAATTTTTCTTAAATTATTTCTGGTTTCATAAGTACTCCTTTGTAAAAATATTACATTATTATAGTGCATTATATTTTGACGTTACAAGCAATTAAAAAGATAGTTCTATATACTATCTTTTACTTCTTATCTATCTTCTAGGCAAGTGCCACCATTATCTTTAATATACTTAACTATTTTTTCTAAGATTTCTTTAGGCTCACCTTTTTTAACATTGTATAAATCTAAGTCATTCATAATATTTATATCACCAACATCATATGATAAACTTCCATCACTATTATTTTTCATAACTGTATAATCACTTATTTTACCGTTATAATAACATATTTTGCCTTCACCAGTTGCAGTAGGCTCTGCTGTATAATAGTTAGTACTATAGATATAAATTGAAACTATACATAGAAGTATAAAAATAAGTGTGCCTAGCGTAATACCAAGTGTTTTAATTAGTTTAATAATTAGTTTTGAGTTGCTTTCTGTTTTATCAAGTTTAGTTAAAATTATATTTTCTTTACCAATTAGTTCATCTAAACTTATATTAAAGATA
This sequence comes from uncultured Bacilli bacterium, assembly GCA_934098515.1. Taxonomy (GTDB): domain Bacteria; phylum Bacillota_I; class Bacilli_A; order RF39; family UBA660; genus CAG-533. The sequence continues at coordinate 3,335 of CAKOOK010000020.1, forward strand.
TCACATAACTTGGAAGCCTGTTTTAGATCAGGACTTGTCTCATTAAGTTCCCAGTTGGATATAGTCTGCCTTGTAATACCAAGTTTTTCAGCAAGTTCTTCTTGATTTAATTTATGGTTTTTTCTTTCGCTGATAATTTTTTCTCCTAACATAATGTTCTCCTTTCTATTTTTAATTTTAACCTTTTATAATTTATATTCTACCAAATTTCTTTGGAAGGTGTGCAAATTTATTTAACATAATAAAAACTACCTGGATATCAAGTAGTTTAATACACGTTTTTAAAGGCTCTTTTGTGTTTTAAAATGTTTTAATGCAAAGTTTAAAACTGTATCTTTTCCTTCAATAAAATCTTGCTTAGTTTCTTCTATATAAATGTCTGGTTTAAAAATATATGGTGCTAATAATTCAGTACTTTTATCTTTAGAAAATTGTTCTTTATTATTAGCAGAGTATTTTAAAAATGGATTAAAATATTTTTCTGAAATTGCAAAATTATAGCCATCTATGTTTATCCAGTTATTGTTTCCAAAGCAATTTATTGGAGTGCTTATTTCACTACCAATTGTTGTAGCACCAAGTTCAATTAAATCTCCTAGAGCATATCTACCTGCAGAAAAAACTCTATAATCCGTTAAGCACAAAAGTTTCTTGTCTGGATGTTTTTTTAAAAAATTGATAAGCAAAGAATTTAATCCAGAATTTCCACCAGTATTTCCTCTTATATCTATGATGATTGTGTTAATATTAGTTAGGTCTTCTTTATTTAATTTTTCTATTGCTGCTTTAATTTTTCCTTCAAATTGTGATTGTACGCTACTATGGTTATATATTAAAATATTATCTATAATTTTATAAGTAGCATTATTACCATATAAATATTCGTCATAATCAAATAATTGTCCATCTTGGTCTTTCTCGTTTTTTTTAAACGTTTTTATTATGGTATCACCATTTGGTGTTATAAATGTATATGAAAGTTCTTGCTTTCCTCTAAAGGATGGCAGGCTAAACATTGTATATCTATTAAATAGGGCTTTTTCAATTTCAAATCTTCTTTTTCCATCTGTTCCATAACTTATGACATCTTCTATTTCTCCCACTATTTGAAGAATACTAATATCGTCAATAGTTTTTAAACTAGCACCTTTTAATACTTCTGGATAATTAACAATAATTTCATCGTCAAATATTTTAAAATTAATTGGAAATGTTGATACCATATCTAATTTTGTGTGAGCATCACTTTTGCCATTTAACCTTTTTATAATATAATCCATAAAGTACTTGAAAGTATACATATCTGTAATATTCATGGTGTTTACGAGATTAATATATATTTTTTTTAGTTCATCTTCATTTATTTCATGCCATGGGGCAAGATGTATTTGTTTGTAATTTTCTATAAACTGATTATAAATTTTTTGATATTTAATACTTATCATTTTATCACCTATTCGAACTTATTATAACATACTATAAGAAAATACAAAATATCTTCTACTCTTTAAATAAAGTAATCTTTTTATTTTGATATTCATTTAATATTTTAATCCAAATATCATTTTCAACATTACGCATCTTTTTAGGATGAACTAAAAATCTTACTGATAATTCTATATGATTATTATTTACTCTAGTATAAATAATTGGTTCTAAATGATTATAATAAATTCGATATTCTAGTGAAGCATCACTAACTTGTTTATCCATTTTTTTAGGAATTTCTTTAATAACTTCATTATTATTTACAATCTTTAAAATTATCTTTTTAGTTGTTTCAACGTCTGCTTCAAGTGGAATATTAACAATAATTTCATCCCAGATATATTTAAAAGCTGTAGTATAGTTTTTTAGAGCATATGAAAATATATAACTATTTGGAATGTTTACAATCTTACCATTGCTTTGCTCGCCATTTTCTTTATCACTTACTTCTAGTACTTTAAAAGAAAGTAAGTTAATTACGACAACATCACCAATAACATCATTAATTTCTATTCGGTCTTCTAATTTAAATGGCGCTCTGGTTTTAATAAAAACTCCGGCAAAAAAGTTAAGAATAACCTCTCTTATTGCAATAGTAACTCCAGCAGATATAAATGAAATTATTGTTAGAAAATTACTTAGATAATCACTCCAAACAACAAATAATCCTCCTATAATAAATAGATTAGATATGATATTAATATTCTGGTTTAAAAGAAACAATGTTCTACTATCTTTATTTATCTTCTTAATTATATATACAAATATTTTAGCACATAATTTACATGATATTATTATAAGAAGTGATAAGATTAGTAATTTAAAATATTTTTCATTACCAGCTAAAAAATCATCTAATTTAATATTAAATAAATCTAATAATTGCATAATAATATCCCCTTTCAAAAGTTCCATTATTGTATCATAAAAATAGATAAATAATTAAGGAATTACTATAATTTATGCTTGATTTACTGTAATTTTACAAACCTACTTAACATATAAAATTGACGATAATATATATTTAGTGTAAACTTTTAAGTGGTGATTAAACAAATGAATATTGGAATTGACATCGATGGAGTTATTACTAACATAGATTTCCTAGGCATCTTAGGTAAAAAGAAACCAATTCTTGATAAGGAATCTAGTAATCTAAAAGTAAATAACTTCCTTATAAGAAAAATATTATATAAAGGTATTGCTTTCTATTCAAAACATTCTAAGTTAAGAAGTGATGCTGCAAAGTACATAAATTTGCTTAAAGATGAAGGCAATAGAATTACTATTATTACTAAAAGAAGATTTGCTGGAGAAGAAACTAAAGAAGGAAAAGATATTAGAAGTTTAGTGGAGATCTTTCTTATTGAACAAGGCATTCCTTATGATAAAATTGTATTTTCTAAAGGAGATAAACTTGATGATTGTCTTAATGAAAAAGTTACTGTTATGTTAGAAGATAGTCCAAGAAATTCTGAAGCAATCTCTAAAAGAGTTCCGGTAATTATAATGGATACTCCATACAATAGAGATACTATTAGTGATAATATTTATAGAGTTACATCTTGGAAAGAAGCTTATGCTTTATTAAGTACTCTAGGAAAAAGAAAGGTAAGAAATTATGAAAAGAACTAAATTAAAAGATAGAAATTTACCTAATTATACAAAGGGTGAAGAAATTATGAATATGGTAAGCCATATTGTTGGAGGCGTTATTGGTATTACATCTCTTGTGTTATGTTTGATATTTTCAGTTAAGCATCATAATGGTTATGGAGTGGCTGGTTCAATAGTTTTTGGAATATCAATGATTTTACTTTATACTGTATCAAGTGTTTATCATGGGCTTAGAAAAGGCACTGCTAAGAAAGTTATGCAAGTTATCGATCACTGCACAATATTTGTATTAATAGCAGGTACATACACGCCTGTGCTGTTATGTTCAGTTAGAACATATAATTCTAGTCTTGCTTGGTCTTTATTTGGAGTAATCTGGTTTTTTGCTATATTGGGTATTATTTTAAATGCGATTGATTTAAAGAAGTACAAGGTATTTTCTATGATATGTTACTTACTTATGGGATGGTGTATTGTATTTACTGCTCCTAATTTAACACCAATGATTGGTAAAGGTGGAATGCTTCTTTTAATATTTGGTGGAGTATCTTATACTGTCGGAGCAATTCTTTACTTGATTGGAGCAAAAAAGCACTACTTCCACTTTGTGTTTCACATATTTGTAGACATTGGTAGTTTATTACACTTCTTATGTATCTTACTTTATGTTATTTAAGAAGAAAATGCTAATTTTATGTTGCATAACTAAAGAAATTCTGCTAAAATGAATATATCACATGGCGGAATTGGTGAAGTGGTTAACACGCCGGATTGTGGCTCCGGTATGCGTGGGTTCGATCCCCACATTTCGCCCCATTTTAAAAATGACGGTACTATGTATCGTTTTTTTGTGTCAAAATTTGCAAATTAGACTTAAATAAGTTATAATATGAACCCGAAAGAAGGGGAAAAAATGACTGATAATGAATTTTTATTATATTTAAATGCATTAACTATCTCTGAAGAATATGATGATGCTTACTTTAAAAAATTATTTCAAGCACTATTTATGTTTTTTGAACCGGATAGTATTTCTAATGATATCTTTAAAAGAGATGGTGAATTAGTAAGCAAGAATGATGCTGCTTTAGGTGAGGATGATATAATTTTTAACATATCTAGTATTAGTTCACATATTATAATAAGAAACCCAAGAAAAAAATTAGAAAACAAAGAATTTACAATAAAATTTATTCAGACAATTCTAAATAATATATTCGAGAATAAGAAAATACAAGATAGATTAAAACTAGATAAATATATGGACCCACTACTTTCTGTATATAATAGGTCAGCTTATACTGATTTACTTCATAGTAAGAAACCATTTCAAAGCACAGGCGTTGCTTTTGTAGATGCTAATGGTCTTGGTGTTGAAAATAACATGTACGGTCATGAAGCTGGAGATTTAATGCTTCAAACTATTGCAAAATGTTTAAAAAATAAGTTTCGTCTAAAAGATATCTATCGTATTGGTGGAGATGAGTTTCTTATTATATGTAATAATATTGATGAAGAACACTTTCAAGATAAACTTGATGAATTACAAGAACTTATTAATCTTACAGAGTATTCTATCTCATTAGGTTTTATTTATAGAGGAAGAATAGATAATTTAAAAGAAGCTGTAGATGAAGCTAATATATTAATGAAAGCTAATAAAGAAAAATTTAGAAAAGAACATCCGGAAAAATACTTAAATAAATATGATGTAACTTACGTTGGTAAAAAAGGTACTAGTCTCCATTCTAACTAGTACCTTTTATTTTAATTTAAAAAGAAATATCCATAGTAATGCTTTAGCATATTTATAAGTTTGATTCTTAGATAGTACTTTCATATAATATTCTAAACTCTCTATGCTTGCTGAGTATTTATCTGCAAACGTTAGAACAAAGCCTTCAATACTTTTTGGTGGAACTGGTGTAACTGGCCACATATGTTTTTTTATCATATCTATCTCTTTGTCAGATAAATCAAATACCTTACAAGCATTAATACTTGCAAAATTACCATGTTTAAAAGCATGCCATTTATGCCAAGTGCTCTTCTCTCGCCAATCATACAAATAAAAATCATGAAGCATACCGGCACGGGCAGCACTTTTATAATCTAAATTTAATTTTTTACATATTTTATAACTAATATAAGCAACCTTATAAGAATGTTCAAACGTACTTGTATCACAATGCTGTCTAAAATTTTTCATATCAAGCACATAAGGACTGTTTATTAGGTCTTTAACAATTACATTAAACTCATCATCATGCATCATTAATATCACTTTCCCATATAAGTATATTACAAAGATAACTAAAAAACAAATAGATTTGTAAATATACACTAGTTAATTTAAAAATATATATGATATACTAGTATAGTGATGTATATGAAGAAGTATAAAAATTATATAATTGATATGTGTACTATTTTAGGATGTAATGCTTTTATCTATTTTATTAGTCAGTATATTATTAAAAACTATCACTTAATAGGAAGTGCGTTAGATCAAAAGATTCCCTTTGTTATTGAGTTTATATTAGTCTACTCTATTTGGTATCCTCTAGTTATATTTACAATGTTTCTTTTATACAAATATTCAATAGATAAATATAATAAAACTAAAAGAATTGTAATAGCATCTTTAATAATTGCTTATATATGCTTCTTTGTATATCCAACTACAGTAGTTAGACCAGAAGTAAATAGTTTTAACGATCTATTTTCACTTATTGCTTATATTTCGTTTAAAGCAGATAACCCAGTAAACTGCTTTCCATCATGTCACTGCTTATTATCATTTATTATGATTTATGCTTTATATAAAGAAAATAGTATAAATAAATATTTACGTATAATATTAATTATACTATTCTTTATGATAATAGCATCCACTCTTTTAGTTAAACAGCATGTTATTGCTGATGTTATTGGAGCATTTATTATATCTATACTAACAACATTTATTTATCCCAAAATCAAAGAGCATCTATCGTAATGCTCTTTTTTACTTTAAAATATAATTTAATAAAATGAAAGTAAATAATTAAAAAAAGTCTATATCAAATAGACTTAATCTAAAAGTTAAATAACTTTATAAGGTTTATCACTGGTTCCTTCTCCAGTTACGTTGGCCGTCGGCTTAAGAGAAATTGAAGGACGAACGCCCATGGTGCCGTCCACGTGGAGGTTCTCGAAGTAGCCGCCGCCGGTAAC
>CAKOOK010000021.1 GCA_934098515.1 uncultured Bacilli bacterium
TTATTTTCCTTTTTATCAAATGCTTCACTTACTGTTCCATCAAATTCTATCGTACCATTTTCTAAAAACAAAACTCTGCTTGCACACTTTTTAATAAAGTTCATCTCGTGAGAAACTATAATCATCGTAATGCCACTACCAGCAAGTTCACTAATCATATTGAGTACCTCAGTAACCATTTCAGGATCTAATGCACTTGTTGGTTCGTCAAACAAAATAATATCAGGTTCCATCATCAGTGTTCTCGCAATTGCTACTCTCTGTTTTTGCCCACCAGACAAACTATCTGGGTAAGAATCCTTTTTATCGAATAAATGAATATTTCCAAGTAAATCAATCGCTTTAATCTTTGCTTCTTCTTTACCTAATTTACCTAACGTAACTGGCGCTAAGCACAAATTCTCTAAAACTGTCATATTTGGAAACAAATTAAATTGCTGAAATACCATACCAATCTTTTCTCTAACCTTAGTAATATTCCTCTTAGTAACTTCCTCACCATTAAATATTATCTTTCCAGAGTTTGGCTCCTCTAAATGATTAATACATCTTAAAAGTGTACTTTTCCCTGAACCAGATGGTCCGATAATTGAAACAATATCACCCTTATTAACCTTAAAAGATATCTTATTTAAAACCCTATTCCTTCCAAAACTTTTTACAATATTCTTAACTTCTAGCATTACCTATCTTCCTTTCTAATAAGTTTAAAAGCTTGCTTAAAAAATAAGTAAGCGCTAAATAAATAAGTGCTATTACAATAAGTGGAAAGAAATAATCATACGTTCTTGATGCAATAATATCACTAGCTTTAGTAAGCTCTAAAATACCAATATAAGCTCCTACACTAGTTTCCTTTAAAAGCGTAATAAACTCATTACCTAGTGCTGGAAGAATATTCTTTATAGCTTGTGGCATAATAACAAGTCTCATAACTTTAGAGTAACTTAGTCCTAAAGCAAGTCCTGCCTCTAACTGACCCTTATCAATCGCATTAATTCCCGATCTAATAATCTCAGATACATATGCTCCAGAATTAATTCCAAAAGCAAGAATTCCTACAATCAAAATATTAACATCACTACTTTTAAAAATGACATAATAAATAATCATTAACTGCAAAATAACTGGTGTTCCTCTTATAATCGTTACATAACTATTTGCAATAAAATTACTAATCTTACCCTTACCATTAACTTCATAATTATTTCTAACAAGAGATACAATAATACCTAAAATAACTCCAATAATAACTGCAAAAAAAGCAATAATTAATGTATTACCTAATCCTTCTAAAATATATTTATATCTGTCATCATAAACAAAAGTCTTATACAAATTATCACTTATCTTATCCATTATTCCTCCGTATGGTTAAGAACAAACTCATCTATTTTACCTTCACTCTTAAGTCTATCTATAACTTTATTAATAGCAAGAAGTAACTCCTTATTCCCCTTCTTAACAATCATTCCATAACTATCACTAGTTATCTCCTCATCAAGAATAACTAATCCCTTATTATTTAAAACAATCTGCTTAGCAGGAAGCTCATCCATCACAATAGCATCAACTTTACTAGCCTTTAAATCTTCAGCAGCAGCTAAATACTTCTTTTGTCTTACAACACTAGCGTCCTTAAAATTCTCACTAACATAAGTATCACCTATACTACCTAACTGCACAGCAATCTTCTTATTTTTAATCTCACTAACACTTTTATAAGTATTTTCTCTAACTACCGCAACTTGTCTAGAAACAGAATAATCATTTGAAAAATCAACATTATCTGCTCTTTCAGGGCTATAACTAATCCCAGCTGCCCCAAAATCAGCCTTACCAGTCTTAACTTCATTAACAATTGAATCAAATGCTATATCTTTAATAACAAGTTTTTTGCCTAACTCTTTTGCTATCTCTTTAGCAATATCAACATCTACTCCAACAATCTCTCCATCTTTATAATACTCATAAGGCGCAAAGCCTGCCTCAGTAACCATAACAAGTTCATCACTATCCTTAGAGCACCCACACACTAAAAATAACATCATCACAAATAATAATAACTTCTTCATAAAAGCCTCCTACAATAACTTAATTATACCATTTAATAATTTATTTAATCAATAAAATATATTAAAATATGCATCTTTATGTTATATTATTTATAGGTGATTAATAATGGATTGTTTATTTTGTAAAATAACAAGTGGCGAAATCCCATCAAAAACTATATACGAAAACGAACATGTAAAAGCAATAATGGATATTAATCCAACAAGCAATGGTCATATTCTAATAATACCTAAAAAACATGTTACTGACTTTACTGAAATGGATAATGTTACTCTAGGTCATATTAATGATGCAGCCAAAATAGTTAAAGAAAAACTATATAATGCACTTAATCCTGATGGCTTAGTCTTAGTCGTAAACTATGGTCTTACCCAAGAAGTAAAACATTATCATTTACATCTAATACCTGCATATAAAAAACATCAAGACCTAATAGATGTTGAAGAAATTTATAACAAAATAAAAACACATTAGTTCTCATTACTAATGTGTTTTTATTTTAACCACCTATACTCAGTAAATCTTCCTTTAGGTATTTTTTCGATTCTACCATCTTTTAATAATATGTTAAGTACTCTTTCTACAGTCGTTTCACTAATATCAGGACACTTTTCTAATATATAAGATTTTTTTATAGGAATATAACTCTCTTCGAATAAAAGAATAATCCTTTCAATCGCAGTTAATTTATTATTAGCAATATATTCTACTCTTGAAGAAAATTCTTTATAAGCATTTAAAATGATTCCTAAATAATACTGTGCAAAAAAACTATAATCATTTTCCTCATTTTGCCATCCTTTAGAACTTTTCTTAAGTACATCATAATATGAATCTTTCGTTTTCTCAATTATTTTTTCTATACTAATATATTTTCCAACAATATAATTAGACTTATAAAGTAGTAATAAAGTTAGTAATCTACTCATTCTACCATTTCCATCATTAAATGGATGTATTGAAACAAAATCAAAAATAAACAATACCATAAGTAGTAAAGGGTCAGTTCTCCCCATAGCAATTTCATTATTATAACTATTACACAACTCTTCAATAGCAATAGGAGTTTCTACTGCATTCAAAGGAACAAACCTTGTAACCTTAGTTCCATCATTTAATGTTTCTTCAATATAATTTTGACTAGTTTTGTATTTTCCCCCAATACCTACTCCACTATATTTATATAAATCTCTATGTAACTGAAGTATTGTATTACTATTAATATTTATATAATTATAATTTTCATGAATTAATTCTAAAACATCACGATATCCAGCTATTTCTTCTTCATTTCTATTTTTAGGTGCAACTTTTTCATTCACTAATTCTTTAATTCTTTTATCAGTTGTATATATTCCCTCTATTTTATTTGATGAAGAAACACTTTGAACTCTAGCTATAGACAATAAACTCGATAAAACATCTGGCTTAGCTTCAATATATAAATCCTGTTTACCTTTATATTCATGAATTTCTGTTAATAAATTTATCACACTTGGAGTTAAAATTTGCTCTGCTTCTTTATTTAAATCAAATTTTCTCATCTGCATCACCCTTTCTTTTTCTGCACCATTTTACCATATAGTGATGCAGAAAGCAATACTTATGATGCAGAAAAAAACACATTAGTTCATATTACTACTGTGTTTTTTTAAATACTTATTAAACTCATTCTTCTTAAACTTACTCATCTTAATCCCAAATATTATACAAAATATAAACAAAAAGGCATCCATTAAATAAGCATAATACTTAACATCCTTAACTATATCAAATATAGTCGCAATAATTGAGTACACTACCCCAATAAAGCATAATAAATAAATTCGATGTGCCTTAAAATAAATAAATGACGCTTCCTTATCATTTTCAAACTCTTTAAATAACTTCTTCTTTTCTTCCTTACTCATCTATTACCTCTCCAATCTTATCTAAACTATACCCCTTCTGATAAAGCTTCCCCTTAATAAAATATTTAAGTTTATCTCCAGAATACTTCTTAGAATACTTTCTCATTAACATATTATAATCTTTCTCTAAATTACCGTCATCACTAACATGAACACCCATTAAATACTCACTAAACACCTCTTTAGGATAACCTAAATTAACTAAATAATTACTAGTATGCATCCTAAAATTACTCGCACTAAGCTTATTACTTTTAAGTTTCTTATCAATAAGTTTGATCGCCTTACTTTCAAAATCCATATCCAGAAAAGGCTTAACCTCATCATCACTAAAACCTAAAGCATTTAAACTCTTCATTATCTTAACTGGTCCATTATTACTAAAATTAAAAGCATCTGCAACATAACTCTTAATATATAATTCTCTATTTAGATAACCACTCTTTTTTAATCTATCTATTGTCTTATCACAAACTTCTTTACTTATACACTTCTTATCTAAATACTTCCTAAGTTCTACTTCACTACGCATCTTAGTATTTAAATACTTAATACACGTATAATAAGCATCTAGTGAGTCATTATAACTAGTTACTTCCATAAAAAACTTATCATCAAATCTCTTATTAACAAGCAAATTATACTTAACTATAACATCATCATAAAGCTTAAATGATAGTCCATTATCAAGAACTATCTCATACAAATTACCCCTTAGCTTCTTAAACTTAACTATCTCCATACCCACCTCTTACACTTACTCCAAAAAAACTAATTAAATCTGCTGCTTGAAAAGTATTTATAATAACTCCTCTTAAAAATGATGCATCAATTATAATCCCATCAAGAGTACTATTTGATAAATCTAAATCATCGTGACTTACCTTATAAAACATCACATTAGTTAAATTAGCTTTATCAAAATAAACATTCTTCATCTCGCTTTCACTAAAATAACCATAACTTAAATTAGCCTCTTCAAATAAAACATTACTTAATCGAGCACCACTAAAATTAATATAATCTCCTTTCACCAAAGAAAACTTTACATCTTTTAATACTGCTCCAATAAAACTAGTTCCAACCATCTTAGAATTTATAAACTCACATCTAGTAATAAACATCTTATCAAAACACTTATTAGATAGATCACAATTATCAAGCCTACAATCAGTAAGTGATACATCTTCTAAATTAACATAACTAAAATCAATTCTATTAAATACACAACCATCAAAAACAGCATCTTTTACTTCACCAAACGGAAATTTCTCAAAATAAGTATCACAAAACTCCATGCCTTCTGGCATTTCCTTAAATAGTTCTTTTTTTATTTTAGGCTCTTTAATCTTCATACTTAGCATCTACATAATAAATAGGTCTGCCCTCTTTAAAATACTGTTTCTCATAATTAGTCATAACATTCTCAATAGGTTTCTCATCATGATGCAAATCCAAACTAACCCTATTAAAAGAATACCAATACTGACTAAGAGTCTCTAAAGAATAAGCAAAGAAACCCTTATTATCCGTCTTTAGAATAACATGCTTATGCTTCTTAAATATCTTATCATAAAGCCTTAAAAAGATAGGATGCGTAAATCTTCTCTTCTCATCACCCTTCTTAGGCCATGGGTCACAAAACGTTAAATAAATAGTATCAATCTCTTTACCAAATATATTATCTATCTCTTTAGCATCCGCATTAATTAACTTTAAATTATTAAGTTTCTTTCCCTCTAACTTATTAACCGCATTAACCATCTGAGAATCTACTACCTCTAACCCAATAAAATTAATATTAGGATAACTTATCGCCATATCAATAATAAAGTCGCCTCTACCCATTCCAAGCTCTAAACAAATTGGATGATTATTACCAAAAACTTCACTCCAACGTTTCTTATTTTTATATGGATCATTTACTACATAAGGACAATTCTTAACTATTCTATTAGCATCCTTTATAACTTTATACTGCATTATCTCACTCCTCATCCAAAATTATAACACATCATAACTGATTTCAAAAGAAAAAGACTCATTAAAAGTCTACTGGCACATGTCATCACCATAATACATAGTATAATCCCCAACATAAATATCTTTATTTCCATTAAGAGTGCCACACATAAGTACACTTAAATCATACTCATCAGACGAATATAACAAAGAGCCGCCATCATCATAACTAATCCCCTCACCAAGAAGACTTGTTATCTCACTAATCTCTCCATCACTCTTAACAAACTCTTTTAAAGTATATTTCTTACCATTAGACCTATAATAAACATCCTTTAAATTAGTCTCCATATAAATATCTTGACCTTCCATCTCAAGATACTTATTAAACTCCTGCACTACTGCCTCTCCATCCTTTGATACACTTAATATAGCACCATCATCAACTTCTTCCTTAGAACATCCAACAACCAAAACAAGCACCCCAAATAAACATAATAACTTTTTCATAAAGCATCCTTTCCTAAATATATTCTATCATAATCCCTACTCATCAACAATAAAAAAACTAATAGAAACCATCAACTTATACATTGTCATTTCTATCAGTTCTAACTATAACATTTATATTAATCTAATTTATTCTCAGACACGGTTAATTGAATAGCCACTAAAAGTTAAATAACTTTGTATGGGGAACTACTGGTACCATCTCCAGTTACGTCGGTCGTCGATTTAAGAGAAATTGAAGGGCGGACTCCGATGAAGTCGTTCACCATGCCGTAGAGGAAGTAGCCACTGCCGCGAACATGCCAAACGCTAGCCCAGTCACCAGCGAAGTAGAACGGAGACAAGGACCACCAAGAATTACTAGTAGCATTTTCTTGTAAATATGTAGTAGTATTTTCTAATCCATAAGCATATCCTGCATATGCTAACTCATCAGCAGTTATTAAGCCTACTCTTGATGTTATTTTACTAAATTCTCCATCACATTTCAAACTTGGACCCGTGCCGCCAGCACTATTACTCATACTTACTAATCTTTGAGTAGCACCATAATATGTTTTATTTGTACCATATCCTAATCCTGTTACTTTTTTTGCAGGTGTCCATGGATTGTAAGTTTTATCCGTTACATTTGTTTTATCATTACACCATACAGTATCAGTTATTTTATCAGCATAATCTGATAGATTATTATTATACCATGTTTCTAGATTTGTAAGTATTGTACTATTATTAGTATTTGCATGTGTAGCTTCATATGTACTAGAACCTGGTGTTCCATACTTAAATCCTACATAAGCATTGTCATCGTTATTTTTATTAAATGCACTCCAATATGCTCCACCAGAGTATCCAAATGCTGCACTAGCACTATTATTTGCAGAATCACAAGGATTAGCTACTTTTTTAGTATTATCATTATGTAAGATAAGTTTTACTGAGCCATCTCCGCTAATTCTTACTATTCTCCAGCACTTATTAGCAAACTCTACATAGTTATTTTTAACTGCTCCTCTAAAATAATAAGATGTACCATAATCATCTTCTGTACTTGCTAGTAAAGCCTCAGTTGTATTTTTATTTGAAGTTATTAGTTTATATGTAAAACTATCTTGAGTAGCACTTACTACATAATATACTCTACTTAAATAAGTTGTATTTTGCATTTTACCAGCCACACTTGAACCAGTATTCGGAATATAATCACTTGCAAGGTACTTTCCAACTAAACTTGAATATGAATTAGCATATGTATCACTTGTTACTGCTGCTCCAGTTAAATTAAACTTAGTACCATTTGCTTCGTATCCAGTACCATAAGTTATATAATATGCTTGATATTTTGAATCTACATTTGCGGTCGATGTAGTTGTCACATCATCTAAGGCATATGCACTTACTTCTTTTCCTGGAGTAGTAATTGGAGCCTTAACTTCATTATTATATAATACTAATTCTGATAATTTTCCATTAGTTTTAGGTGCTTTAGCACTCGTTATCTCTACATGAGCACTAAATGCTGCTCCTTGATTTGCATTTTGACTAGTTGCCTTTTTAGGATAATATATCTT
>CAKOOK010000022.1 GCA_934098515.1 uncultured Bacilli bacterium
GAACAAATGTGATCAAGTAGACGATCCAGAACTATTAGACTTAGTAGAAATGGAAATCAGAGAACTATTAGGAGAATATGGATATGATTCAGAATGTCCTATTATCAGAGGTTCTGCTCTTAAAGCTTTAGAAGGAGATGAAGCTGCTGTTCAATCAATTAAAGATTTAATGGCTGCTGTAGATGAATACATCCCAACTCCAACTAGAGATACAGACAAACCATTCCTAATGAGTATTGAAGACGTATTTACTATTTCAGGACGTGGTACTGTTGTTACAGGACGTGTTGAAAGAGGTCAATTAAAACTTAACGATGAAGTTGAAATTGTTGGTCTTAAAGATACTAAGAAGACAGTTGCAACTGGAATCGAAATGTTCAGAAAATCTTTAGATTATGCTGAAGCTGGAGATAACGCTGGAGTTTTACTTCGTGGTATCAACCGTGATGATGTAGAAAGAGGACAAGTACTAGCTAAACCTGGTTCAGTTACTCCACATCATAAATTCAAAGCTAAAGTTTATGTTCTATCTAAAGAAGAAGGTGGACGTCATACTCCATTCTTCTCAAACTACAGACCACAATTCTACTTCAGAACTACTGATGTTACTGGTGTAATTGAACTTCCACAAGGAGTTGAAATGGTTATGCCAGGTGATAACGTAGATATGACTGTAGAACTAATTAGTAAGGTTGCCTTAGAAAACGGAACTAAGTTCTCAATTCGTGAAGGTGGACGTACTGTTGGTGCAGGTTCTGTTACTGAAATCATTGAATAATAAACTTAAAACTCACTTCGGTGAGTTTTTTTTGACTAAAAATTTGATTTATAGTATCATTATAATAGGTGAAGTATAGATGAGTATAGGTCATAAAAAAACTGACATCTTAAATAAAATAAACCAGAATAAACTTGTCGGCCGTTTTGCTGTATTTTTATTTGGCATCTTTGGCCTAGGAATGTGCTACAATCTTTTCTTCGTGCCAAACAAATTAGTAGTAGGTGGAGTAAGTGGTTTATCAATTGTAGTCCATGAAATAACTGGCATTCCTAACAATATATTTATCTATCTTATGAGTGCTGTTTTAATAATACTCTCATTTATAGTACTTGGTAGAAAACAATCAATTTACACCATAATAGGTTCTGTATCATACTCGGTGATGGTAACAATTACTGAACCGATTGCTGCTAAAATTCCTGTAACATTCAGTTCTGATTTTCTTATGATCCTAACAATCATTTTAATATATGGCTTTTGCGGCGGCTTAGTCTATAGAGCCGGCTTTAATACAGGAGGATCAGACGTAATTGCAGCAATTCTATCAAAACTAGCAAAAATAGAACTAGGAAAATCAAGTACTATCGTAAACATGATAATTATTTTATCAGGTATGTTATTATTTGGTCTAAAGAAAACCATCTATGCTATGTTCATTCTTATAACTTACAATAAACTTGTAGATATGGTTCTTCTGGGTATTAATGATAGTAAACTCGTATTTATTAAATCTAAACAAAGTGATAGAATCGAAAAATATGTAACTCGTGACCTCGGCTTAGGCGCTACTGAAATAGCTTCAAAAGGTGGACTATTTACTAAAAAAGAAGCAACACTTCTTATGATAGTCCCATTTAACCTATATTATGGACTAAAACATACAGTTTTAGACATTGACCCAAATGCTTTCATATCAGCCCATAACTGTTACACGGTAAAAGGTGGGCACAACAAAAAGATAATTCCTTTTTAAAAAATAATATGTTATAATACCCTAGAAAAGACGTGATTATATGAAAGACAATATTGAAAAACTTGAACTTGATGAAAACATTGAAGTTCTTAATATAAATGATACACCAGTAAAAGAAGAAACAGATACATTTAGCGTTATCAAAAACTATGGTGAAGACTTAACCAAAAGAGAATATGTAACAAATCCGGCAATAGGTAGAGAAAAAGAAATTGGAGAAATAATTCTATCTCTTATTACACCAGATAAAAGCGCCTTATTAGTTGGTAAACCAGGCATTGGTAAAACTGCAATCGTTGAAGGTTTAGGTTATAAAATTCAAAAAGGAGATGTTCCAGAAGCCCTAAAAAATTGGTCGATAATTAAAATAAATATTCCAAGTTTACTTGGATCAAACACAATAAATGGTACAACTGAGTCAAGAATGGAATTGCTTTTACAAGAACTAAAAAATCTAAATAATATTATCCTTTTTATTGATGAAATTCACTTACTTGTAAATAGAACCCAATCAAACACTAACATTGACTTTGCAAATATGTTAAAGCCATTCCTTGACCGTGGAACAATAAAAATGATTGGTGCTACCACAACTGAAGAATACGAAACATACATCCTAAGAGACCGCGCTTTCTTACGTAGATTTCAAAAAATTGAAGTATTAGAAGCAGATCAGCCAACTGTTGTTAAAATACTTATGGGAACATATCCAAAGTTCGAAAAAAAACTGGGCGTAAAACTAGCATACTCAGATTTCCAAAAAGAAAAAATCTTTGCATTTCTAACCGATATGACAAGTGAATATAAAAGAGTTTATGAAGTAGCCGCAAGATATCCAGATGTAACACTAACCGTACTAGCAAACGCCTTTAGTTATGCAGTATTTGAAAACTCAAAGGAAGTAAGAATCAAACATATCTACAAAGCAATAGAAAATGCCAAAAACATTTACGAAGACGCAAAGAAAAAAGCCTTAGTGGCTTTTAAAGAAGAATTTAAAGATATGCTAGAAGAAGAAAACGTTGATTTAAATGCATAAAAAATGGAGAACTTAATCTCCGTTTTTTTCGTAATAAATTCCTTGTTTTAAACCTAATCTTTTTAAATTTTTAACGACTCCATTTAAAATATCTATTTTTCTAGTAGCCCACGCTGGAGCAATAAGTTCATCCTTAACTGGGTCTCCAGTAAGTCTATGAATAACAATATTTGGGTCTAGCACCGCAATCTGCTTAATCACTATATCAATATACTCCTCCATACTCATAAGCTTCCATGGTTTATTAATATACATATCACCTAAAACAGTATCCTTTGCAATAAATAAATTATGAATTTTAATCCCATCAATATGTAACATATTTAAATGTCTAATAGTTTCAATCATCATGTTTTCATCCTCATTAGGTAGCCCATCTATAATATGTACAACAACATTTATATTAGCATCTTTTAATTTTTTAACCATACTATCAAAACTAGCAATATCATGCCCACGATTAATATACTTAAGCGTACCATCAAAACTAGACTGAAGCCCAAGCTCAACAGTTAAATAAGTTCTCTTATTTAAATCACATAAATACTTAAAACATTCATCATTAATTGAATCACATCTAGTGCCTATAGATAAACCAACAACATCTGGAAAAGTAAGAACCTCTTCAAATCGTTTCTTCAAGTTTTCCACACTATCAAAAGTATTCGTAAACGAACCAAAATAAGCAATATATTTAGCTTGTGGCCACTTATTCTTAACAACTTTTGTTTCTTTTAAATATTGGTCATATAAAGAAACGGAAGATTCACTTGCATTTTCAGCACTACCTGTACAAAATATACAACCTCTAGCACCATTAATTCTATTAGGACAAGTAAATCCCCCATTAAAAGCAAGTTTAGCAAGCCTAAACCCAAATTTTTTCTTATAAAAGTCTGCTAAATTATTATAATACATACAAATCACTTTATATATTCTATCATACTATTAAATAATCTGCTATAATTACATTAGGAGGGACTATATGAAAAGAATTATCAACATTTTATTAACAATTTTATTTGCATTTATCTATTATTACTTTGCAATGCCAGCAATCAACATTCACAGTGTAAGCTTTTATTTATTCATTATTTTAATAATAATTTGTTTTACTGTATTAAACAATCTTTTGTCTGTAATAGAATCTTTTAAAAAAGGTAAAACCAAACCACTAAAAGAATATACTATGCTAATAACCCCATTAATTATTATTTTAGTAATTGTATGGAATATTATTGAAAGCCCATTATTTATGGCTTCTAAATATGCTAAACGAATTGAAATTAATACTGACAAAAACTTTTCCACAGACATTTCAGAAGTGGATTTTTCAAAATTGCCACTACTTGATAAAAAAAGTAGTCAAGCCCTAGGCGACAGAGTAATGGGACAAATGAGTGACCTAGTAAGCCAATATAATGTATCTAACATCTATACCCAAATAAACTACAACGAAAGAATAATTAGAGTTACACCTCTTGAATATGCTTCACCAATCAAATGGTTAACTAATAGAAAAGAAGGTGTTAAAGGGTATATTACAGTAGACAGCACTACAGGAAAAGCCAATTTAATTAGACTAGATAAAGGAATGAAATACGTTCAAACTGGATTATTTAATGACAATGCTTACCGTAAAATAAGATTCTCTCATCCAACAAGAAATCTCGGCCATATGTCATTTGAAATTGATAACGATGGAAATCCATACTGGGTAGTACCAACAATAAAATATAGTGGAGTAGGCCTTCGTGCAAAAGTTACTGGAATCATAATTTTAAATGCAATAACTGGTGCAACATCAGAATACAAAGTAGGAAATATACCAAATTGGATTGATATTGCTTTCTCAGCCGACCTTATCATTGATCAAGTAGACGACTGGGGCAAATATCAAAATGGCTACTTTAACAGCGTATTCAGTCAAAAAAATATGGTAAAAACTACTGACGGTTATAACTATCTTGCAATGAATGACGACATTTACTTATACACCGGTTTAACATCTGCTGTTACGGACGAATCAACACTTGGATTTATCCTAACAAACATGCGAACTGGTGAAACATCATTTTATAGTGTTCCAGGCGCTGAAGAATACAGTGCAATGGCATCAGCAGAAGGTGCAGTTCAACAAATGAAATATACATCAACATTCCCACTACTTATAAATTTAAAAGGGAATCCAACATATTTACTAAGCCTAAAAGATGACGCCGGATTAGTTAAAATGTACGCCTTCATTGATGTTACTGATTATCAAAAAGTAATTGTCACAGACGCATCAAAAGGTATAAACGAGGCGGCTAAAAACTACCTAAAAAATGCCAAAATAACGTCAAACTCACAAAACAAAAGTGAAAGCATAACAATCAAGAAAATAGAAACTGCAGTAATCAATGGTAACACTTATTACTTTATAACTGATGAAAACAATAAAAAATATAAAGCATCTATCGAATTAAGTGATGAACTACCATTCAAAAAAGGCGGAGATAAATTAGATATTTCTTATGCTTCTGAAGAAGATATCACAATTATAAATAAAATAAACTAGAAAGAGACCAAAATCTCTTTTCTTTATGATATAATTTACAAGGTGAATAAAAATGAATGAAATAATAATAAATGAATTATCAGGCGAACTTAACATTAAAACAAAACAAATAGAAGCCGTCTTAAAACTATTAGAAGAAGGAGCAACAATTCCATTTATTGCAAGATATCGTAAAGAAGCAACTGGTGCATTAGACGAAAACCAAATTCAAAAAATCGAAGAAAAATACAAATACTACTGCAACCTAATGGAAAGAAAAAATACTGTAATCAAACTCATCGATGAAAAAGGTATGCTAACTCCGGAACTCAAAGAAAGCATTCTAGCTTGCACTAAACTAGTCGACGTAGAAGATATCTACTTACCTTACAAAGAAAAAAAGAAAACCAAAGGTAGTGAAGCAATTAAACTAGGACTAGAACCTCTAGCAAAAATGATTATGTCATTTCCAGAAAAAGGAAGCATGGATGACATTTGGGCAAAAGCACCAACCTCTAAAGAAGTTGCTATCGAAAACACAAAATATATTATAAGTGAATGGATAAGTGATAATGCATACTATCGTAAATTTATAAGATACAATATTCAAAACTACGGAGAAATAACAAGCACAATTAAGAAAAACGCTATAGACGAAAAGAAAACTTATGAAATTTATTATGCCTTCAAAGAAAAAATTAAGCATGTAAAAAGCTACCAAGTTCTAGCAATGAATCGTGGTGAAAAAGAAGGCATTCTTAGTATAAAATTAGATTATGACTTAGATTACATAACAAGTAAACTAGAAGAAAAAATAATAAAAAAGCCTTCGTCATTTGTCAAAGAATATGTAGTATTATCTTTAAAAGATGCTCTAAAAAGACTAATCCTACCATCTATTGAACGCGAAATAAGAGCAGAACTAACCGAAAGCGCCGATGATAACGCCATTGAAGTATTTAAATCAAACCTAGAAAACCTACTTATGACTAGACCAATAACAGGATATCGTGTTCTCGGATTTGACCCAGCATTTAGAACAGGATGTAAACTAGCTTGTCTAGATGAAAGAGGTAATCTTTTACACATCGATGTAATCTATCCACACGAACCCAAAAATGACAAAGAAGGTGCACGAAAAAAAATACTTGAACTTATTAGTAAATACAACCTTAACCTTATCGCTATTGGTAATGGTACTGCATCTAGAGAAAGCGAAGAATTTGTTGCTCAAACAATTAAAGATCTTCCAAATGTATACTACACAATAGTAAGCGAAGCAGGAGCAAGTGTTTATTCAGCAAGTAAAGAAGCACAAAAAGAATTCCCAGACCTTGAAGTTCAAGAAAGAAGTGCCGTAAGTATCGGAAGACGTACTATCGACCCACTATCAGAATTAGTAAAAATAGATCCTAAAAGCATTGGAGTAGGTGAATATCAACACGACGTCAATTCTAAAAAACTAACCGAAGGATTAGATTTCACAGTAAGTAAAGTAGTAAATAATGTAGGTGTAAACATTAACACTGCATCTAGCTTTATTCTAAAATACATCTCTGGCCTAACAACTGCTTCAATAAATAAAATTCAAAAATTTAAAGAATCAAAAGTCTTTACATCAAGAGATGAACTAAAAAAACTTACCAACGAAAAAACATACGAACAAGCAGTAGGTTTCTTAAGAATAAATAATGGCAAAAATCCGTTAGATAACACGGGCATCCATCCAGAAAGCTACGAATTAACAACTAAAATATTAAATAAACTAAATTTAAATATTAATGATATTAAAAGAGAAGAATTCAAAGAAACTTTAGAACAAGCTAATACAGAAGAACTAGCAAAAGAATTTGGTGAAAAATACACAATTGAAGACATTATTAAAGAATTAAAAAATCCAGGCCTAGACCCAAGAGAAGATGCTCCAGAAGTAATACTAAGAAGTGATGTTCTAACGATTGACGACTTGAAAATCGGTATGGAATTAAAAGGAACAGTCAGAAATGTAGCTTCATTTGGCGCATTCGTTGATATTGGACTTCACGATGATGGCTTATTACACATCTCCAAAATGAGTAAAAACTTCGTTAAAAATCCATTAGATATCGTAAGTGTAGGTGATATAATTACAGTATATATTGACAACATAAACAAAGAAACAAACAAAGTTAATTTATCACTTATTAAAAAAACTAACTAAAAACACTTGAAAAAATGACAAGATATGGTATAATTTATCTTGTCATTAAGTTGCAGGTGTAGTTTAATGGTAGAACTTCAGCCTTCCAAGCTGACCACGTGAGTTCGATTCTCATCACCTGCTCCATTTGAAATCAACTTACGGACTTAATTGTTCGTAAGTTTTTATTTTATATAAAACTTTAAAGTTCTCTTTCTAGAAAGGAGGACTTTTTTCATGCTTGAATTTAAAGTAATTGAAAAACTGAAAACTAATAAAGATTTAACCGACATCTTAAAAGACTTTAAATACAAGGTTAAATTAGGACAAATAAAAACTATATTGCACACCAATCTACAAGTAATAATACCTACTGAATACCAAATTACATATCCTACTACTCTTACAATACTTGAATACAAAGTTAATGAAATATCAAATAAGCC
>CAKOOK010000023.1 GCA_934098515.1 uncultured Bacilli bacterium
TGAGCACTAAATGCTGCTCCTTGATTTGCATTTTGACTAGTTGCCTTTTTAGGATAATATATCTTTAATAGATATGTGTGTTTAGCATTATTTGCTTTTGCAAACTTTCCACTACCTAATTCAATAGATGTACCAGTTATATCAGTTTTTGATATTGCTGGAATAACTTCTCCATTAGTACTATCATTAGTGCTTACTAGTTCATATTGTAATGGATCATCTGTTTTAAATGTATTTGAATCCACTACTAAAGTTAACTTATAGTACATTTCAGCATCTGTTGTGTTATTACCAGTTACTGTTATAGTTTTTGTAGCCCATACATCACCTTTAGGATATATTCCAGCTAGATTTATTTCTTTTCCTCCATCATAAGTTATTTTCATTGTTCCGGCATCAGCTCTTACTGTAGTGCTTGTTTCAGAACTCATTCCGGCAGTAAAGAATGCATATGATACACCTACAACACATATAAGTGATATAATCATTACATAAATCATTACTCTTTTTTGTTTCTTTTTTATTTCTTCTTGGTTCATATTTTAACCTCTACTTTCCATAGATATTATATAACAACCCCCCCCCGTGTCCAGTTAATTTTTGCTCTTTTTTATTCTATTTACAATTTTTTGCAAATTAATTTACACACATTCTTATTATGCAAAGTATTAGAGAAAATATTACAATATAAAAGAGACAATTTCTTGCCTCTTTACTTTACCTTATTTTTACTCATATTAATGATTAAAACGTTTTTTTAATACTACAACAGCACCACCAATGATTAATACAGAACCAGCTAATGTAATTACATAAGCCATTATATTATCACCAGTTTTAGGGTTTTCAACAGATGCAGGTGTATAGAAACTTAATTCAAATGTTGAAAAACTATTTGTTTCTAATACGATATATTTATCTTCACCTCTAGTTTTAATTTCATAACTCTTTGTATCAATAACTTTATCACCAGATTTATGAGTAACTTTTACATGGGTATCTGTAACATTACTTGGTACAGGTAATTCAATCTTTACTGCTTTAGTTAAAGCATCATTAGAAATAATTCCTTTTTCATTACCATTAACACTATAATAAGGTTTAATATCATATACTAGAACATTCTTCTCTTTATCATAACTAGTTAAAGATGTTTTAATAGTAACTTCAATATTATCATTTTCAGTAATATCTTCTAATTTAGAAAGATCTACAGACTCTGCAAGACCAGTCTTAGAATTATCTACTTTAACCTTAGATAAATCTTCAGCAACAGTTTTATCAACACCACCAGCTACTTCAATAGGTTTAGAAGTTTCAATAATACTTGCTACCTTTTCTAATGTAACCTTCATTTCAACTGATGCTCCAGGCATTGTAAATGTATTATCTTTAACTTCAATTTCTTTATTAGTATCTAAATTAACTAAAGAAATCTTTTTAACAATATAACCAGCCTTAGGAGTATAGTTAAATTTAACTTCTGCTCCAGCTTTTACTGACTCAGCCTCTTTACCACCAGTAGTAAATGTCATTTCAACATTTTCATTTGGCTCAAATAAAATATCATATAACTGAGTAGTTTTAGCATTAACTCTAACAAGTTTATTAGGCATTACAAACTTATTATCTTTAACAGTAATCTTTTGATTATCAGATGTAGTAACTTCTACGCTATCTAATTCATATGAACCCATAGTACTAATAGTTACTTCTTCACCAGGTTTAACATAATCTGTATTAACTTTACCATTAATTAATAAACCAGCACCACTACCAATAATATTACTTACTGAATATACTCCATCAGTTTTACTTTGAATATAACCATTTTTTAAATATCCAATAATTTCATTAGCAAACTTTCCATACTCAATAGTAACATTATCGTTATCTAATAATTTAAATTTTGCATTAAAGGTTCCACCATTAATAACAAGTGATTTTAAAGAATTACCTTCATCTTTAACTGGAGGATAATGATAAATACTTAAACCTTTACTACTATTAAATGTACCACCATTAATAACAATTTCCATGTTACCAGCATAACTAGTATTATTCTCAATTTGAATAGCACTACCAGTTGAAATAATACCATTACCATAAAGTTCTCCATCCTTAGGAACACCAACAGCAGTAAATACACCATCATTAATTACTAATTTACCACTTTTAATACCAATAACACTATTGCCTTCAAACTCTCCACCATCAATATTCCAATATCCAATACCAGCAGCATACATTGCTGTATCAGCACTAGATTTAATAACAGCAGTTTTACCAATATTAATAATTGGAGCATTCTCTAACTTACCATTATTTTGAATATTACCGTTAATTGTTATAGCACCAGCATTCTTATTAGTACTAATTATTGTACCATTAAAATTAACAACAGTTCCATATGTAGGTACTGCCTTCTTATTTACTTCACAAGGCCAAACAGTAATACCATAACGCTTAGTTTCAATTTTAACATCTTTTCCAACAGTTAAAGTTGCAAATGCTACAGCCTTACTATCAGTTGAACCATAAACATAAATAGTAGCATTAGTATCTTCACGGTCATCTTTAATTAAACCATTACCCTTAAATTCAAGACTTCCTTCAAACACATCAATATATGCTTTTAAAGTCATAGTATTTCCATTTAAGTCGATACTAATATTTTGACCTTTAACTGTTATATCATCTGTCAAAACAATATCATTTTGAAGCACTATATCTCCACCATTTTTAGTAGCAGCCTTTAGTTCTTCATTAGTTTTAACATCAGTTTTAGCATATACAGCTGATGGTAAAAGCACTAATACACCTAACATGATAGTTAAAATAATTTTTTTGAAATTCTTCATTTCTTACCTTCTTCCTTTCTATTATAATCATAGCAGCAAAATCACATAAATACAATATATTAATATCTTAATAAAATATTTTTACTAAAACACATAACAACTAGCTCTAATTTATTTAAGTTTTAACACACATAAACATTCCATATGTTTTGTCTTAGGAAACATATCTAAGTAATAAACTTCATTAACTTCATAAATATCTTTTAATACACTTAAATCTCTAGCAAGTGTAAAAGGATTACATGACATATAAATTAGATTATTACTTTTATAATTAATTAAAAAATCAAGTGTTTTCTTATTAAGTCCTGCTCTAGGAGGATCAATTATAATAGTATCTATTTTATCAGTAATCTTACTTATTACTTCAGCACTACCAAGCATATACTTATTATCTTGCTTATTAATCTTAGCATTATAAATTGCATCTATTACAGCCTCTTTAACAATCTCAATACCATATAGTTTATCTTTCTTAAGCGGTATTCCTAAAGTACCAACACCACAATAAAGATCTGCAACTACCCCATAACTATTTTCTCTTAAAATATCTATAACCTTACCTAATATATCTAAATTAACTTGAAAGAAAGAATTAACATTAACTTTATAAAAATAATTATGAACCCTTTCAATAAAGAAATCTTCTCCATAAATAACCTTATTATTTAAAATAATACCAACTAACTTAACACTTTCTTTTATTTTAAGAATATCTATCTTAGCTTCATCACAAGTATCTATCTTAATAATAACTTCACCATTAAAATTAGAACGAATTAAAATATTACCTTCTCTAAATCTCAAATAATCCTTTAACTTAAATACACTTCTAATCGCATCACTAGCAAGTAAACAATCATCTATCTTTACAAAATCATGAGTCTCTTCCCTATAAAAACCAAACTCATAGTTCTTTACTTTTAAACTTAACTTATTTCTATAACAAACATCCTTATCAGACACTACTTTTTTTATATCTACTTCTAATCCTGCTTTTCTCTTTAAAATATCCTCTAAAGCACTAACCTTCATCTCACACTCATCATCATGACTCACATGCATATAAGCGCATCCTCCGCAAAGATTAAAATAAGGACAAGCACTTCCTACTCTTTTATCACTTCTAGTTATTACATCTACTAGTTCACACTCATAAAAACTTTTCTTATCACTAATAATTTTTACACTTACCTCTTCTCCAGGTAATCCACCACAAACAAAGGCTACCTTACCATCAATGTAGCCTATACCTTTACCATCATAACTTAATCTATCTATCTTAATACTTGTAATCATATAGCTTCTTCACTTCTTTAATAGATAACTCTCTATAGTCACCACTCTTCATCTTAGAAACATCTAAAAAGCCATAAGAAACTCTAGATAACTTATCAACTAAATATCCTAACTCTTTAAATACCCTTTTAACAATATGATTACGTCCTTCAGTTATAGTAATCTCAACAATCGAATAATCCTTATCCGAATCATTTTTCTTAATCTTTACTCTAGTAGGTTTACACATCACACCATCAACCATAACACCTTTTTCTAAAGTCTTCAAATCATTAATTGCAAAGCACTTATTTAACTTAGCAACATACTTCTTAGGTACCCCATTACTAGGATGCATTAAAATATTAGCAAGCTCCCCATCATTAGTTAAAATAATTAAACCCGTCGTATCATAATCAAGTCTACCAACTGGATAAATTCTCTTATTAGTACTAATTAAATCAGTAACTGTAACTCTATTATGCTCATCACTAACTGAGCAAATAACACTTCTAGGTTTATTAAGTAAAAAGTAAACATACTCCTCTTTTTCTAAATGTACACCATTAACAACAATATCATCATTACCACTAACTTTAGTACCAAGTTCTGTAACAATCTTACCATTAACATAAACCTTTCTTGCTTTAATTAACTCTTCAGCCTTTCTTCTTGAAGTATAACCAGAAGCTGCAATAACTTTCTGTAAACGTTCCATAAACATCACCTAAAGTTATTTTATCATAAACCAAAGAATAAATATACTAAAATAAATGAAACAACCACGCCAATTAAATCTGCAAAAAAGCCAGCCTTCAAAGCATACCTACTCTTAGTAATCCCCACACTTCCAAAATATAAAGCAATTACGTATAACGTCGTATCACTAGACCCTTGAATAATACTTGCTAAATACCCCATTATACTATCTGGTCCATACTTATCAAAAATATTAGCCATTATACCTAAAGTAGATGTCCCACTAATACTTCTTAAAAAACACATTGGAAGTATCTCAGTAGTAAGCCCCATTCTAGTTAAAAAAGGCCCTAAAAAAGATAAAGCATCACTAATAAAATTACTCTTAATAAAAATATTCACTGCAAATATCATCGCAAAAATATTAGGTGCTATCTTAAACACCATAACAAGGCCTTCCTTAGCGCCTTCTAAAAACTTATCATAAATATTAACACGCTTTACAAAAGCCACAATCAAAATAGATAAAACTATTAAAGGCAAAATAATAAGACTAACTGTTTCCATTACGTCTCCTAATAATATAATCTAGTGTAAGCCCACCAATCGTCGAACACGTCGTTGCAATAATGCAGTAAGGTAAAACTATTGATGGATTCACACTTCCATAAAAAAGTCTTAAAGAAATAATTGTTGTTGGCACTATCGTAACCCCACTAGTATTTAACACTAAAAAGGTAATCATCGCTTCACTAGCAACCCTTTTATCTTTATTAAGCCTCTGTAAACACTCCATCGCCTTAAGTCCAAAAGGTGTAGCCGCACTTCCTAACCCAGCCATATTAGCTGCAACATTACTTGCAATAAAACCCAAAGACTCATCTCCATCTGGAATACTAGGAAATATCCTCTTAAGTATTGGCGTCATAACCCTAGATATCCAAACAATAATTCCTGCTTCCTCGGCAATCTTCATAAGACCCATCCAAATAACCATTAAAGGTATCATCGACCAAATTAAATCTAAAGCACTCTTACCACTTAACAAAACCTCATTATTAACTTCGCTAAAATCCCCATTAACAAAACTATAAACAATTCCAATTACAATAAATATCCCCCAAATAATATTTACCATAACTCTTTTAACCTCTTAATTAACCTCTGCCAAAAACTAAGATTAACCTCTTCCTTTTTCACTCTATCCTTAATATAAATATCCTCACTAAAATATTCCTTACCATCTAAACTAACACTTACTCTTCCTACAACCTTACTAGCACTATTCTCATAATAACTTATCTCTTTTCTTATTCTCTTAAACTCATCTTTACTTAAACTCATCTTAAAAGATTTATCAATATAACTATCATCATACTTACTATCAATATATCCTTCACTAACAATCTCATACTCTTTTAAAGAATCAAAATACTTCTCATACAAATCTTTATGATCACCAAAATCATTCCCATCATTAAAGGTAACAACCGTTAAATTAACTCCATCTTTACTTGCATTAGTAACAAGAGTTCTTCTAGCTCTTTCAGTAAAGCCAGTTTTACCACCAACACAATACTTATAACTAGATAATAACCTATTCTTATTATGCCAAACATAAGTCTTTAAGTCCGTCTTAACTGTAATATCTTTAGTCCCAACTATTTTTTTATATAAAGAATTATTAATCGCATAACTAGAAAGTAACGCCATATCATAAACCGTACTCATATTAGCATTATCCCCATCTTCTAACCCAGAACTATTAACAAAACTAGTATTATTCATACCCAAATCTTTAGCCTTATTATTCATCAAAAAAGCAAAACCATCCATTGAACCCGCAACATGATAAGCAAGAGCAATTGCTGCATCATTACCACTTCTAAGCATAAGTCCATATAATAAATCTAAAACACTAATCTTCTCTCCAACACTAACATAAATACCACTACCAAAACTCTTTAAAACCTCTTCACCTATCGTAATATTCTTATTAACATTAGAACTCTCAATAACCACCATACTAGTCATTATTTTAGTAATAGATGCTATCAAACTCTTCTTATTAATATTACTACCCTCTAACACCCTATTATTATCACTATCCATAACAATATAAGAACTAGCACTAATCGCCTTAACATTTAATGGAATAACCACAATTAAAAGTAATATTATCTTTTTCATAATAAAAATATATTCCATAAAAAAAAGATGTATGACTAATCACACATCATTTAACAACCTTACTTCCGGACACTTTTTTAAATATATTAAAAGAGTACTTTTTAACATTCGTACTCTTTCACCTCTCTAAATTGA
>CAKOOK010000024.1 GCA_934098515.1 uncultured Bacilli bacterium
AAATTTAACTCCCCACAAGATTTCTTGAACTAACTTCTCGATTAGTAAAAAACGGGAAGTTAGATATAAATTTTACAGTTCATAGAATAAAAAAGTGCAAAAATTAACTAGACACGGGGGGGGGTTGTTATATAATATCTATAGAAAGTAGAGGTTAAAATATGAACCAGAGTCTCTATAGATATAAAAAAAGAATGTTAATTTTATGTATAATGCTCGCTGTAGTGCTTATGATAACTGGAGTAAGTTATGCAGTATTTACTAATTATTCTAGTCAAACAGATGCTAACACTCTAGCAGCATCATGTATGGATCTAGAATTTAATGGACAAAATGAAATTAATTTACTTAATACTTTCCCAATATCTGAAGGCGAAGCCTTAGAACAAACACCATACACATTTACTATAAAAAATAAATGTGATAACTATATTGAGTATTACGTTATCGCATCTGTAATTAGTACAACTAATAAAATAGACTCTAAATATGTAAAAGTATCTTTACTAGGAGATAATGACCTAAATGGTACAGTAATTAATACTTTAGAACCTATCTCAACTCCTCAGAGTTTATCTAAATACAATATAACTGAAAACTATATCCTAAAAAGAGGAGATGGCATCTCTAAAGATGAATCAAGAACATTTAACTTTAGAATGTGGCTTGATAGTAATAATAAAGATATCTGGACTAAAGAAGACATAGAAGGTAAAGACTATCAAGTAAAAATATCAGTAGTAGGAACTGTTAAGACAAGACCAAAAGATGACTTATTTATAATGGCTCTTATTGATGGAGAAGAAAGTTCAAGTTTCCCCACAACAGATGAATACATAGCATCTGTAGAGTGCACAAGAAATGGTAAAAAGATAGACGTTAACGAAACTATAAAATGGAATGGTACCAAATGGGCATTAACAACAACTGTTACTGATGGTAATGTAAGGTGTAATGCAACATTTGAAACAATAGTAACCTTTAAAGATACTATTTTAGCTAATAATGAAGTAAAGACTCCACTTACAACACCAGGAAAAGAAGTAAGTGCTTACGTTTTAAATGATGCTGAAAGTGCAACAGTAAGTGTATCATCAGAATATCAAGCTTATTACTTTACTTACGGAACAGGATGGGAAGCAAATGGTACAAAATTTAATTTAACTGGAGCAGCAGTAACAAGTGATACATATGTTAATTCATATTCTAGTTTAGTTGGTAAATATTTAGTGTCATATGATCCTTATTATGCCAGTTCAGATACTGCAGGTACTATGAAAACAACAACTAATTTAAGTAGTGTGTATTATGTTGTAAGTGCTACATCTAATAGTTTTACTTTTAAAGAGGTAAGTTCAAATAAAAATACAACAGAAGCTTTACTTGCATCTGCAGAGGATGACTATGGAACATCTTACTACTTTAGAGGAGCAGTTAAAAATAACTATGTGCAGTTTGCTAATAAATGCTGGAGAATAGTAAGAATAAATGGGGACGGTTCAGTAAAACTTATCTTACATAATGATAATACAGCAGGAGCAGCTAATCCTTGCTCACCGACAAATAATAGCACTAGTGCAGCATTTGCTCGGTATAATACTCAATATACAAATTCTCGTTCATATTCAAGTGCATTTAATGAAAAAATTGATGATAATGCTTATGTAGGATTTAAGTATGGAACACCAGGTTCTAGTACATATGAGGCTACGCATGCAAATACTAATAAGAGTACAATACTAACTAATTTAGAAACTTGGTATAATAACAATTTAAAAGCATATGAAAGTGTAATAGAAGATACTGTATGGTGTAATGATAAAACTAATGTAACAGATACAACATATGATCCTTGGAGTTGGGGAGATGTAAATGGCTTAGGTTATGCTAAAAATACAACATATTATGGTGCAACCCAAAGATTATTAAGTATCAAATATAGTGCTGGAGGCACGGGTCCTAGTTTAAAATGTAATAGAGAACTAAGTAAAATAACATCGAAAGTAGGATTAATAACAGCAGATGAACTAGCATTTGCTGGATATGCTTATGCTCAAAATAATAGAACAACATATTTACTAGAAAATGCTACAGATGCTTATTGGAGTTCTTTGTCTCCTAGCCACTTCGTTAGTGGACACGCTGACGTTTGGTACGTTGACTACAGCCACTTTGGCAACTTCTCCAGTGCCATGAGCAACGCCCGCGGGCTTCGTCCTTCAATTTCTCTTATATCTTCAGCTACAATTTCTGGCGGAACAGGCACCTCAGAAGATCCTTACGTTATTAATTAATTTTTAAACATATTCTCGGGTAGTTCTTGCATACGGCTACCCGAGTTTTTAAAAATATTTTGTAAGGCTATTGACAAATTAAAATGTTGTGATAAAATTTACTAGTGTCTTAAGGTGATGTTTATGGAAGATAAGAATATTTTTAATTCTATTAAAGAACTTGAAAAGGGTATTGTGCGTAAGATAATGAGTGAGACTTCGCATGATGAAATGTACAGTAAGCCTAGTATTGCTCAAATGCAAATCATTAAGTATATTCTAAAACATGATGGAAAGACTATTTATCAAAGAGACTTAGAAGAAGTATTTAATTTACGTAGAGCAACAATCTCTGGTATTTTAAAAACTATGGAAAAAAACAATGTTATAATAAGAGTGTGTGACCCTAACGATGCTAGAGGTAAAATTGTTATATTAAGTGATGATGCTAAGAAGTTCTTCAAAGAAAAAGAAACCTTATTTAAAAAACTAGAAACTGTTCTTAAAAAAGATATTTCTAAAGAAGAATTAGAAACATTTTATAAAGTTATCTTAAAGATGCGAGATAATATAAATAGAAAGGATTAATATGTTTAAATTATTTAAAAATCTAAATAAAAAAGATATTTTTTGTATATTTTTATGTATACTTTTTATTGTGTTCCAGGTTTGGCTTGATTTAAAAATTCCTGATTATATGTCAGCAATTACCAGATTAGTTCAAACTGAAGGAAGCAAGATGAGTGAGATTTTAACACAAGGTGGTTGTATGCTTCTTTGTGCCGGCCTCTCACTTATTGCAGCAATTATAGTAGGTTACTTTGCTGCATATGTTTCATCTTCATTTTCTAAAAATGTTCGCGGTAAATTATTTAATAAGACACTTGATTTTAGTTTAAATGAAATGAAAAAATTTAAAGCTAGTAGTTTAATTACAAGAACTACAAACGACATTACCAATGTCGAGATGTTTTTAGGTATTGGCCTTCAAATGCTTATTAAAGCTCCAATTACTGCAGTATGGGCAATCTTTAAAATATTAAATAAAGGTAAAGAGTGGAGTATTGCTACAGGTATTGGTGTAGTTATTTTACTTCTAATAATTGGCCTATTATTAATATTAGTATTCCCTAACTTTAAAAAAGTTCAAAAACTTATTGATAATATTAACGAACTTACTAGAGAACAACTTAAAGGTATTCGTGTAATTCGTGCATTTAATGCTGAAACTTATAGTGAAAATAAATTTGCTAAAGGGAATAATGATTTAACTAAACTTCAAATGTTTAACCAAAAAATGATGGGAATATTAAACCCAGGAATCTACCTTATTATGCAAGGCGTATCTCTATCAATCTATATTATTGGTGCTTACCTAATTAACGAAGCAAGTATGATGGATAAAATGACTGTCTTTAGTAACATGGTAGTATTTTCTAGTTATGCTATGCAGGTTATTTCATCATTCTTAATGTTAGCCTTTATCTTCATTATGTACCCTAGAGCAGAGGTATCAGCAAATAGAATTAATGAAGTATTAGATACTGATAGTTCAATTAATGATGGAAACGTTACTAAGCACAATGATGTTAAGGGCAAAATCGAATTTAAACATGTATCATTTAAATACCCTGATAGTGAAGAATATATGCTAGAAGATATTAGCTTTAAAGCCAAAAAGGGCGATACAGTAGCATTCATTGGATCAACTGGTAGTGGTAAATCAACTCTTATTAATTTAGTACCTAGATTTTATGATGTTACTAGTGGTGAAATCCTAATTGACGATATTAACGTTAAGGATTATAACCTTAAAACACTTCACGAAAAGATAGGTTACGTTCCACAAAAGGCTGTTATCTTTAACGATAGCATCATGAATAATATCTTATATGGTGACGCAGGTAAAAAACTTACTAAAGAAATGGGAATTGAAGCATCTAAAATAGCTCAGGCTGATGACTTTATTTCTAAGATGGAAAAAGAATACAACTCACATATTGCTAGTGGTGGAACTAACGTATCAGGTGGTCAAAAACAAAGAATCTCCATTGCAAGAGCAATAGCTAGAAAACCAGAATTTTACATATTTGATGATTCATTCAGTGCACTTGACTATAAGACAGATTATATTCTAAGAAAAGCTTTAAAAGAAAATACCAGTGATGTTACTAGTTTAATAGTTGCTCAAAGAATAGGTACCATTAAAGACGCTGATTTAATAGTAGTCTTAGATAATGGTAAATGTGTGGGAATGGGTACTCATAAAGAACTATTAAAGAGTTGTGAAGTCTACAAAGAGATTGCTTATTCTCAGTTATCAAAGGAGGAGTTAGAAAATGCCTAAACATGGTGGAGGAAATCCTAATGATAAACCAAACAATTTTAATCTTGCAGTAAAAAAATTAATGCATTACTTAAACAAATACAAGTTCAGAATAATATTTGCTCTAATCTTTAGTGCATTCAGTAGTGTCTTAGCTATCATAAGCCCTAAAAGATTAGAAAAGTTAACTAATACAATCATTGCTGGAATTGTTACAGGAATAGATATAGATAAAGTTAAAGAGATCATGTTTGCTCTCATTATTATATACGTTCTTAGTGCAATATTTGATTACCTAGAAAAGTATTTAATGGTAGATGCTACTAACAAGTTTGCTAAAGAACTTAGAGAAAAAATAAGCCATAAGATTAATAAATTACCCCTTAAATATTTTGATGCCCATACTAGTGGTGATATCCTATCAAGAGTTACTAATGATATAGATACAGTAAGTCAAAACTTAAATAACAGTTTAGGCACATTTGTAAGTGCATTTACCCTTTTAATAGGTTGCTTAATTATGATGTTTAAGACAAACTGGATTATGGCTTTAACAAGTATTTTCTCATCTCTTATTGGATTAGTTTTAATGATGATAATTCTTAGTAAAGCACAAAAATACTTTGTAATGAGACAAGACGAGTTAGGTAAACTTAATGGTCATATCGAAGAAATCTACTCATCTCAAACTTTAGTAAAAGCCTATAACGGTGAAAAAAGTGCTTGGGATAAATTTGCTAAACTTAACGAAAGCGTTTACACTTGCAACTTAAAAAGTGAGTTTTTAGGTGGTATGATGCCATCAATAATGGGCTTTATTGGTAACTTTGGTTATGTAGCAGTATGTGTTGTTGGAGCACTTCTAACAATGAAAGGCACAATATCATTTGGTGTTATAGTAGCATTTATTATGTATGTAAGACTATTTGCAAACCCTCTAAGTCAAATAGCACAAAGCTTAAATAGTATGCAATCAGTAACTGCCGCAAGTGAAAGAGTATTTGAGTTCCTAGAAGAAAAAGAAATGACTGATGAATCTAAACTTAAAGGAAAACTTGATCCTAAAAAAGTTAAAGGAAATATTGAGTTTAAACAT
>CAKOOK010000025.1 GCA_934098515.1 uncultured Bacilli bacterium
GAATTTACTTATATTTTATTTTATAATATATATCGGAGCGAAGCCTTATTTAATAAGGGAAACGGTAAAAAATAAACAGTAATTTGATTTGGGGCTTATTTTTCATACCTAGCAGGTCGGGAGTTCAAATCTCTCCGCCGCTACCATTTGAAATATGACTAGAGTAATCTAGTTTTTTTGTGCTTATTAACTAGAATATGTTATAATAAAATTACATTAGGAGGTTGAAATGACAATTGCAGCAGCAGAAAAATTTTATAATCAAGATAAGAAAGAATATCAAATTGACAGAAACAAAGACTTTTTATATTGGTTAAAGGGATCTATAAAAAATGGATATCACTTCTATATAACTTTAGAAGACTTACAAGAACTAGTTGATAATATTGCTAGATGGTATGAGATTAAATATCCAGAAAGAGCACTTAAAGAGTTAGAAGGTATTAGTTTTCTTGATTTTGACCAGATTAAGGATATTTCTGATGTTATGGATATAGAACAATTATTATTTAGATTATCAGCAAAGCAATTAAGAGTAATGAGATGTGAATAC
Source organism: uncultured Bacilli bacterium (assembly GCA_934098515.1). Lineage (GTDB taxonomy): Bacteria > Bacillota_I > Bacilli_A > RF39 > UBA660 > CAG-533. The sequence goes on from CAKOOK010000025.1 coordinate 554, forward strand.
CGAGGCATAGGTGGCAGCATGCGTCTTATATATAAAGGCGGGAGAAAACTTTTAACTCCGCTGACCTATGTTCGTATAAATAAACCACAAAAAAGGGGAGATTTAAATAGACCTAGCGTCTTAGTTAGTGCTGACCCAACGTCTGGCAATATACATAATAATTATAATTTAGAAGAATATTTAGGTATTAAAGGTCCACTTTGTTTAGATGAACTACTTCAAATTATTGAAAATAATTATAAAGATATAGTAGAGTACTCTGAATTAAAACAATGCGTATATGATCATGATACAGACTTAGAATTAAGACATCGTATATTACAGTTAGTGGCTCTTAAATTATTATATTCAAAAAGAACAACTCCAGAAAGAGGTTATGAGAGAGCTAAAAGATTTATTACTGAATTTAATGATGAGATGGGGCTTACTTTATCTACAAATGAAATAGATGAAATTATAAATACAGATTACAGTGATAATAAAAGAGCAAAAAACTTAGTAAAGGGTTTATTTAAAAAAAGTTTTAAGTAAAATTACTAGAGATAATCTAGTTTTTTTCTTTTTAAAATTCATTGTTTTTCCTTCTAACTTATGCTAAAATATTTTTAGAATAGGAAGGCGTATTATGAAAAAATTAAAATATCTTTTAGCTTTATTTTGTTTAGGTTTAATGCCAAGGGTGGTAAATGCTGAGATGCATTTGATCTGTCCAAGTAGTATTGTTGGTGGAAACACATTATCTTGTGCATTAGAAGTAACGGATAAATATAAGAGTATAACTGGTACTTTAGATATACCATCTACTGTTAAATACGTTGGTATATATGGTGGAACATATACTAATTTAAGTGCTGAAAATGGTTTATATTTAAGAAATGATAAAAATATTGGAGCTTCAATTATTGGCTATCTTCATTTTAATACTCAAGAAGTAGCTAATAATACAACTATAGAGCTTCTTATAAAAGGTTCATCATATGTTTATAGTGATGATACTAAATCTAATGAAACTGATATTAAGAGATTAGTTACTTTAACACCTAAACCTACAACAACAACTGTAGCTACAAAGACATTTAAAGTAGTATTAGATGCTAATGGTGGTACAGGGACTTATGAAGTGTTATCTTGTTCTACTAAGAATAATAAATGTAATGTTAAGTTAGGTAATTTAAAAGAACCTACTTATGAAGGTAAGACTTTTACTGGATGGGGAAGTACTAAGACTTGTACTACAGGAAGTAAAACTACTTATTCAGTAAGTAAAGATATAACTTTATATGCTTGCTGGGTTTCTGGTACTACAACTACAACAACTAAAGCACCTAGTGGAGAAACGACAACAACAACTACTACAAGTAAGACAACTACAACGACTACAACAACCAGTATATCTGATATGAAATTATATCTTAAAACATTAAATATTGAGGGGCAAAAAATAGATTTTAGTAAATTTAAAACTAATTATGAATTAAAAGTATTATATGATGTTGATACAATAAAATTAACGGCTGAGCCTGCTACGGAAGGTGCTACAGTTGAGATACCAGAAAATTTGAACTTAGAAGTTGGCGATAATAATTTTGAAATAAAAGTAACTGATGGTACTATAACTTCTACTTATACAGTAAAAGTAACTAGATTAAAAGAGGGAGAAGAAATTAAGGGAGAAAGTAAGGATGCTACTTTAAAAGTATTAAATCTAACTGGTTATAATATTGGTTTTTCACCTACAAAAACTGTTTATGAATTAAAAGTTAAATATAATGTTAAACAAATTGCTGTAACGGCAACACCTAATGATGAAAATGCTAAATATGTAATTACTGGTAATACTGATATTAAAAATGGTAGTGTTATTAAAGTAGATGTTCAAGCAGAAGATGGTACACTTATTTCTTATAAAATAAATATAACTCAAGAAACTTTCTTTGAAACTTTTAGATTATATTTTATAATTGGTGCTGGGGCTGTATTACTAATCTTAGTTGCTTTAATTATTATAGATAAAACTAAAAATAAGAAGAAGGTACCTAAAACAACTGTAGTTAAGAAATCAGCTGGTAATGTTAAAAAAACATCTAAAGAAACTAGTAAACCTGATGTAGAAGTATTAAAAATGTAAATCTCTTTACATTTTTTTCTTTTAATGATAAGATTTTCTTGAGGTGTATTTATGAAATACTATTTAACGTACTTGAATGAAGAAGGGGAAAGCACAAAAATAGAGTTAAATAATTTGCCGTTTTTCAAAGATAAATCAGCTGGTAAAATACTTAATATTGTTGCTTTTTATAATCAGTTTGATACTCCAGAAGATATGCTTGAATATTTATATGGTAAAGGGCTAGTAGATAAGAGTGCTACGGCTGATTTTAGAATTGTAATTAAAAGAAAAAATAAATATGATAAGGAATATTATCAAATTATTCCTCATAGTGATATACCACTAGTATCATGCACTAGACAATATTTTGATAAAAGTGTTTTAAGAGAAGTTATAATTAAAAAACTTAAAGATAATGATTTTGTTATGAAACTTAGAAAAGAGTTTGGATATATAAAAGATTATACATCTAATACTCAGTTATATAGTTATTTAGCTTATATTGCTGGTTATAATAAAGAGAGTCATGAATTTGAAAGAGAAGCTGCTGAGGAATATGAAAGATGTGTAAGAAAGACTATTAAAGTACTATTTGATTCACCTAAAATATTTGCAACGTTAGCAATGTTTACAATAGATTATGTAACACCTAAAGAGTTAAAGGTGCCTTTTAGGAAACATTATTTAGAAGATCAGGAATTTGAAGAATTTTTAGAAGTAGATGATATTGTAAGGTATAATCCAGGATTAACTGGGAAAGCTTTAGAAGAAGCCTTAGAAGAGGAAGAATTATTTAAAGAAGCTGAGTGGGAAAGACAAAAAAAGAATATGGGTATGTAATTTAAGGATAACATGTTTGTTGTTCTTTTTTTATAAATAAAATTGTCGTAAAAAACACCTTGAAAATATTAATGAAGGTCTGTATAATTAATGATAGAAAGTAGAGGTAAAATAATGGAAACAGAAGAAATAAAAAAGAAACAAAAAAGAGTAATGATTTATGTAATGATTATATCACTTATATGTGTTGTAGGTGTATCATATGCATTCTTTACTGCTGGAATGAGTTCTGAAACAAGCACTACAGTAAGAGCCGATGCCGGAACAATGAAAATAACATATAGTGGAGGAGCAAATATTGATCTATCTGGAATATATCCTAAAGATGATGTATGGGCTACAAAAACTATAACAGTTACTGGTAATAATACAACAGATGCTGAGATGTATTACAAACTTACTTTAGTAGTAGACTCAAATACATTTAAAACAGATGATCCATTACAATATGAACTGGTAAGTACTAATGATAGTACTAATGGAGAAGTTATACCCAATATATCAAAAACTGATATAACTGGTACATCTATAGAACTAGGTAGTGGAAAGTTTGCAAAAGCAAATAATGCTAAACATACATATCTTTTAAAGATATATTATCCTAAAAAGGCAACTAGCCAAAACGCAAATCAAGGAGCAGCATTTAGTGCTCATGTAGAGATAACAAGTGCTAAAGCACCTACTGCTAATACTTTAGCTAAAGCAATACTAGCAAAGAATGAAGTTAAAGCTCCAATTACAACACCAGGAGCAGCAATATCTACTGCT